>JAADIG010000092.1 GCA_013151445.1 Actinomycetota bacterium
GCGACAACATCACGATGACCTACTACGAAGCCGGCCACATGATGTATGTGCATCTGCCCTCGCTCGAGCAACTCGCCACCGACATGAGAACATTCATAACCGACGCCACAGACGTGAGTTCGAGGCCCGATAGCCACATCTGACTACGGATCAAAAGGTCCGGGCACGAACTCGGAGAGTTCGCCGGGTCCCTCCAGACGTGCTTCTGAAACCCTGTTACGGCGGAGGTTCTGTCACGTAGGGGGTGGTGCGACTGGCCAGTGGGTAGGTCTGGGGAGCCATCCGTTCGCTCGATCTACGATGCAGGCGGCCAACGTGTGACTCCGCGGGGACTCAGTGACACTCCGAAATGGACCCGATCGACGATTCGGTGACCAATCGTATGAACGGTCAACCCCCGATGGCGTCCGGTATCAGCCGTCGAGCCGCATGCGTGTGCCCGTAGCCCGAAAAATGGCGAGGCCCCCAGATACCTCGGCGAAGAACCGGACGACCCGGCTCTTCACTTCGTAGTGTGGAGCCACAGATTGCATCACTGCTGCGCACCAAGTGTCGCTTGGATTGTCTCCTTGAGCGCTTTTTCGAAACGTTCCATTCCTGGCGGCGTGTATTGATACTGGATATATCTGACATGCCGAAGATCGAAGGGCACATCGTTTGAATCCTGAGTGATGAGGACGACGGGTTTGCCCACAGTGTGTGCTATGCCAATCTCGTAGAAGACGTTCGGATTTCGATCGGTGCAGTCTGCAATGACCACCTTCGCATTACAGATGCCATCCCATATGTCCTTCATGATGTCGTGTGTTGTGAAGAAATCGTCAGCCCGCTTCATGCTTAAGTCAAGCCTGTCGGCAACTTTCTTCAGATGGTTGTCATATACGGGCGTCAACTCGTCGCGAAAAGGCATCAATACGAATAGCTCAGCGACTTTAGCTTTCGGGAGATCGACTGGGCGGCCGAAGAAGGGGGTGAACGTTGCCGACTTGCCGGTTTGCCGTTCAACTAGCTCGATTATGCTCAGACCCAGGACTTGAGCTAAGTCCCCCACAGAGGGAGACAAGCCAATTGTTGCATCGGACTCCCACTCACCGAAGTCCGCCGTGTCCGTGGTGATTAAACCTTGATTGTGCAGTCCCCGGAGAACGTGAATAAGGTCTCCTTGAGCAGTAAGACCTTGAACACCGAGATGGGAACAAAGCGTATCGAACTGCATCTCTCCGTACTCGCGCAATACGGCCAAGACGGCCGGTCCCAAGTTAGTCATCGGATTATCCTCCTTGGCGGCTAGCTGCCTCACTCGCCATTCGACGTCGATCCCTTCTACTCACATGGGTCGTACTGTGTAGCGTTGAATTCACTACTCCGCGATAGATCCTAGTCTCACCGTCGATCGCGCTCATGGGGTCAAGCTCCCTGATCACGAGTGTGTCTGTCTTCCGAGGTGCGGGTTGTCGAAAAGCACATCCGTGATCGCTTCGGTCGCCTCCTGCTTCTCACTGCCAATGAGATGCCCACAGATGTCCGCGACCGAGGCGTGTCTGAGCACCTCTCGGGCACAACCCATAGCGGGGCGCCCTGGGCGAGCATGATCGAAGCGGCGGAGTGGCGAAGCTCATGAGGCGTCCAATGCCCGAGGTCGGCGCGGGCACGCAGGCAGTGGAAGTAGCGGGCGGAGTTGTCGGGGTCGATGGGTGTGCCCTTGCAGGTCGTGAACACGAGACGCGATTCCGCCCATTCCGGTCCCGCTGCGCAGCGTTCTCAAGCCTGCCGTGCGCGGTGGGATCGGGGCAGCCCGTCGAGCGCCAGAGCGAGGTGGAGCGTTCTCCTCGACTTCTTCGTCTTCAGGTCCCGGAGGACGGGTTGGGTCTTCCTGCCGTCTCGTTCTGCTGGTCCACTGGCAGTCGTTCCCGGTGTAGCTGCCGTCATACATGCACGAGACCTGTGTCGAGATGGATGTCCGACCAGGAGAGGCCGAGCGCCTCGCCGCGGCGGATCCCGAACGTCACTCTTGTCGCATAAGGCGCTTCCAAGCGGTCGCTGCGCGCTGTATCGAGCAAGCGTCTCGCTTCGGCAACGGTGAGAGAGCGACCATCGGACTGTCCGATCCGGTGAGGATCGGACAACACGGCAACGTTCCGTACTAACAGGCCTTCGCTTGCTTTCCCGCTGCGCAATCCACTCGGAAAGCGCTGACTTCATGCGGGTCTTGGGGTCGAGAACCGGGTTCAGATGGAGACCGACAGTGTCGGCGTGGTCCACCGCCGCTGAACACAGCTACGGAGATGGCCGCACCCCGACGTTGTGTCTACTTGTGAGGGTTGAACCGTCACGCTGTGCGATGAAGTGTGGAGGCCATCGCCCATATGTCGTAGGCTGGCGGCATGACCAGCCGACTCGATCTAGACGAGACAGTACGGGACCACGCATCGGAGCAAATGCGGACCGTGCCGAAGCTTATCGTTCCGAGCATCAGCGCACTCGGAGCCATCGTGAGCGAGCTGTTCCTGCGGGTCAACCCGTCTCTCGGTCCGTGGCGATGGTGGTTCTTACCGCTCTCTGGCCTTGGGGCAGGATTCCTGGCGTATTCAGGACCGCGATTGTGGTTCATGCTCGGAGCCGCGCGGCACCAGAGAGACGCAGCGCGTACGCGACTTCGTGAGATCAAGAGGGCGGCGAGTGAACTCTCCATCGTCGCAACCGAGGCTCGTTCTATTCCCGATGGCCCCGGAGCCATTGTCCAGGTTCAGGTCAGGAACGAAGGTCGAGGCGCATTGTTCGCCGTGGTCATCGAGTCAATCGTGGGAAGCGAGGAAGGGCTGATCGACCCGTTCGCGCCTTTGTATTGGATGGGAAGGCCGAACGTCTTGGACGAAGAGATTCCGCCAAGGGAGAGTCGAGTGGTCGGACTTGGTTGGCTCTCTGGGGGCGGATCACGCGGTCTGGAGTTCACGCCAATGTCGCCAGACGGCACCAGTCATCGCAGGAAATACAAGCTGCTCAAGGGCACAACGACTGTCCGCTTCCTGGTGTCTGCCCGGGGCGTACCCGAGTTCGACTACACGAGGCCAATCAGCGTGTCGATCCGGTGGGAGGGACCAGGCAATGACCCGCACATTGGAGACCCTACATCGGAGGATGCGATGATTTGTAGGTTTTCGCCGCCCGTCACCAAGTTGCTGGATTTCGGACCCCGAAGGTAGCTCCAATTGCCATTCGACAAGCTGAGGGGATTGGGGACCATAGGCCTATGCCCGGGACCCGGGAGGTGATCCGGTGTCGCGTGGAGAGTCACCGAGATGGCGGGCATGATCCTAATGGGCGTGGACAATTGTCCGACCGGTTTCATCCACCGGACTGCGCGGACTTCCAGAACTCGTATGTTGACATGTCCCGGACGTGGCGTCACGCGGCTGGCACGTGAAAGTCCTGGTGCCAACCGATACCCCGACCTGGCGGTTACGTACTCTGCAACCGAGTACGCGTTCAACCAGTATGGGTCTTGACCCGAAATCTGAAACAACGTCACCATGACCTACTACGAGACCGGGCACATGATGTATGTGCGCTCTCCCTGGGTGAAGGGACGCGACACCGCGATGAGTTCCTTCACTGCCAACGCTATATGACCTGATACCCGGCACCGACTCCGGAAGAACGTTGGGCGTTCGTTACGCGGGTGGCGCTCCCGTTGACCAACTCCGGGTGAGACAGCCATCGCCCAGGCAGTCGGCGCGACCTACTCTTCTGTCAGGCTGCAGTGGCGGGACAACAATGGGCACGGCCGGGACTTGCGTCGCCGAAAAGATGTGTAGCTCGTCGGAGCGGTAGCCCCTTTCGGCGATGAGGATCTGGTCCGGTCGGGCCAGGTTGGAGTCCATAGCAATCCTATCGGCGAAGACTTCTCGTTCGTCGTGTTCGGCGCCGGTGCGACCGAGCGCTACGGGAGGTCCTGACGGTGTGGCGATGATGTGGTGCCGGAGTCCCCAGAAATAACTCGACGGCGACGCGGAGTGACCGTAGATGGCCCAACCATCCAGGTCGGAGCGTTGGGCTGTCTCGCGGCTGCGGCCACATTCGACGGGTGTGGAATCAACGAGCGGATGACATCGATGTAGCCGGGGCAGCTGCGAGCCAGTATTGCGACAATGTGGCGCGTGGTGATTGCAGCGCCGCGTAGATACTTGTTGCAACCGGACGGACTTGAGGGGTCGGGCCACCCTCGGCTACCAATTCCCGGACCATATGCCAAATCGTAGCAGTGTTCCGGATCCGCAGCGCGGATCCTATCTCGGGATCCACACTGCGGACCTTGCCGTCGCGGCCCCCAATACGGCGAGCCCTTTCGTTCACGAAGGGCGGCGGAGCAACCAAGTTCAACCTGTCGGCCGGCTTGAAGGCACCTCGCGACGTTTGTGAGCCCGCCTGAGCTTCACCGAGGCACATTCTGGGTGTGGCAATCACTATGTAGATTCCGTATTATACGCAATGTATCATGAGTACATCGCTGCGTCCGTCGATACAGCGGCTATATTGGGTTGCGTTCTCTTATTACCTGCTATATACTCTGATTAGATCCACTACACGAGGTGTACGAGATGATCGACAAACAAAGGCGAATTATGCGAATCCCGCTTCCGGTTCCTCTGATCCGGGAAATGGACGCCATCATCCTTCAGGAAGTTGGAGGCTACGTCACCCGCGCCGAGTTCATTGTCGATGCGATCCAGGAGCGGATCTTGGAGCTGACGATTGGAGATGAGGAGGATGCCGGTGCACCTCGTCCTGTCAATCAAGCGGTCGAGCAAGCCGAACAAGATGAGGTGGTCGCTAGCGGTGTATCGGCGATGGCCTCCGGTGCAATGACGCCTATGCACCCTCTGCTCGCGCAGACACGCATCCAGGTCCCGGCCAGGGGTTTCGCTATTGAAGACCATCCGGTTCGCCCTGATGGAGTGGCCCTCTTTGGGCTCCACAACCGCGACTACCCGTCCTTGTGGGCGCTCGCACGCTTGGCCGTTGCCGCTGGTGACCAACCGGTCCCAATCGAGTCCTACTACACACAGGTGTTGCTGGATGCGTGGAAGTTCGGTGCCCTCTTGCTGGCTCTGGAGAAGCAGAGCGGTCCCAAGCGCACCGCTCTTTTCCCTACGAACATCCAGAAGGAGAAGGCTGCCGAGGCGGCCTTCCGTACGTTCGCGATTGGCGACTACAGGACCGATAGCGGGCAGGTACCCGCCACGCATGGCCCGCTCTTCGAATGGCGGGTGGCGGCTGTCAAAGAAACTTCCGATGGTCTGCAGATCGGTGTAACAAGCGAGGGATGGGATCTTCTCGGAGCAATCGACGGGATCTCCGTAGACGAACCACACCCGCCATCGATTGCGCGCTCGTTCTTCGACCACCTCGCAAGAAACTCGGGAGCTGACTGGGAAGGCTTTGTCGAGATCTTCAACGCCATAGGGAGTGAGGGAGCAAACCGTCAACAGGTACTCAAACACTTCGCCGAAGTTTGGTCGGACTGGACGGAGAACGAAGTCTCCACCAACGCAGCTGGATATGTCGCCCGAGCCCGCGAGTGGGGCCTTTTGGAACCCAAGCAGACTGAGGGTCGTTACCAACTCACTCAACTCGGTCTCGAGCAACTCACTACAAACATGACTGGAGCGATCTGATGTCCAGGCACAGGATCGTCGAGGCAGCGCTCGCAGCCCGAACCACCGAAGAGGCGGCCAAAGTCCAAGACCTTATCGAGGTGGCCATTGGCGCCCGGTACCAACGTCCGATCGGGGACCGCTGGAACAACCAGGGGTTGCTCACAGCCAGCGGGAGCAACTACAACCACAAGGCACTCGAGGTCGTCACCAACATGCAGGATGCCATTCTTGAGCTACACGCGCTGCAAGAGTATGGGCGTCACGAGAATGTCCCCTTCAAGACCCCCTACGAGGCTGCCACAGTACTGCTTGCCAGACTCGACAGGAAGGAACGAGCCGCGCTGGCAACTGTGACTATCGACCAGTCGTCGACGGAAGCTAACAGGAGGCACATCACGCTCCTGATGCGAGACCACGGGTGCGGCATCCGGCCCAATCAGGTGCCCCGTACGATCTTCCAGATAGGTACAAGCCACAAGGACGGCGTTGACTGGCAGCAGGGCACCTTCGGGCTCGGCGGTGCCACAACCTATCGAAATTCTGATGCTGTCGTTCTTGTGACTCGTCGTCATCCCGACCTGCTCCAACCCGGCGATGAAGACCGTATCACCGTTGCCGTAGTGCAATGGGAACGCGTCAGAACTACCACCAATGCCTTCTACCTTGTCGCATCGCCGTGGGAACAGCCTGGTGACGAGGCAGCCCCCATTTCGGTCCTGGCCGCGGAGTACCCGGACTTCCAGCCGGGTACTCATCTCGCTCTCATAGCGTACGCGACCGAGGGCCTCGGCCGGCGTTCAGGAGATGAGCGATCCTTCGACACGGTCTTCAACACACGGCTCTACCGGCCGGTTGTCCCGATCAGCTACCGCAACAACATCGTCCGCGCCGAACGGGTTGAGACCCTCGACGGACTCGAACGCCGCTTCGATGACAACCCAGGTGATCCGGGAACCGAAGGACTCGACACTCTCCCCTTCACGCATGCCGGAGGGACCTATCACCTGCCGATGCGATTCCGGCTCTTCGCCAAGCCGGGGCAGAAAGGCCAGCGCCGGAACTTCGTCGCCCACGGTCACGCTCTCGTCATTACGTCCAACGGCCAGGTGCACTCGCACTGGCAACCGCAGGAATTCAAGTTCCGCACGAAACTCAACAAGCTCTACGACCGCATCCTCGTCGTTGTGGAAAGCGATGCGTTGCCAATCGAGGTGCGTACTGAGCTATTCACGGCGGACCGCGCACAGCTTGTCCGAAACGCCGCGGCCATCCGGCTGGAACATGAGATCGCCGCCTTCCTTGACGACTGGGCCGCCCTCCAGGATGCGAACAGCGCCCTCATCAAGGAGGCCATCACGGGTGACAACAACGATCGACCAACTATCGAGGTTGCACGCAAGATCGCGCGCGCTCTCAAGGTCAAAGGGTTCTCCGCAGGCGGCACCGGAACCGGCGGCAGTCGACCCAAGCCCCCCGACCCCGTGCCACCCGAGGATCTCTACGACAATCCAACGCATTTCGAGGGCCCAGACGAGGTTGTGGCACCCGTTGGCAAGGCCAAAGGCATCTACTTCAAGCTCAATGCCAAGGATGGATTCCTCGGACCCGACGAGAGGGGGAATCTCCACGTCACCTGCGACCATCCGGACATTGGTCTCGATGAGATCACCGTCGGTGACCTTCGCTCCGGGCGTGTTCGGGTTAGCATCGCCGTTCCAGAGACTGAGGACCTCGGCCCGTACCAACTTCACGCAGTCATTCTTCCGTGGCCCAAGTCGTCGGGCGGTTTGGGTCCACAGTTTGAGTGGACAACCAAGCTTGAACTCGTCAGTGAGACGAAGCCCAAGCCCGGAGGCAAGGGCTCCGGCAAGGACAAGGGCAGCAAGGCGGTTGGCCAGGGGAATCTGGTTGCTCTGATCTGGCGCAGCGACGAGGACAAGGATGATTGGAATCCCTCCAGTGTCGGGGACATCGAAATGGTCACAGGGAAGGATCTCGCCGCGCAGAGGGACGAATACGAGGATCTTGCCAAGATTACGGACGAGATCCCCACGATTGTGCTGAACCGGACCCATTCCCCGCTCAAGAAGTACGTGCAGGCGCGCGCTGTTGAACTCACGGACGACGGTAAGGAGCAGGCCCGCGAACGTTACGCGGTCGGCGTCGGCGTCGCACTCCTGATACTCAACCAGCAACGTGACAAAGATGTGAAGAACAAGAAGATCCCCGATGAGGAAACATTCGCCGCTGCCGCGCGAGCCTCCGCGCGAGCGGTTCTTAGCGTTCTACCTGACTATGATCGTCTCGCCAAAGAGCTGGAGGACTAGGTGTGGCAACGAGTCAGGGTGGAGCCGCGAGCCCGACGGCGCGGTGATGGTTGACGGTGCCATCCGCTGCGTCACGTACTCGGCTGTGTCTCGCGAGACCTTTCCCCCCGTGACTGGACGTTGCCCCAGACTGCTTCCCCCGCTCGCGTCTGATCACGCTTCCTCTGACCCGTCGATCCGACCGCGTGGGTAGCCGAGGTCGCGCAGGCACTGTTTCACTCGATCTGCCGCTTCTCGAGGGTCCTTCAGGACCTCGAAATCCCATAGCCTGATCACAGTCCACGCGAATGCGGCCAGCTCGGTGTTTGATCGGCTATCTCTGGCCACGTTCTCCGCAATCTTGCGATCCCAGAACTCGCCGCTCTGGCCAGCCTTGTACTTCGAAGGGTGACCGTGCCAGAAGGCACCGTCGACGAAGACGGCGAGCTTGGCCGGGCCGAATGCGATATCAGGCCGCCCTGGAAGATCGCGACGATGACACCGCCAACCGCGAACCCCGAGCGCCCACAGGGCGCGACGTAGAGCGAGTTCGGGCTGCGTATCACTGCTCTTGATCCGGCCCATTATCCGGCTTCGTTCTTCTTTGGTGAACACGTCGGGCACGGTCTGCTCCCGGGTTTGGCGCGAGTCTTTACGGTACCATCCAGCTAATGACACCCGCCGAGCCCCCAGACGACCTTTCACTCGCCGAACTCGCTACTAAGGCGATTGCGGCACTTGGACTCGTTAGTGGAACTGATTCGGTGCTCAGAAACCAACAGAGGGTGGTCGAGGCCGCTATCGCCACCGAGGAGCTGGCGCGTCGGCTGAGGCACGGCAGGTCGGGACGAGACGTCATCTTGGAAATTCTGAAGGCCGCCTCTCCCGGCGAAATCTCCGCTGATTTCCTGCGCCACACCTCCGGAATCCAGGAGTTCGCTCGCCGAATTCGCGAACTGCGGGTGGAGTTCGGCTATGACGTGGAGACAACTAGGTCGGGCTACCGGCTTCTTTCGACCAATCCTGACTCGGCGGTGGCGGAGAAATGGGCCTTGATGAATGAGATCAGGCGGCGCAGCACATCGGCGATGCAGAGGATTGAGGCCCTCTTCCACGCACGGCTTGGTGAGATCATCACTACAAGGGATATCGAGTACGTGTCCAAGATCAGTTCCGGCCCGAGACGGGTACGAGAGATGCGGACAGAGAACGGCCTCCGGATCGAATCCCATAAGGACAATCCGGACCTGCGTCCCGGGGAATACGTGCTGTTGGACCCCGAACCGATACCCGCTTCGGAGCGCACCGTCGACGCGAGTCAGCGTGAGCGGATACTCGAACGCGATGGACACGCGTGTGTGCTTTGCGGCCGAGGGCCCGACCGCAAGAACCGTATCTGGCTGGAGGTGGACCATATCACCCCACTCGCTGACGGGGGCGGGAACGACGACGCCAACCTACGGACCCTCTGCAACGAGTGTCACCGGGCTAGATGACCATCGGGATAGGGGCCTCGAGTTGGTCCAGGACACTGCCGGCAATCGCCTCTGCGAGACCCACAGGGACGGCGTTGCCGATCTGGCGTGCGATCTCGATTTTCTTCCCGCACCACGAGAAGTCGTCCGGGAACCCTTGAAGGCGAGCAGCCTCCCAGTGCGTGATCGGTCTGTTGACACGGGACTCCGGGTTGTCCACCGTCCATTCGGGATGCAGATACTGCCCCTTCTCCGGTTTGAAGAACTCGGTACGAATCGTGAGCGATGGGGCGTCCCAGCGCATCCGTCCCATCACATCGGTAGTTCCGGACGGCTTGTTACGCCAGCAGTCCGGGAGTAGCTCGTAGGGGAGGTCGAAACGACCCCCTCCCGGGGGAACGTAGTCGTACCGTTCGAGCGAAAGGGGTCTCGGATTTCTGCCGAGATGTAGGTCCGCAGCCTTGAAGATCCCGGGAAGCATCTGTCCGAAGAACTCTACCCTGCTGTCGGGAAGGATCGATGAGCCGGTTTCGTAGGGGATGTCGACGAACGCCTCCCGTACGGTACGCCAGGCCAGTTCACCGTTCCCGTGCTTAGCGTGGCGAGGGACAGGCAGCTCCGGTCGACCGATTCGCGACCCGACAACAACAGTCCTCCGTCGGCGCTGCGAAACACCGAAGTCCGCCGCGTTGAGAATGGCCACCTCGATGGAGTAGTCCCGCAGCACACCCGAGCGGATCTCCTCCTCCAGAAGCCCAAACTCGTGGGACGACCGGAACCGGTCCACATTCTCAATCACGAACATCTTGGGGCGTGCGTGGGTAACCACGCGCACGTACTCCCGCCACAACCGGTTGCGCGGATCCGCGGGATCACGCGTCCCGAGGTTCGAGAACCCCTGACACGGCGGACCGCCGATAACGACGTCAACTTCCGGCACAGAAGCGTCCGACAAATCGCCTATGTCTCCGCAGAAGATGTGGTCCTCCCCGAAGTTTGCCGCGTAGGTGGCGGCTGCCGACAGGTCCCATTCAACAGCCAACGTCGGACGAAACCCCAGGTTCACGAACCCTCGAGTCATACCGCCACATCCCGCGAAAAGATCGATAACGGTGGGACCGTCAGGTCTATATTCGTAACTCATGTGGAAATCGCACGCATGTAGTTCATAGGCCGAACGATACAACATGTGTCGGACAGATTCTTGTTACATGGGAGAGTCTTCTCAGTCGAGTCGGCGACAGGTGGGTGCTCCGACACTCCTCGCTTTCTTGTCCCCCCGGCACAAGGGTTGGTCGTTCGGTCTGTTAGTTGCCACGTGAGACAAACCGCGCATTGCGCAAAGACTGCACTTCGGCATCACATGGGCGAGGCGCGAACCGGACCCACCGACTGCCCACATGCTCGCGCCGGCACGGGGCCGCAACACGAGCGACCAAATGGATCCGAGTGGGTAACGTTCATGAAGGGATTCCCTACGTCCGGCTCTAGTAACCTCGAAAGTCGTGGGAGAGCGAATGTCTGAAGGTATTTGGAGCCGAGCGTTTCGGGACGCTCGCGGTCACTGGTTCACGAGTGCAGTGGGCCCGCTCGGCCTGGCGTTCCTTGAGGCGACGGTCGCGGAGATCGCTCTTCCGGCTGAACCGACGTTTGCTGACCGAGCGCTGGCATTCCTCACCGTTGCCGGTGTCTTCGCTGTTGCCGTCTACATCTTCCACCTGTGGCGCGCCCCGTTCAGCCAGCGCGATGAAGCCCTGCAGTTGAACCGGGAGCTAGCGGATGCTCGTACCCGACCTCCGTTCAGATTGGAGTTCAGAGATACACCTCCCGAGGATGGTGGTGGACCCCGCCTAATTGTCCGACACAACGTGATCAACCACGGACCGAAGGGGAAGTTCCGGGCCGAGTTCGAAAGAGTCGACGGATCCAGGAGTACAACCGCTCGCATTCCCCTTGAGTGGACGAATCGGAGAGGCGACCGTGAGATCGCGATCGAGGGCAGCGGTACCGAGGCCCAACTCACTCTCGGCGAAATGGCGGTCAGCGATGATCACGCACGTTTCTTCTACTTTGTGGCGCGGACCCCCGACGGTCCGGGGACGGATCAGATACGACCATCGGCGGGTGTGGGCTGGATACGCGTAACTGTGAGAGTTGTCAACGTCGATACAGAACAAGATGCCAGCGTCCAATTGATCATCGGAGCCGACGCGAATGGGCCGTTCGCGAAAGCGGCACGCTCCTCGGCTGACTGACTCCGCGCACCGGCGCCTCGCCAGATCCACACGGCGCGTGATCGTCTGCTTGCAATACCCGAAGGATACTCAACCCGAGTCCGCGACACAGCTGCTCGGATTCGCTGGACTCCGGGTGCGCTCTAGTCGACGATGGGTAGGTGTTCGAGGGCGGCGGCTACCTTTTCTGCGGGGTAGTCGAAGTCAACGAGGTCACCGGAGAGGTACTTGTCATAGGACGCCAAATCGAAGTGACCGTGACCACACACCGCAGTGAGAATCACCTTCTCCTCGCCCGTCTCCTTGCACGCCAACGCCTCACGGATTGTTGCTGCAATCGCATGCGTGGGCTCCGGCGCCGGGATGATGCCTTCGTTGCGAGCGAACTTGATCGCGGCCTCGAAACACTCCGTCTGCCCAATCGCTTCAGCCTCGATCAACCCCAGCTCGTAGATGTGCGACAACAGCGGCGACATGCCGTGATACCGCAACCCACCGGCGTGGATCGGGTCGGGAATAAAGTCGTGACCCAGGGTGTGCATCTTCACCAGCGGTGTCATGCCAGCCGTGTCACCCGAGTCGTAGGCGTACACACCCTTGGTGAACGAAGGGCATGCCGTCGGCTCAACCGCGCGAATAGTCGGATTGATCTTCCCCGCAAGTTTCTCGCGCAGGAACGGGAACGTGAGACCCGCAAAGTTCGAGCCGCCCCCCGTGCAACCAATCAGAATATCCGGAGAATCGCCCGCCTTCTCCATCTGCAGCAGGGCTTCCTCACCGATAATCGTCTGATGCAGCAACACATGGTTCAGCACACTGCCAAGCGCATAGCGTGTCTCGGGATCCTGAGCCGCCATCTCGACCGCCTCGGAGATCGCAATCCCCAAGGACCCCGGACTATCGGGGTCCTGTGCGAGAATCGCACGCCCCGCCTCGGTGAGCGACGACGGGCTGGAATGCACGGTGGCGCCCCAGGTCTCCATCATTGATTTGCGATACGGCTTTTGCTCGAATGAGGCGGCAACCTGCCAGACCTCGCAGTTGAGCCCGAATAGGCCGCAGGCGAAGGCGAGCGCACTCCCCCACTGGCCGGCACCCGTCTCGGTCGTGAGGTTCTTCACACCCTCCTGAGCGTTGTAGTACGCCTGGGGAACCGCGGTATTGGGCTTGTGTGACCCGGCCGGACTCACACCCTCGTACTTGTAGTAGATCTTCGCCGGTGTATCGAGGGCCTTCTCCAGACGGCGGGCACGGTACAGCGGTGATGGGCGCCACAGGCGGTAGATGTCGAGAACCTCACCGGGGATATCGATGTAACTGTCGGTGCTGACCTCCTGCATGATCAACGCCATTGGGAACAGCGGTGCGAGGTCGTCGGGTCCGATCGGCTCATGGGTCCCGGGATGCAACGGAGGCGGAGGCGGTGCGGGCAGGTCCGGAATGATGTTGTACCACTGGGTCGGCATTTCGGACTCGTCCAGCAGATATTTGACCGTATCACCCATGGCAATTCCTCAGTTCGTGTCGAGCGATCATACCGGAATCGATTCAAGGATGGGTCCTCGAATCGATCACCCCGGTATTACCCGGTCGACCGGGTGCCGCTACGCAGCGTGAGCGATGCTTCCCGCATCGCACATCGGGCAGATGCCCGAGCACCGTGCAACGACCTCGAATGAGAATGCCGCGCAAAGCAGGGCTTCGGCTCGGTCGAGCGTGTTGCCCGTGCCTGGGTTAGTTGCTGGGATTGGGGTGACGTTGTTCGTATCCATGGCCGTAACATATCTCGTGGGTGTGACAAGAAACCCCGACCCGACCGCAGCGAGATCCAGCCCCCGTCGCACGTCACTATTGTCATCAACAGAGCCGAGCGCGAGGACGCCCCCATGAGCCACGGAATCGATCATATTGATGTCAACGGTTGGCTACCAACCGCAACCGTGCACAACGGCATCGCCTATCTGTCTGGCGTCGTTCCGAACGGGGGAACATCCGTTGCCGAGCAAACCAGGTCCGTACTTGACCAGATCGACGACCGTCTGTCTCGGTGCGGAACGTCCAAAACGCACCTCCTGGAAGTCACGATATGGCTTGCTGACATCGGGACCTTCGCCGAGATGAATCCCGTGTACATCGAGTGGCTCACCGGTATTGCACCACCCGCCCGCGCCTGCGTCGAGGCAGCACTCGCCAAACCCGAATGGGCCGTCGAAATCCGCGTCAGCGCGGTTGTCCCAAAGTAGGCATTATGCGCGTTGCAGTACTTGGTGGCGGTGTGGTCGGGATCACGACCGCGCACACCCTGATCGGGGCCGGTCTCGATGTCACAGTGTTCGAACAGGGTCCGACGGTTGCCGGTCAGGCATCTGCCGCCAATGCCAGCCTGGTGACGCCGGGCCACGCCGTTGTATGGAACGCACCAGACGCACCATTTCGATATGCGACGACACTGTTCAAGCCGAGGTCCCCCGTCGGCTTCAACCCCGCAGTGTTCATCCGATCAGTTCCCTGGGTGGCCAGCTTCTTGCGCAATAGCACTCCCGGTCGGTCGAAGGCGGCGACGACTGCTATCACCCGTCTCGCAATCTCCAGCGCACACCAACTCAGGGAGTTGCTTGACGACACCAGCTACGACATCAACGTCGGCACCCGGGGGGTCCTCTACTGGCACAACTCAGAGAAGGACCTCGCCAACGAGCGCCACCATTGCGAGTTCCTGGTCTCCCAAGGGATCGACGCCGCAATCCTCGACCGTGACGCACTGCTCGCCCTGGAACCCGCTTTCGGACGATCCGAGACCCCACCGGTCGGTGCTCTCCACGTTCGCGACGATTTCACCGGCGACTGTCGCCTCCTCACCGAACACCTCGCCGCATCCATCAACACCTCCCCGAGCGGTCGTATCATCCTCAATACCACCGTGACCGGAGTCTCCGTCACCGACGCCGGCCCTGGCGTGTCTACCGACGAGGGTGTCCAGTCCTTTGACCATGTCGTTGTGTGCCTCGGCGCAGCAACCGGAACGTTCCTCAAGAAACACGACGTGCGGCTCCCCATCGCTCCCGCCAAGGGTTACTCGATCACCGCGACAGTCACCGACCGTGCCCTCCTCCCGCGGATCGGAGGTGTCGATTTTGCAGAGTTCTGTGCCATCACACCGCTCGGCGAACGGCTCCGTGTCACGGCCATCGCCAGGTTCGAGGGACCCGACACGACGTTCGGGCCAGCCGATTTCGCGACGCATCGGCGGGTCGCCGACAGCGTCTTCCCCGGACTCGTCGATTGGGAGAGCCCGCTCAATGAGTGGGCGGGGCTACGGCCTATCTCCTCGGATGGGAAGCCGACGATCGATGCGGTGCCGAACACGCCCGGACTGTGGGTCAACGCTGGGCACGGCTATCTCGGCTGGACGCTCTCGATGGCATCGGCCGACATCATCACAACGAAGATACTCGGCCAACCAATTCCCCCCGGAGCGGAAGCCTTTTCCTATCGCTGGTAACCGAGACACATCGTCATCGAAACGGTGAACCAGCGAGGAGCGCTAAAGACGCACCGCCCGCGCCCAGGCACGGGCCACACAGATGTACCCCGACGGATGCCGACTATCCATGATTGGATCTAGTTACGCGTGGCCTGCCACGTAGACGTCGAGTTCGCTGATCCAGCCTGCCCTGTCTTCCCAAGAAGCAAAAGTCGCCTCCAACGAATGACGAGCAAGCTGCGCCAAGTCGGATCGAGAAAGATCGAGCGCCTCCGCGACGGCCACATAGTTGTCGGCAATGTACCCCCCGAAGTATGCGGGATCGTCCGAGTTGACCGTCACCTTCACGCCACGATCCATGAGCCGCTTCAGGTTATGGTCTTGGAGGCGATCGAGAACGCCGAGGGCGAGGTTCGATAGCGGGCACATCGTCAACGGCACCTCCGATTCGACTAGTCGGCCTACAAGAACCTCGTCTTCCTCGCTTCTAACTCCGTGGTCGATTCGTTCAACCCCGAGGTGATCGAGGGCAGCCGTCACATACGCCGGGGGGCCCTCCTCGCCAGCGTGCGCGACCGCCCGCAGACCGGCGACTCGAGCGAGCTCAAACGCGTCGGCGAATAGTTGGGGTGGGTTGGGAACCTCCGAACTGTCGAGGCCCACACCAAGCAATCGGTGGTGATAGGCGGAGGCTTCTCGGAACGTCTCGCATGCGGCTTCACCAGACAGATGCCTCAGGTAACACAGGATGAGGCCTGCCGAAATCCCGACCTCACCTTCGAGATCGTCAATGGCTCTCAGGAAGCCGGGCATGAAGATGTCGTAGCCCACCCCCCTCCCGGTGTGCGTTTGGGGGTCGAAGAAGATCTCCGCCCTTCGTACACCGTCAGCAGCGGCGCGGCGCAAATATGCAGCCATCAAGTCATAGAAGTCCTGTTCGGTCACAAGGACCGATGCTGCCTCGTAGTAGATGTCGAGAAACGATTGAAGATCCACAAACGAATATGCGGCCGCAACATCATCGACCGTTGAGTACGGGATCTCGACACTATTGCGTTTCGCGAGTTCGAACATGAGATCCGGTTCCAACGTGCCTTCGATATGTACGTGCAGTTCTGCCTTCGGAAGACCCTTGACATACGACTCAAGTGAAACAGTCACTTTCTCTTCACTCTCCAAATTGATCAGAAGTCATTCATCGGAAGTCCCGAATTCGTGCATTCCCTAGTTCGCATATCGTCGGGCCACGGAGCGTTCCACGAGGCCGATACCCGCATAGAACCCCGCAGCGATAAACACCGATATCGCCGCGACAGCCCAGATCATGCCGTAGTCCAAAAGTCCGCGTGATTCATTCAGCAGCTGCCCAAGACCCTTTCCGGTGGCGAGCCACTCAGCAATCATCACTCCCAAGAGTGCTCGTGGTGCGGCGAGCCGAGCCGCCGAGATCAGGTAGGGAACGGCCGTCGGTACCTGGACGAGCCGCAACACCTGCAGGTCGGATCCGTTGTATGTCTTGACAACATCAATTGTGCCGCTGTGAGCCTGTGACAGTCCCTGAGCGGTCGCAACGAACGCGGGAAAGAACGTCACAGAGATCGTGATCACCATCGTTGTTGTCACTCCGCGCCCGAATATGAGCACGATCAGCGGAGTCAAGGCCACGAGCGGCATAGTCTGGGAAATGAGGGCGAAGGGCATTACGCCCTGAGCTATCAAGGGCCTCAGGCTGAGAAATGTTGCAAGGACGAAGGCGAACAAGAGTCCAATCGCGAGCCCTACAAACGTGAGGGGAACAGTTTCGCCGAGTGCCTCAAGAAGCCTTCGACGCGATGCCGCAGCCTGCGGACTCGAGACGAGGTAGCGTACGAAATCGATAGGTCCGCGCGCGATGATCGGGGACAGGCCAACGCCGGAAACAAACAATTGCCAGGCGCCGAGCGTGGCCGCAAACGAAGCTATCGCAAACAGGGCTCGCGTCGACCTACTCTGGTTGTCGGTACCACCAAGTGTGGCTGGCGTGACAGTCATCACGCTCGCCGACGTCGTCTTCCCCGCAAGTCTGCGTTCAAGGTATCCGAGAAGAACGTAGGCGCCCGCCGAGATCGCGGTAGCGACGAACCCGATACCCCACAGCCGAGCCGGATCGCCCTGCCCAAGAGAACCGAGCAAGAACGTGCCAAGCCCCGTGCGGGTACCGCTCCCGTACTCGGCGAGGATGGCCCCGAGCACGGCAGCGGGGGCACCGACGCGCAGACCGGCAACAATCCCGGGGACGGAGTTGCGGAGCCGGATCCTCCGCAGGACATCCGACCGGCTACCGCCAGAGACCATCACGAAGTCCTCGAGGCGCGGATCGATATCTCGTAGACCAATCAACGTTGATGCCATCGTTGTGAAGTAGACAGCGACCGCCGCCAGGATGATCCTCGGTGTTGACCCCGTAAAGGCGAGCACCAGGATCGGAACAACCGCGATCAGCGGCACACTAAAGAGCGCAATACCTATGCCGCGCATGAGCCGTTCCAGCCGAGGAGACACCATGAACGCTACTGCCGCGCCGATAGCGATCACGTTACCGATGACATACCCGATGAATGCCGACGAGGTCGTCGCGAGAGTGTGAGCCGGATACAGTGATCGCTCGGTCCACAACGTGGAGAGAATATCCGACAACGCGGGGAACGCTCCTCCCCCAATGAGCTCTAGTCTCCCAACGATCTCCCACAGAATCGCTACAACTACGTACACACCGATAGATCGTGCAGCGTGTGATCGAAGGAACCGCGATGCGGGCGGCCACGTCATTCCTGTCCGCCGCCGTGGAGGCTCTGTGCAAGCGAATCCCACATCGTGTGGAACGCTTCCGTCTTAGTCATCGCGACATTGCGAGGTCTCCCGAAAGGAACATCGACCAATTGGGTAATCCTCCCCGGGTTCACAGCCATGACTGCGACACGATCGGCCAACAGCATCGCCTCATCAATGGAGTGTGTGACGAGGATTGTTGTAGGCCGGTACTCGTTCCAGATCCTCTGTAGCTCCATGTTCATGGTTCTTCGCAGGATCTCGTCGAGAGCGCCGAACGGCTCATCGAGCAGCAACACCTTCGGCTGGGTGATCAACGCCCGCGCGATGGCAACGCGTTGGCGCATACCTCCCGAGAGCTGTGCCGGATACGCCTCTTCAAAGCCATCCAGGCCAACTAAACGAAGCACCTCGGCCACGACGGTATCATCAACAGGTCGTTTCAGCACCTGAAACGGAAGAGTGATATTCGTCACAACCGTTCTCCACGGCAGAAGAGCCGGGTCCTGGAAAACCACCCCGAGCTCCCCTGAGCGCCGCACCTCATCGGGGGATCGACCCGCAATTGTCACCGATCCCTCGTCGGGTTGATCCAGACCGGCGATTAGCCGCAGCAGGGTCGACTTTCCGCATCCGGACGGGCCAATGAGGGCAGTGAAGGAACCCAGCGGGGCCTCGAGGGAAACACCCTCAAGGGCCCGAACTTTGCTACCTCCTTTGAGCAGGAACGTGCGGGAGATTCCGTCGATGGATAGACCAGCAGGTTCTGCAGAAACGGGTTCACTTGTTGACGGCTCCAACGACCCGCCTAGATCTCTTCAAGCAGCGTGGTGTCGAACATACTCCTGTCCGCCATCACTCCTACCTCCGCCAGAGCGCTGATATTGGCGGCGATGGCGTCCTCACTCATTGCAAAGATCCCATCGGGATGTTCTATCAGAGACTGTTGCGCATCGTTGAAGAAGAGTTCGTTTTCGATACTGCGCCCCGTTCCAGCGAACCAGGTCTCCTCGAACAACGTCGGATACTTCGTCACATCCTTGAAGTTCTCGTCCCATCCCTTACGGCTCGCCCGCAACCAACCGACAAGCATGTCGCGCTGGTTGTTCAACGTCTCCTCTGTCACCACGATCGTGTCATTGAACACGGTAAACCCAAAGTCATAAAGGAGGAAGGACGATGCTTGCGCTCCGAGCTCCCTGATCGTGTACGGCACGTTCACAACAAAGTCGATAGTCGCATCGACCTCGCCGGCGATCAGCGGTGTCGGGTCGTACTGGTACGGCACGATGTTGATGTCGTTGATGTCGATATCGCTCAACCGGAACATCGCCCGGACAGCGAGCGTATTCACCGGTGGAACGGCAAGTGTCTTCCCTACGAGATCGGCTGGCGAGTTGATCCCCGACGCGGCCAGGCTGACGACGCCGATGGGGTTCTTCTGAAACTGCGCACCGATGATCTTGAACTTGGCGCCCTGTTCCGTGATTGCCTTGACGGTAGTTTCCGGTGTTGTCAGCGTCACCAGTGCAGTTCCACTCAGGAGTGTTGACTCCGGAATCACATCCGGGCCACCGGACGCATAGGCGAGGTCGATCCCTTCGCTGGTGTAGTACCCGTTGTCTATCGCAACGAAGTACCCGGCAAACTCGGCATCATTCACCCAGGATGCCTGGAATGGCAGAGGGGTGAGCTTGGGGGAACCCGGCGCGGTCGAAACCTCCGATTCCTTACCACCGCAGGCCGCAAGAATCGTTGATCCGCCCAGAAGCACCGCACCTGCCGCCGTACCTCGTAGGAACTGTCTCCGGTTGATTTGCTGAGTCATGGTTGCTCATCCTTTGGCTGCATCATGGCTATTCCTTCTCTTCCTTGCGGAAACTATCCTGCCGTTCGGCGTCGATGGTCTTGTCGGCTCGCGGTGCTTTGTCCACGGTCTGGACAAGGCGTCGGAGCTCTGCGGTTACTTCAAGCCGCTCGAATTCAGTGCCGGGAATGAGATCCCAGAGGATCCGCCCGGGTTCTCTCCCGTCCCGGTGGACAGGAATTGTTCGAGTGGGGGTCACGATGTAGTCCATGACGACGTCGTGAGGCTCGCCATCGAGATGCTCATCGACGACCTGGCAGTCGTGGACCATATCGATCAACACTGCGTCGGAGTCGACCAGGCCGAGTTCGCTGAGCGCGGCGTACTCGAAGTCGAAATACCCATGGCCCTTGCCGAAGCGCACCCCACTCATGCTCACCGCTGTTCCACCGGTGACAAGCACTGCGAACGGGTCGCCTGCTTGGAGCTGGCCCAGCGATACCGGCACGGCATACCTGTCCATTCCATCCAGCGTTGCGGCGTAAGACTCCTCTCCAGGCGGCACCGTCGTCGAGTCGAGCTCGACGAAGCCCCGTTGGATTCCGTATGTCGTCATCACGAACGGCACGTTCTCTGCGATGAGCCGCTTGCGGAGTTCCTCGGTTGAGTTATCCGGCGTGATGAAGACACGGCGATTTCCTAGAGTTCGCCAGACGTCCAGGTCGAGTGTGCGATCGGTGCAGATATCGCTACCTTCGAAGTCCGCTATGAACGAGGACAGGTCCCAATGGAACCGGGAGTCGGGGCGTCCGACTTTCCTCAGGTCAGCCCAGATTCGCTCGCGATACTGAGTCGTGCGATCAACTGTTGCCATTGGTGCCCCTCATCATTTCCCCGACCTTGGCGCCTACCCCGGCGATCGGTAGTTGTCCGATCGATCTTGTCGGGGTAATAACGACGAAGGGTGTACTTTCTGGCCGCTGCAACGCCACGGGTCCCTCAACGACCTGGCAATCGTGAACAACTATGACCCGCGGGGTGCTCGCGTCGATGACGCCAGCTTCCTCCATCTCATGGATCTCGATGGACAAGAACCGATTCCCCGGTCCGATGTGCTGGCCGTCACTGCTCGCTGCTGTTGCTCCGGTGACCAGTAAGTCGATCCTCCCGAGACTTTCCACGGAGGGTGAATCGACGGTCGTTCCACACCGCTCCATCCCATCGAGCGTGGCTGCGAGCAGGATGTTTTCCTCCGGAATCACCGTCGGGTCCAGCACCACATATCCGCGGAGCAACCCGAAGGTCGGCACTACGAGCCTCTTGCCCTGGACGAGAGCTTGCGCCCGCAGGTGCTCAAGACTGTTATCGGGGGCCGCAAACACAGTTTGTGCTGCCTCCCACTCCGGTCTCGCCATGATGGTTGCATCACAGGTTTCGCGGTCCAGGAAGTCAGGAACGAATCGGTCAAAATCGAGATGAAATCTGGAATCAGGAAGCGCCACATCGACGAGGCGTTCCCGAACTATCAACCGAACCTGAACGTCGTGGTTGACGAACGTCCCACGCCCCTGCTCGACGCGGAGAAGGCCTGTTCTGGCGAGCTCGTTGACTGCATGGCGAAGGGTTCCTCGGCTCACCCCCCAAAGATCGATCAGCTTCGGCTCGGACGGCAGTGGATCCGAATGATCCAGTGGAAGCGCGAGGACCATCCGCTCAAGTTCACGGCTCACCTGTACATACAGAGGCGGTTCGCCGCTGACATGCTCCACCTGAAACTGCGGCTGATTTGGCGATATTTTCGGGTTTCGAAGACTGTTCGTAGGACGCATAGTGATAGGTATAATCGTCTATACGTCTGGATGTGTCAACTGGAACGTTCCCAATCACCGGAAACGCGGCAACAACTGGCCATTGCCGTGGAGTTTGTCGCCACGCGACCTGGAACGCTCGACACCTCGCGTCGCAGCATGCGGAGTCCGCCACTGCTGTGGTATCTCGGCGGGACGCCGTCGATGGCACCGGCCGACGTCATCACACCGAGGACACTCGGCCAACCATCTCTCCCAGAGCGGAAGCCTTTTCCTATCGCCGGTAACCACGCCTGACGCATGGGTGCGCTGCAATCTTGAGTGCGTTGGAGAACTTTCTCGAAGAAATCCCTTGACATTCCAGCGGGGTGGAGGGTCTACATTAGGTTCCAAGCGAGGGAACGCCCTCGAATCGCTCGGCCTGGCACAGTCCGCGCCGTGTGTCCACAGAGGAACGGATTTAACAATGCGAGACCCAGTTTGTGAAATGAAGGTGGGCGCCGAATCGCTCACCGTCGATGGGTACCCCGACGTCGGTTTCTGCTCGGAGCACTGTAGGAGTGCGTTCACCGCAGATCCTGGGCGATACATGGTGAACGCCGCTGCGGGCCAAGGTGTGACCGCAGCCGTCAGCACAACAAAGGAACCGGCCCTCGTCGGCGCCCCGGCAGCAGGCTCCGTTGGCGGCGACACTGTCCACCTCGCGATTTCGGGTATGACCTGTTCGTCGTGTGTGGCCACCATCGAGAAAGTTCTGGCGGGAACGCCGGGCGTTCTCGACGCCCGCGTGAATTTCGCATCCGAAGAGGCCACGATAGAAGTCAGCACTGCTTCGCTCGATACGTTGACGGCCGCAGTCGCAAGCGCCGGCTACACGGCCCGCGAGGTGTCCGACGATGTCGATGCCGGTGACATAGAGGCCGAAGAACGGGACAAACTCTACCGGACGTTGATCCGCAAGTTCTGGTTTGCGACCATTGTTGGGTTGCCGGTCATGTACTTCTCCTACCCAGAGCTTTTCCCTGGCATCCCTGCAAAGGGAACGACAGCTCTTAACCTGATCTGGGCGGCGATGGCGCTCGTGACCCTTCCGGTGATGTTGTGGTCGGGATCGCAGTTCTACACCGGTGCCTGGGCCGCCTTCAAACACCGTTCGGCGAATATGTACACACTGGTGGCAACTGGCATCAGCGCGGCGTGGCTCTATTCGACCACCGCACTGTTGTTCCCCGGGCTTTTCCCCGAGGAGCGCCTCCGCGACGTGTTCTTTGACGTGACCGCGGTCGTTACCGCTCTGGTCGTACTGGGTATGGCGCTCGAGATTCGGGCCCGAGCCAAGACCTCCGAAGCGCTCAAGAAACTGATCGGCATGCAGGCCAAGACAGCCCGCGTCGTGCGCGGTGGCGAAGAGATCGATATACCGATCGATGCCGTCGTCGTCGGCGACATTATCGTCGTTCGCCCCGGAGAGAAGATCCCTGTCGATGGCCAGGTCGTGAGCGGTGCATCCGCCGTGGACGAATCCATGGTGACCGGCGAACCAATCCCGACCGAGAAAACCGAAGGCGACACAGTCATCGGTTCGACAATCAACAAAACCGGCAGCTTCCGGTTCGAAGCTACGCGGGTCGGCAAAGACACCATGCTCTCCCAGATCATCCAAATGGTCCGTGACGCCCAGGGCTCCAAGGCCCCCATTCAGCGAACTGTTGATAAGGTCGCTGGATACTTCGTCCCAGCGGTAATGATCGTCGCGGTCCTGACCTTCATGACCTGGTACACCTTTGGCCCCAGTCCGGCCCTCCTCTACGCGGTGATCACCACAGTCACGGTGCTCGTCATCGCTTGTCCTTGTGCCCTCGGTCTCGCAACTCCGACGTCGCTGATGGTCGGCATCGGGAAGGGTGCCGAGAACGGAATCCTCATCAAGTCCGGGGATGCACTCGAGACCGCTCACCGGATCACCACGGTGGTCCTCGACAAGACCGGAACCGTGACCATGGGCAAACCGTCGCTCACCGACGTTATTGCCCTCGGCAGCGTTGATGAGGACACCCTTCTCGTCCTAGCTGCCTCCGCTGAGAAGGTGTCCGAACACCCTCTCGGAGAGGCCATCGTCGCGGGTGCCAAGGACAGGGGTCTCACCCTCAGCGAACCTGAGACGTTCCTCGCAACGCCGGGCCACGGCATCGAGGGGACCGTCAATGGGCGCATGGTCGTCCTCGGCAACTTGAAGTACATGAGCGAGAAGGGTGTCGCCGCTGGGGCTGCTGAATCGATCCTCGAACGCCTCGCCGACGAAGGCAAGACCGCCATGGTCATTGGTGTCGACGGTGGGCTCGGCGGAGTGATTGCGGTCGCTGACACGATCAAGGCCGACTCCGTTGCCGCTATCCGCCGAATGCACGAACTGGGCCTCGAGGTCGCAATGTTGACGGGCGACAACGTCCGTACCGCACGAGCGATCGGAGCCAAGGTAGGCATCGACCGAATCCTCGCCGAAGTGCTTCCCGAAGATAAGGCCTCCGAGGTGACCAAACTGCAGGGCGAAGGCAAGGTTGTTGCCATGGTCGGTGATGGCATCAACGATGCACCGGCGTTGGCACAGTCCGACGTTGGCCTGGCGATGGGCACCGGCACCGACGTAGCCATGGAATCGGGCGACATCACCCTGGTAAAGGGCAGCCTGACCGGGGTCGTCACAGCAATCGAACTCTCTCAAGCAACAATGCGCAACATCCATCAGAACCTGGTTGGTGCGTTCGCATACAACACCCTTGGTATTCCCATCGCAGCGGGGGTCTTCTTCCCGTTCTTTGGGCTGCTATTGAGTCCTCTGCTGGCCGGTGCGGCCATGGCGTTCTCCTCGGTCACCGTCGTGACGAACGCCAACCGACTGCGCCGCTGGCAGCCATCCCTCGTGAAGGAGTCCGCACGATGAACGTCCTGCTTGTCAACCTAGGTGGGCTTGGGCTCATCGCACTTATTGTCTGGTACTTCTGGCTCTCCTCGAGCTCCGCGGCGACGGCGGCGGTCACCGCCGGTGGTGTCCAGGAGACGCGGATCATCGTCAAGGGGGGCTACTCCCCCGACACGATCCGTGTCGAGGCTGGCCGGCCGGTCCGGCTGATCTTCGACCGTCAGGAGGCGAGTCCGTGCTCCGAGCGAGTGGTTCTCGATGCTTTTGGCCTGTCCGCTGAACTCCCAACAGGGAACGACGTACCGATCGAGTTCACACCAACCGAACCCGGTGAATACGAGTTCGCGTGCCAGATGGGCATGCTGCGCGGGAAGGTGATCGTGTCATGAGCCGGGTACCCCACCAAACTCGACTGACGCCCGGATGGGAGATGGCCTTCGCCTGGTGTCCATCCGATGATTCCCCACCATCACGGGGTAGGGACGACGTCGTGAACGCTACTCAATCGCCGGACGAGGGCCACCAGAGCCCAGGGAAACAAGTCCAACGTGCCGGTCCACCACGGAGGCGGATGTTTGGGTTCCTGACCCGCATCCACCCCGATTCATCGAAGGACCGACCATGACAAAGCCAGGCTACGTCCGGAGCGCCATTGCACCTTCCCTCGCGGGCGCTCCGGGCGGGCCGCCTCCTGAGCCTGCGATCGTGTTGCAAGCCGACGCGATCAGAAAGGCATACCGCAGGGGATGGCGCAGAACAGAGAGCCCGGTTCTCCTGGGCGCCGACCTATCTATCCGAGCTGGGGAGATCGTTGGTCTTGTCGGCGAGAACGGCGCCGGTAAGTCGACCCTCATGAAGATCCTCGTTGGTTCACTCGAGGGTGATTCCGGCCGGGTGTCCATCAGCGGCACCTTCGGCTATTGCCCACAGGAGCCATTGCTCTACGAGCGACTAACCCCCGACGAACATTTCGAGCTCTTCGGAGAGGCCTATGGCCTCGACAGGCCGACGATCGACGAAAACCGCGATCAGCTCTACGAGATCTTCAACTTTGCCCGGTATCGCGACATGCGTGTCGAGGAGCTCTCGGGTGGTACACGAGCCAAGCTCAACCTTGGAATCGCGCTCATACACGATCCCGATGTACTGCTACTCGACGAACCGTACGCTGGTTTTGACTGGGACACGTACCTACGGTTCTGGAATCTTGCGGCAGAGCGACGTGACGCTGGCCGTGCCGTCTTGATCATCAGCCACTTCGTTGCCGATGAAGAACGGTTCGACCGGGTCATCCACCTGCGCGACGGAAAGACCGTCGGATGAGAGCCACCGCCCGACTCACTGGCGGCTACCTCACCGAGTACGCACGCAGGCCCGTCAACCTGGCGCTGCTTGTGCTCGTGCCGCTCGTGTTCGTCATCCTCGCTGCCGGTTCACTCACCGACTTCGCGTCGATAGTGGGTGGGGTCGCGGACCCGGGCCAACTCGCCGCACCGACAGCGGGATGGGCAGCGGCGTTTCTCGCTGGTGTTGCTGGTTTCTTCCACGTCCTCGGCTCACGCGACACCGATCGTCGGCTTGCGAACGCGGGGATGGGGGCATGGCGGGTCACCTTTGCCCGCCTCGTTTCTGGCCTCGGACTGGCGCTGCTCGCTGCGGCAGCGGCGATCGTCGCACTTGCCATCCGAACCGGCTTACCCGATCCGACCCGGACCATCGTGGGCACAGTTCTGACGGCTGTTATCTATCTCGGGATCGGTATTGCCATCGGGGCAGTCGTACGCAACGAAGTGAACGGCTCGCTCATCGTGATATTCATCTGGATGCTCGACGTGTTCCTCGGCCCGGCCATGGCCGGTGGCACCGTTGCACTGAATCGGGTGTTCCCCTCGCACTTCGTGACGCTGTACGTCCTCAACAAACCCTCCGGATACGCCGGGCCACTCGGGGACCTCGGTTGGGCGCTCGTGTGGACCTTCGGTGCGCTGATTGTCGCGACTTTGATCTTTGCGAGCGCCACCGCGACCCGACGCAAACTAACACGCGGGATTGGGGCACCAGGGAGTGTCCGCGGACGCGTCCGGGCCGGACTCCGCTACGGGTTGCGTGACAATCGTCGCAACATCGCCCTCTGGGTTCTGCTCGTGGTCCTGCCCGTGTTCTTCATATCGCTGAGTTTCTACATCACACCCGACGATCCCGCTCCTGTTGAACTCGTCATCCGCGGCATCACCCAGATCAAGGTGCTGTCCATGATCAATGTGCATGGAGCGATAATGGTGCCGATCACGATCGCGTTCCTGGCCGGACTCACCGGGATGTTCGTTGTCCAGGGTTCGCTTCAGGCCGACGCCAGGCTGGCACTCGCTGGTTTTCGTCCCCGCGAAATTCTTGCCTCGCGTCTCGGTGTCATCGCACTCGCCGGCCTGCTCACCACCGTCGTCTCCCTCGCCATCACAGCGATCGACTTCGCTCCGGAAAGCTGGCTGTGGTTCGCTGTCGGCAACGGCCTCGTCGCTGCGACATACGGCATGGTTGGCGTCGTAGTTGGCGCACTGTTCGGACGTGTCGGTGGTCTCTACCTGATGTTTCTGTTGCCATTCATCGATGTGGGCATTGCCCAGAACATCATGTTCTCCGCGGCGCCTCCGGCGTGGGGTGCGGCACTACCGGCACGTGGTGCGGTGCAAGTGCTGATAGACGGAGCATTCACTCCAACGTTTGATCGTTTCGGCGGTCTACTGCTTGCGGTCGGGTGGCTGATCGTGCTCACCGCGGTTGCTTCCGAAATCGTACGCCGGATCGCCGAGCCAAAGAGAGCGTAACTATGTGCGGTCGATCATCGAAACAGTTCCCTTCGATACCGGTCCCTGGCGCCACCGTTTCCAAACGGAAACGGGGATAACAATGCCTGGCGAGGTGACAGTCATCGGTGCCGGGCCCGCTGGTCTCGTGGCCGCAGCGACCTTGGCCCGCCACGGCCGCAGAGTCCGCGTCTACGAGAAGGCCGCCACTGTCGGGCACCGCTTTGCTGGCGACTTCCAGGGCCTAGAGAACTGGTCGTCACCTGTCGGTGTCATCGAACGCCTGGCAAGAATCGATGTGGCACCCACCTTCGAACAACACCCGTTCCACGAAGTGAACTTCTACGACCGTCGGCTCCGCAAGAGCGTCGCTCGCACGGACGACCCGTTGTTCCACCTCGTTCGCCGCGGCCCGGATTCCGGTTCCCTAGACCGGGCGCTTCTCGACCAGGCACAGGCAGCAGGCGCCGAGGTCCTGCTCGGACAGGCCGCACCCCGCGCCCGCCGCGGCGACATCGTCGCCATAGGACCACGTTTCGCCGATGGCGTCGTCAGCGGTTATGTCTTTGAAACCGAGCTCCCCGACCAGGCTCACTGCATCATTTCCGAGGAACTGGCACCGGCGGGTTACGCGTATCTCTTGATCTGCGCCGGGCAAGCCACCCTGGCAACGTGTCTCTTCAGGGGGCAACAGGCCTGGAGTCATGCGCGGAGCGACACAGCGGACGCATTTCGGACGTTGGTACCGGGGCTTGAATTGGCCGATGCGAGGCCGTTCTCGGGTTACGGGTCGGTGTTCGGATCTGCCCGGTTTACTGACGAGGCCGGACGCCTCTACGTCGGTGAAGCAGCTGGTCTCCAGGACCCAGAGTGGGGTTTTGGCATGTGGTATGCCATGGAATCTGGTGCACTTGCCGCGCAATCGTTGCTGAATGGGTTCGACTACAGGGCAACCGCGCAGAGAAGGTTCGAGCCGATGCGCAAGGCCGGTTTTGCCAACAGATTTGTCTATGAGCGCCTTCCACGACGCGTAGTGTCGCTGTTGCTGCGTCGTGTCGCACCGTCGCCCGGGTTGCTGCACCGCTTGCGACGGCATTGGGCGCCGTCGCTGCTCAAGAGTGCCCTCTCACGACTCGTCCTACCCGTGTTTACCCGCACTCGTCTGCGACACCGCGACCGCTCGTGTCATTCCCAAACTTGTGACTGCGTGTGGTGCTCACACGGCGAGACAATGCAGTTCCTGGACTGATCTGCGGAACAACGTGGCCCGGTGCTGCTCGGGCCAAGGGGTGGAACCGCACGGTTGGGTTTCGGTGCTCCATAACACCGAGACCCAGCCGCTGCGCGGGTGTCCGTGAGGCCCGCAGCCGGATGTGGCATCACCGGGTTCCGTAGCCTCCGCGTCGCTGCGCAATGCATGCCCCCTGCGACATCTCTGCCACACTCCGGGTACCGACCACGCTTGAGGAGATCCCACGGAGCGCGGCGGGGTAGCTGACAACGTCGACGGTCATCCGGAAGTTGTGCTCGGGTTCCCACTTTGGATGATCACCTGAAGCGGTGCCCGACAGTGCACGGGTTGAGACGACTCGATCTGTCAGTGAGACCATCCGTATCCCAACGGCCCGTGAGCCTTCTCCAGACAGCGACACGCCAGACAACACCCAGAAATGGCGCCTAGCCCACAACCGTCCACGAAGTTCTCCTCCCCATCCGGGACCCGTGGCTCACCACGGCTGGTTGTTCCTCGCTTTGCTCGAAGAGTTGTGGATCGGGGCAACTTCTCCCCGCAGATCGCGACACGGGATTCCTCGTGCGGTACCTGGTGACGAGACAAGCCATCGGCGACACACCCTGGCTTGGTAGGGTTCAGGTTTCAGGAGACAACGTGACGCCAATACTCGCCCTGACCGGTGCGCTCATAGTTGGGTCGTCGGACTTCATCGGCGGGTTTCTCGCGCGTCGGACATCCGTGTACCGGGTTGCCTTTGGCGAACAGGCGGCGAGTTGCCTCGCTTTCTTGGTCCTCGCTCTCCTTGTCCCGTTTTCGTCCATCACCGCTACCGACATCATCGGTGGCGCGGTAGCCGGGCTCGGCGTCGTGGTCGGGCTGCTCGCTCTCTATGTCGCCTTCTCGCTGGGTCCGATGAGTGCGCTCGCCCCCATCGCTGCCGTCGTTGGTGCTCTCGTTTCCGCCGCGGCTGGGTTGATTGGCGGGGAATCATTGACCGTGGCCCTCGCGAGCGGCGCAGTACTCGCGCTGTCTGGTGTGGTCCTAGTGACGCGTGATCGAAAAGGGGACGACACCGTTCTGCGTATCAGCTCGAGGGCTGTTTTGATGGCGGGCCTTGCCGGTCTCGCCTTTGCGGCGTTCTTTGTTGGCCTCGCCACGACATCCTCCACCGCTGGGGTCTGGCCCCTTGTCGCGGCACGCGGTGTCGGAGTTCCCATCATCGCCGTTGTCGCATGGCACAAGGAGAGAGGGTTCCTAGTACCGAAGGAGCACCGCCGACTAAATCTCGCAGGCGGCCTCATCGGGGCGTTTGCGACCGTCTTGACAATGATTGCGCTGCAACGCGGACCCGTCATTCAGGTCGTCGTCCTTGGTGCCCTGTACCCGTTCAGCACGGTAGCGTTGGCCCGGACTGTTCTGCACGAAAGCCTGCGCCCGGTCCAATGGGCGGGCGTGGCTTTTGCACTCATCGGGATCCCACTGATCGCTGTAGGGTAGGTCTACGCCCACGACTCGTGGCAGACGACACGCAATTCTGAGCCAACAACACTCGGAGCTTCCATGATACGTTCGATCAACCCGGCAACCGACGAGGTTATTGCTACCTACGAGGCCCACTCCCCTACTTTCGTGGAACGCGCAATTGCACGGGCACAAGAAGCACAGGCCAGTTGGGTGTACACCTCGCTCGACACAAGGGCGACCCACCTGCAACGGCTCGCCAATACCCTCACGGAACGCCGCGACGCACTCGCCGAGTTGATGGCGAGGGAAATGGGCAAGCCGATTCGTGAGGGCGTCGCCGAAATCGACAAGTGTGCCTGGGTTTGTCGCTACTACGCAGACAACGGTGCCACGATGCTCGCTGACCTACCGATCTCGACCGAGCGCACCAAGAGCTACGTTGCGTACCGACCACTTGGGGTCGTGCTTGCGGTCATGCCCTGGAACTTCCCCTTCTGGCAGGTATTCCGCTTTCTGGCGCCGGCCCTGATGGCCGGGAACGCCGGTGTGCTCAAACATGCATCGAACGTGACTGGGTGTGCGTTGGCGATCGACGACATGGTCGCCGCATCCGGTTTCCCGGCAGGCCTCTTTCGTACGCTCATACTCCCCTCAACCCGTGTTGCGGAGGTGTTGACCAACCCCGGGGTAGCGGCCGCGACTCTCACGGGATCGGATGTCGCCGGGCGTGCGGTCGCCAGCCGGGCGGGAGCCTCGTTGAAAAAGACCGTCTTGGAACTTGGCGGATCCGATCCCTACCTCGTCCTCGCGGACGCAGACCTGGACATCGCGGTGACAGCCTGCTCGGCGGGCCGCCTCCTCAACGCAGGCCAATCCTGCATAGCTGCGAAGCGGTTCATTGTGCACACGTCGATCGTTGGTGAATTCACTACCCGGCTCGCCGAGCGCATGGCCGAGGCGGTCATGGGTGACCCGCTCGACCCTGGGGTCACGCTGGGTCCGCTCGCCCGGGCGGACCTCCGGGATGACCTTCACGACCAGGTCCGTCGGTCTCTTTCCGCCGGGGCCCGACTCGTCATCGGCGGTACCGTCCCGCCAGGTCCCGGGGCCTTCTATCCACCGACCGTCCTCGCCGATGTCGCCGCCGGAATGCCGGTTTACAGCGAGGAGACGTTTGGTCCTGTCGCAAGTGTCATGAGCTTCGATGACGAATCAGACGCCATCCGCATTGCCAACGACAGCGACTTCGGCCTCGGCGCCGCGGTGTTCACCCGCGACGTCGTGCGCGGCGAGCAGATTGCCCGTGAACGGCTCGAGGCCGGTGCGTGTTTCGTGAACTCGTTCGTCGCTTCTGACCCGAGGCTGCCCTTCGGAGGGATCAAGATGTCTGGTTACGGCCGCGAACTCGCTGCCAACGGCATGCACGAGTTCCTCAACATCAAGACCGTCGTCGTTGACTGATCACTCGATAATCGAGTTCACGATTGTTGGAGGGTTGGAAGCGAGGACGAAGATACCGGGCAGACCAGCAGTCTCGAAACGTTCACTGATATTGCGCCGCAACACCGAGTCGCGGATCGTCATCGTCCCGGTTCGATTGTTCGACACGAAGAAGATCGCACCGCCGCCCTCGCGGGCATTGCTGTCGTAGATGGCAGTGCCGTCAAGGACCAGATGAATGAGATTGCCGTCAAGGTACACCGACCCCCCGTTGCCGCCGCCCGGCGTACCCGCCCGTTGAGGATTCGCACCAATTCCGATGGCATCGTTGTCTGAGAACAGGCTGTTCGTCATCGTCCACGACACACCAATGCTCGCGGTTCCGCCACCGTTACTACATTCGTTCCCGAACCCCGGGGCGCCACCAAAGGTGCTGCTGGTCACATATACGGGAAGGTTGTTGTACTGGCTGAAGACTCGAACCGCAGCCCCGGCCACATCCGGACCAAATTCCGTGCAGGTGTTGTTGAAGAACCCTGCGTTGACGATCTTGAAACGGCCGCCGCGCACCCAAACAGCTCCGCCACCGGCCGCGATGTCCTGGCCCGTCGTCATGCCCCGCACAAAATTGATGTTCTGGATAGTTAGGCGTGGCGTAGATTGATTCTGGCACTGAGAACTTGTCCAGACCAACGCCGGGTCACAGGTGTTCATATAGAGAATGCGGCGTTGGCCCATTCCGGAGAGTGTCACCAGCCCTCCGCCGTCGATGACCACATCGGGATTGGCGTCGTTAAAGACCTGTGCGGTGGCTGTCATCTCGATCAAAACGGGATCGGGTCCGCAGTTGAAGGTGATCGTCCCGCCCTGGGCCACTGCCGCGACAACAGCCTCGGACGTGCAAGTCTGAGGTGTGCCACTGCCGATGACAGTGTCGGGGTTCGTCACCGGCTCGGCCCGCCCCTGTGTCGGCACCGCCGCAGTTCCGTTGGGGTTGCCGATCGGTGGGCAGATCGATGGGACCAGGGCACACTGCTCACCGAGAGTACCCGGCGGTCTCGGTGGCGGTGTGTTGGGTGTCAGCCCGAGCGCCCGCGTCAGGAACGTCGCCATTTGGCCTCGCGTGACGGGTGCCTCGGGACAGAACCGGTCATTATCCGGCGGGTTGCAGCCAGCCGTGATACCCGCCGCGGCCAATCGACGGATCGAGTCCTCGAAACCTGAAAAGTTGTCGTCGACGAAGGGATCCAATCCACTCGCCGGGGCAAGGTCGAGGGCCCGGTCAAGGAAGGCAGCCATTTGCCCGCGGGTCACCGGAGCGCCTGGACAGAACCGAGTATTCGCGGGAGGGTTACAGCCGATGGTGATCCCGGCCTCGGCAATGCTCTCGATCGAGGCCTCGAAAATCGACGTGTCGTCATCCGTGAAGCGGTCGCCGCCCACGGCCGACGTTAGGTCGAGCCCCCGAGAAAGAAAGGCTGCCATTTCGCCGCGGGTCACTGCTGCATTCGGGCAAAACGTGAGGGTCCCACACCCCGAGGTGATGCCCTCTGCGGCAATGGCTTCGATGGAGCCTTCGTGCACCGATCCGTCATCGTCAACGTAGGTGCCTCCCGGTGGGAGATCGTTTGATGCGACCGCGAGCGCACCCATTAGTAGAACACTCCCCATCACGAGAACCACGAACAGAATTCTTCGCATCATTTTCCCCTGTTTGCCAGCATCCAGAATATCGGCAGATGGAGTACCAAAGTTGAGTCCGTATCGGCTGTACCGCAAACGCTACGCTTGCCAGGACACCGCCGAAGGAGACAAAACGTGGACACGATCATTGCACGCAAGATGTGGGGAACACTCGAACCGTTCCACGCCATGGTGTACTTCGCTCCGGAAGCAACGGACGAATACGCGGCCGTTGGACTCAATCGACGCGGGGCACACTATCTGGCGTCGCGGGCAGCACCGATGGGGCCCGTCGGTCCCGAGATCGTCTACGCAACGTTCTTTGGGTTCTCCGCGGCAGCGATTCGCCGCTATGTGCCCGAGTGTTGGGAGAACACGACCCCCGAGGCCGTCGTCGCCGCACGGTTTCGCGTCGCCGACCGTGCCCTTCGGCGAATCCTCGACGCAGAGGTTGACAACCCGGAAATGGCGCGGGTCGCCGAGGTTGCGCTGGAGGCAGCTGCGGCATGCCCGACCGTGGGACGACCCCTCTTCGCCGCGCACGCGAGTGTGTCGCCTCCCCCTGAGCCGCACCTTGCGCTCTGGCACGCCATCACGCTGCTTCGGGAGTTTCGGGGCGACGGACACAATGCGGCTCTCGTGGTCCGCGCAATCGAGCCCGTCACCGCCCAGGCCTGGTATAGCGCCACTCCTGGAGGCGGAAACCGGGGTTTCTATTCCAAGTCACGGGGTCACACCGAGGACGCGTGGACCACGGCAGATGCCAGCCTGATCGACCTCGGTTACATTGACGGCGCGGGTGAGCTCACGAAACTTGGCCTGGAGATGCGCGAGGACCTCGAACAGGACACAGACCGGGCTGCGATGGCACCATGGCTGGCCATTGGCGAGGAACGATGCGACTGGCTCCGTGCGGCCGTGCGTCCCTGGTCCCGCACCATCGTCGCCGCTGGAGGCCTCGGTCCCGTTCTTGGGTGACCAGCTACGCGAACGCTAACCCAATCAGCGCGATCAACGGTGGAGCCCCCTGAACAGCGGCTCCTAACGCCGCTGAGCGCTTGCTCGCGACGAGCACGGCCGCTGCGCCGACCATGACTGACAACAGTGTCGCCACGACCGGTACCGAGTCCGTTGCGATGCCGTATGCAACACCGACGGCAAGGAACAGGTTATAAAAGCCCTGGTTCAACATTGCGAGACGTAGCGTCTCGACATCGGCGCGAGGTACGCCGAACACCTTCGTGACCGCCGGTTTGCCCCACAGGAGCGACTCTGCGGCGAAGAACATGACGTGGATTGCGGCAGCGATACCGGCGGCAACGAGAATGAGAGTTGACATGGATTGGAGTGTAGGTGACCGTCCGAAGAGATTCGTTATTCAACGTACCCGTGACGAAGCAGGGCTTCCTTGAATACGGATCGATCCCGTGCTCCCGGTGGCGTGATCTCATGCTTGGACCCGTCGACGAAACTGATCGCCCACCGCTTTATCAGAAAGCGACGCACGGTGGCGATGCTGGTGATGTCCGCGACGCGGCATCTTTCGGTGAGTTCGCCCACTTTGCCTCCTCCGGTCTGCCGCCACACGAGTAGATCACCACGAGACGTGACCGCCATGAACGCAAATACCGGGAACTGGCCTGCGATGGTCGAAGTCTCTGATCGCAACAGCCTCCTCCGCCGTCGCCACACAGCTATGCCGATTCCACCGCCACCGCCCACCACGGCACTGATACCTAGGGCCGCGATCGAGTCCGCGGCAAACAGCATGGAGATCGCCAGCCCGGCAAACAACCCGCCGAAGTACCCTGACCACATGGCCACAATGGCGACTTCGATGGTTTCACCGTCGAGCAGATCGGCAGCCCCGCCCTGTGTCAAGCGGGTAATGAGCCGGCTCATCGCGTCGTTACGCCATCTCGCCAAAGATGCCGTGGCGTTGCAATGCGGTCGTAAAGTCCTTCATGCCGACGGACATTGCGACATCGCAGTGGTACGCCGAGCCGTCCTTGAAACTCATTGAAAATTTACCAACGAGTTTTGCCTTCTTGGCCTCGAAACCCGCCACGTCGCCTCTTGGGATCCGAATGGCAAGTTCTTTGACCTTGCCGGACATCGCCGCCTGGGTAAATGCGAGCACATCCCCGCCGGAGGAGATAGCCAGAATCGCAGTTCCGGGGATATCGTTGGCAACACCATCGACAGATTCGCCATCCGTCCGAGCCTCACGGTTCTTCTGGATCTTCTTGTGGATCGCGATACCCGCTAGACCACCAACGCTTTGACCCATGACACGCCCCGGTGGCTGGACAAGGATTGCCTCCTCGACCATTTCCCCCGCGCTGAGGTGCTCAGACCCGGTCTTCATGATCTTCTTGACAAGCTTCGACATGGCTATCCCTCACTCGGATCCGTTGTGGGTTGCATCGTACTGCGGGGATCGAACCCATCGGCGGACCGACCGCGACACTAACGGGGTATCAGACGAGAATACTTTCGACGCCGTAACGCAGCAGTGAAGTCGCAAAGTCGTCGAAGACATCCTTGCCGGTCACGTTCACCCGCAGTGCTGATCCGTCCGAGAAGATGAAACGTACCTTTGTTTTGACTTTCCTCTTGTCGGACTCGATCGTCTGAATCGCACCCGCCGAAACGCGCGCTCGAATCCCGGTGAACCTGCCCAGGGAGCTGCGCTTCCACACAATCAGGTCGCCACGAGAGGTCGTTGAGAGGAACATCTCGCCACCCGGGAAGAGCAGCGCGGTACCAGTCGGCTCGACAGATACACCGTCCACAACGGCGCCCCTGTTGGCTTGTATCCGTTTGTTGATCGAAGCGCCAACGAGACCGCCCGCAAGAAAGGCCGTGTAGTGGCCCGGGGCAAAGGTGAACACCGAGGCTTCGATCGTTTCACCAGGTTCGAGAAATTTTCTGCACTGTTTTGTGAGCTTCTTCGTAAGTTTGGACATCTGTCGTCCCCTCCAGGGTTCGCCGTTAGTTTTCTAACGGCACACAACCCACATTTCCCCAGTACTTTTTCGAGGGAACCCGGTCCCCCGACACGACGGGTGAACCGTCGACGCCCCGCTGTCGTTCTACGCAACGGCACTCGAGGCCCCGAAACGCCCCAAGCCCGAGGCCTAGTTGTGGGCCAACAAGGAGACACCGAATTCTTCGAGATCGCCGCCGGCGGGCACTTGACAGCGGTAGGTTCTCCCATCCGCGAAATCGATACGCAGATGCAGGAAGATCCCAAGCGTTCTACCGATGGTCACGTCTGCCACACCTCTGGCGGGCAGCCGCAGGAACAGCGGCCCCGTGCGGCCCAACAAGGTCTGCCGCCAACCGACGAGGAACCCCGAGTCTGTGACGGCGAGATACACCGGGGACGGTGGCATCGCTGTTGATGTCAGGTCCGCGGGTTTGCTCACTGCCAGCCAGCGGCGCATGGCCGGGAGCCCGTACATGGCGACCGCGACGACCAATCCGACCATGAGACCCGCCGCGAGCGGACCCGCGTTGCTCATGATTGCCAGAACCACACCGACCGCGGCAAAAGCGAGGTACGGCGAAGGCACGCAGGCTATCGCCACGTTGATCTCCTCGCCAGGTTCAAGGTCGACCGCGGCTCTCTTAGCTACCCGTGCGGCAATACTTCGCATCAACTCTCCATTGCTGTGGTCATCGCCGGTTGACGCTACCAGAAGCCGCCGCACCTACCCCGTCGTACCGCGGGCCCAGTCTTCGTGCATCAAGGCGTACACCCCTTGTTGCTCCAAGAGTGTCGTGTGGTCTCCGTCTTCAACCAGGACACCGTCTGCGAACACCAGGACACGATCTGCTGCCTCCGCAGTCGACAGGCGATGAGCGATCGTCACCGACGTCCTAGACCGGGTAATCCGCTCCATGGCCTGGCGCAGCTGCACATCCAGGGCCGGATCGACTGCCGATGTCGCCTCGTCGAGAACAAGCAGGGACGGTTGCGCAATCCATGCCCTGGTCAGGGCAACAAGCTGGCGTTCCCCGGCTGATAGTTGCGAGCCTCGTTCCCCAACCTCGGTTGCGAGACCATCCACGAGACTATCGATCCAAGTTGTGAGACCAAGTTCGGCAAAGGCGTTACGAATCTCGTCCTGGGTCGCAGACAGTTTTCCGTAGCGGACGTTCGCCTCGATCGTTGTATCGAAGAGGAATCCCTCCTGCGGGACGTAGGCGATTCGCGATCGAAGATCGGCGAACTGGATTGCCCGCACGGGTACACCGCCGAGCCGCACGGAACCCGCACTCGTATCCATCAGGCGGGTCACAAGCTTCGCAAACGTCGTCTTGCCCGAGCCGGTTTCGCCGACGACGGCCACGTTCTCTCCCTTGGAGATGCACACCGATACGTCGACAAGGACATCGGCTTCTCCGTCCGGGTAGCGGAAGCGGACACCGTCGAAAGAAACGTCAAGCATGTCCTCAGGCAGCACGATGGCGTCCCTGGGAGATACTTCGGGGACGTCGCTCGGGGTATCTAGAACACCGAGAATCCTCCGCAGACCGGACCCCGCGCTCTGTGCCTGGTCAATGACCTCGACAAGCATCTGGATCGGCTCGACAAACAGGTTGATAAGGAACAGAAACGCCACGAGTGTGCCGGCCGACAGGCTCCCCTGCGTTCCGAGAGCGACACCCACGACCACGACAAGTCCATTGATGGCCCCGGCGAACACCTCAGCAGATGAAAAGAGGAACGCACCGAGCCGCCCAGTTCGATACTCGGCGTCAAACTGTGCGTCGAGCGCCGTGCGGACTCGATCTGCCGTTTCGGCCTCTACGCCAAACGCCCTAATAACCGGCAATCCGGAAATGGACTCTCCAACAGCGGTGAGGCTCTTCCCGACCAGTACCCGAACTTTATCGTGGGCGCGCCGCAGTATGTCCTGGAACCACAGCAGCGCAACGGCATATATCCCGACACCGACAAGTACAACCATCGTCAGACGCCAGTCGAACCACATCATCGCGCCGACCGCTAAAACAATCTGTGCCGATCCAACGATGAGTCCCGGACCACCCCACTCCATGAATCGTGCGATGGTTTCCGGGTCGCTCGTAATCCTTGCTACGAGCGCCCCGCGACGCTCCGATTCGGTGTGGAGTGCCGAGAGACCTTGCAAGTGAGCGAACGTCATCACGCGGAGGTCCGATAGGCCCGCAGCGGCGCTTCGGGTGAGCCGAATTGTCGCTGCCCTGGCGGCGAGCGCCGATACGACCATGGCGATACCCGCGATACCGCCCTTGAGGAGGATCGCACCGCCGTCGATGGGCGCATCTTGGAAAAGCTGGCCGTCAAGAATCTGTTGGACGGCGAACGGGACAACAATTCGTAGGGCCGTGCCGATTGCGGTCAGCACCAGCGTGAGACCAAGACCCTTGCGTAGCGCCGGGGCCACGACAAAAGCTCGCCGCAGAGCCCCCCACGTCGCGCCTGATTCCTGGCTCACAGTGGCGCCCCCGACACATTTCCGGCCCGTCCCTCGGCGTCTCGTTCGTACGCAAGCATGAGCCGTGAGTATCCGGGTTGGGTCCGCATCAGCTCATCGTGCGTGGCGTGTGCGACGATCCTGCCGTCCTCAACGTAGACGATGCTGTCAGCCAGGCGAATGGACGACGGCCGATATGCAACCAGGACAACAGTCGCCGGCATGTTCGATGAGCTGAGCGCCGCCTGTATCCGCGACTCGACCGAGGGGTCGACCGCCGATGTCGCATCATCCAGGATCAACAACCGGGGGCGGCGCGCAAGGGCTCGCGCCAGTGCGATCCGTTGGCGTTGCCCACCCGAGAGCGACGCACCGCGTTCGCCTACCTTGGTAGCGAACCCGTTCGGGAGAAGATCAATGAACTCCGTCGCCGCCGCAAGATCCGCGGCCTCTTTGATGACCGCACCCTCGGTGATGATGCCGAGGCCGATATTGCCAGACACCGAGTCGTCGAAGAGGAAAGCCTCCTGGCCGACGAACGAGACCTCTGTCGGCAGCTCGGACGGTGCAAAGTCGCGTAGATCTCGCGCATCAAGGGTGATGACACCAGAGATTGGATCCCACAGTCGGGCTAGGAGCATCACGAGTGTCGACTTCCCCGAACCAGTTGGTCCCACAATCGCAATGGTCGTCCCGGGTTCGATGGTCAGGTCGATGTCGGACAGAATCTCCTGCCCGGGTTCGTATGAGAAGGCAACCGCGTCGGTCGATAGATCCGCACCTGAGCCGTCGGAGGTGCCCTCGAGGATACCGTGTTGCTGCACCTCGTCACTGTCGAGCACGCCACCGACCCGCCGCCATGCGGCGACGGATGCGGCGATTTCCCACAGGACGAAACCAACGAGGCGTATCGGGAACATGAGCTGGGACAACAGGTAGGTGATCGCGACGAGGTCTCCGGGAGAGACCGCACCGGCGTCGTACCGAAACGCCCCGACGACGAGGACAACAACAGAGGTGAGCGGCGGGAGTGTGTCCACGATGGCTCGCAGGTTGCCGCGGAGCACGCCAACGGTGACGAGTTCGTCACGCAGCGCCTGTGACTTCGCTTCCAAACGCGAAGTCTCGTAGTCCTCACGACCCAGCGCCTTCACGGTGAGGGCACCGTCGAACGATTCGTGGGCGGTGTCGCTGACGTCACCCCGGCGGGCCTGAATTCGTTCGTACGCCTGAAACATCTGCCATGAGCCCCAGAGGTTCACGGCGAGCACAACCACCAGCGAAAACAACACGATGATGCCGAGAGTGAGGTCGACGAAGAACACCATCACCATGGTTCCGAGCAGGAGGGCGGCCGCCGCCGCTCCGTAGGGCAACGGCGCAAGGACAAAGGTTGCACCCTGAGCATCGGCGTCCGACACCGCCAGCAGATCACCCACCGAGCGTTGTTGGTACCAGGCCAGGGTCAGGCTCAGCTGCTTGTCGACAAGTCTCTGTCGCACATCCGCCTGGGTTCGATACTGCAGGTAGCCGGCAGCGGTGCGTCTCACGACGATGCCGGTCGCCTTCCACGTCGCGATACCCAACAATGCGAGACCGGCGACGATTGCGCGGTTGCCCGCTGGTTCACCTTCCTCGATGATCGGGCGCAGGACGGTGTCGGCGATGGAACCAACGAACAAGGCAGCACCGATGATGGCCGAGGCGAACATCCCGGCACCGAGCACAGCGAGACCGAAGGCCACGGGGTGCCAGGAGATATAGCGGCCGACTAACCGGAATCCGGTAGCGAGGACCGCCCGCAGGGTTGGGTTGTCCGACGGATCAGCCACAGTGGCTCCACAAGACGGGGTACCGGATTCTACCGGTCAGTGGACGAGGTCCGGACGACCTGGAGTCCGTCCGGGACGAGGCGCCATTCTCCACGCCTGAGAATACCGACCGGGTGCTGGAGTTGGGTGACGTCGTTGTTTGGGTTGTGTGCGAATAACGTCACGTCTGCCGAGGACCCGGGAACGAGAACGTCCCTGCCCAGGGCGCGATATCCCGCAGCGGTCAGAATGTCCGTAGCCTCACCGTCGGTCAGCCCGTACTCAACCAGTCGGGGGCCTTCTTGGGCGACTTCCCCGTGGGGAAGCACAATGTCGGTCCCAGCAAGCACATGAACACCCGCTGTGATCGCCGCTGGCAAAATCCCTGCAACATTCCCCAGACCGCGTCGGATGAGCCGTCCGCCGGATGAACTAGGACCGAGCTGGTCGACGATGCCCTCCATCGCAGCAATGGTTGGCACCCACATGCCCTTCCGTCTCCCGAGAGCGGTGATGTCCGAAGGTGTGAGAAACAGGCCGTGCTCGATCGAGTCGACCCCCGCACGCACAGCCATCGAGGGCACGTCGGGCGCCATCGTGTGGATCGCTACCCGCCTACCGTACCCATGTGCAATAGCCACCGCACCCGCCAACGCCTCTTCCGAGTAGTTCGGCATCGGACCAATTCCCCGGCGAGGCCAGTCGCCAACAATCTTGATCCACTGTGCTTGTGTGTTCGTGCACGCAGCAGTGACGCTACGTTCAAGGTCAGGCTCGTCCACGGCGACCGGAAAGTGCGGGAAGTAACCACCCGCGGGAGCGAAGATGCGACCCGCCATCTCCAATTCGGGTCGCTCTGCGGGTGCGATATCGAGCATGGCAAGGGTCGTATCGGTCTTCGAACCCTTGTCGATCATGAGGAGCACCCCACCATCGAGTTGCGCCTGTGCGTAACGACGCATCGTGTCGGTGTCCGCCCTGTCATGGTCCGTCGCGAGCATGTCGGGAGTGTTGTTGGCGATGAGATGCCCGTGGGCGTCGACGAGACCCGGTACCGCCCAAAGGTGGGTCAGGTCGACCTCGGTACCGATTGCCGATGGTGCCGTGTAGAGCTCACCGGCAATGCCGAGCCTGCGCTCAGCACCATCTACGAGGCGAAGACGGATGGTTGTGTGCATGCGACTAGGTTAGATGCACCACCGCCCGGGGCGTGAATAGAGTGGTGGCCGGAGGTATGCATGGACATTCGGGGTGAGGCGCTACTCGTCGATGTGCTGTCGACGTTCCTGGCCAGCTACGGCGACGCTGAACATGAGCGCAATGTGATGCCCGACGGGACGTTACTGCGGATCAGCCAGGTCGTCGCTGCGCTACCGCACGACCGGGACCGGCGGGACCTTGACCGTCTGCTCGGCCTTATCGACAACCCGCTCAGCTCTCGGTTCCTCCACCGCCAGGGTCGTTGGTCGCGTCTGTCTCATCCGCAGAAAATCCGTGCCCTCCATGCCATGTCGGCAAGCCCCTTCAACGACGTTCGGAAGGCATTCCGGTCCCTGAAAAGTATCGCCGGAATGGTCTATTCAACCGGCCCGCAGGGCGGTTCTGGTGCGTCCTGGGGACCGAGTTCCTACCCCGGTCCCGCCGCACTTGCCGGCGTGCAGCGGGTCGATAACCTGCCCCGCACCTACCGGGTCGATGATGATGAGGAGGAGATGACGTGCGACGTGGTCATCGTGGGATCCGGTGCTGGTGGTGGAGTCGCGGCCGGGGTACTGGCTGATGCTGGTCTCGACGTTGTCATCCTCGAACGGGCCCGTCCGCCCCGCCCGAGTGGGTACACCTACTACGAGGATGCCGCGTATCGGCACCACTACGTCGATGGCGCCATGTCGACCACATCCGATGGTGCGATCGCGATGCTCGCAGGCTCATCACTCGGTGGTGGCACAACCATCAACTACTCGACGTCGTTCGCTCCGCCAGCATCGTTGTTGGCCGACTGGGATGCAGTGGCAGGGTTCGACGGCGTCTTCACGGGAAATGAGATGCAGAAGTCCATTTCTAGCGTGATCTCGCGTCTTGGCGTGACAACCGCGTACTCACACCCGTCGAGGCGGGATACGATTCTTGAAACCGGTCTCCAGGCAAACGCGTGGAGCGTCGAAACAATCGCTCGCAACGTTCAGGGATGTGACGAGGCAGTCTGTGGTTTCTGCACGATGGGGTGCCCGATCGGTGCGAAGCAATCCACGGCGGTCACGTACCTCCGTGACGCTGCTCGCCACGGCGCCAGGATCGTGACAGGTGCCACCGTCAACAGCATCGAGTTCGACGGTGGGACCGCCGTCGGCGCCACCGCAACCGTCGATGGTGCTCAGCTGCGGGTTAGGGCCCGCCACGTTGTCGTAGCTGCCGGCTCGCTCGCCACACCGACGCTGCTGCGACGCTCCGGAGTGAAACTCCCTGCCCTCGGCAGGCATCTCCGTCTGCATCCTGTCACGGTTGTTTGGGGACGGTTCTCCGAGCGGGTGAATCCCTGGGAGGGGACCATGCAGGCTCGTGTGTCGAAGGAGTTCGCCGACTTGGACGGTAACGGGAACGGATTTCTCCTGGAGACCGCACCGATCCATCCGATGCTCCCTGGACTGTTCCTCGGCTGGCATCCCGATGGTGTGTTTCGTCGCGACCTGCATGCCCTCGGCCATCTGAGTCCTGTCGGTATTTTGCTGCGCGACACCGGCGACGGTGGCCGCGTTCGTATCCGCCGCGATGGGTCTCCGCGTTGGGATTACACCATCAATGCCCACGATCGGTCCCACATTCGGAAAGGGATCGAGGTGGCGGCGCAGGTTCTGATGAGCGCGGGTGCGACTGAGGTGCTGGGATCATCGAACCTGCGACAACAGTGGCGATCCGATACCGCATCAGGATCAGCGGCGTCGTTCGCCGACGATATCGCTGCTGCCGGTCTCGGGTCGAACCGCCATGGTTACGTGTCCTTTCACCAGATGGGTACGGCGCGTATGGGTAGCAATCCGAAGAGCTCCGCTGTCGACGGTTCGTGCAACGTCCACGGCCGCGACGGGGTATCAGTTATGGACGCTTCGCTCTTCCCCACCGCCTCCGGGGTGAATCCGATGATCACTATCGCTGCGCTCGCACACCGTGGTGCGACCATCCTTGCGGACCGGCTCACATAGTGTTTCGGGGAATACCGAGCTCATCCAGGGCTGCGACAACGAGCGGAAGCGGTAACCCGATGACGGTCGACTTGAGACCGTCGATGCGGTCGATGAAGTTCCTCGCTTCGCCCTGAAGTGCGTACGCCCCGGCCTTGTCGAGACTTTCGCCGGTAGCGAGGTAGGCCTCGAGGTCGTCGTCGGACAAGGACGACATATGCACCGTGCTGGAGTCAACAAACCCGGTCGAGGAGTCCCCCGTCACGACCGCTACCCCGGTCGCAACGACATGTGTTCGACCCATAAGCGAATGCAGCATCCGACGGGCGTCATCGATGTCCACGGGTTTGCCCACGGACTTGCCGTCGAGCACGACCGTGGTGTCGGCGGCGAGCACCACGAGGCCGGGGTGTCGCCGGGCGACATGGCGCGCCTTCTCAAGTGCGAGGCGCTCGACCATGGTGAGCGGGTCCTCGCCGGGAAGCGGACTTTCGTCAACGTCGGGTGAGTCGACCGTGAAGGTGTACCCCGATGACTGGAGGAGCAGGGCCCGTCGCGCCGATCCGCTGGCGAGCACGAACTGTGTCATCCGACGATGTAGGTTGCCGTACCGACTGCGATTTCCAAACCCTCATCGTTGAGGAATTCCATCCGGACGACGGCGACCCGCCCGCCAGCTCGGATCACATGCCCGTGACAGAAGAACTTCTTGCCCACCCCGGGGCGCAGATAGTCGACACGCAGGTCAATGGTGCCCAGCTTTCGGAAACCAGCAAGGGCTCCTTCATGGTCTGCGATGCGGCCGAGCACGGCCACCAAGGCAGCCATGCCGCCCACCACGTCGATTGCTGCGGAGATCACTCCGCCGTGGAGACGGCTGTCGCCGAAGTTTCCGACGAGGTCGGGGCGCATCTCGAAGCTGAGTGTCACGTTCTCCTCGGTGACTTCTTCAAGATGGATCCCGAGAACCCGGTTGAACGGAATCGCCTGCTCAATGGTGTAGATGAGATCTTTGTAGGATTCGATGATGGAAGACATCCGCCGAGTCTAAGCGGGTGCCGCATGCCCCAAAGTAGAGTGCCGCTCAAAGAGCTTCTCCCTTGCCAAATCACGAGGTCACATGAAATTCGGAATCGTCTTCGCTAACACCGGCCCGTACGCTGACCCCGAACCGGCGGTCGTGATGGCCCAGGCAGCCGAGGGCGCAGGTTTCGAATCTGTGTGGACGGTTGAGCACATCATTTGGCCCGAGGCGTACACGTCCACGTACCCGTATCACCCAAGCGGCAAGATGCAAGGGAACACCACGACAGCGATCCCTGACTCGCTCACGTGGTTGACTTGGATCGCGGCGCACACCACGACACTGCGGGTCGCGACCGGCATTCTGCTCGTCCCCGAGCGTAACCCCCTGGTGCTCGCCAAGGCAGTTGCGACGCTGGATCACCTTTCCGGTGGAAGGTTGGAGCTGGGCATTGGTGTGGGTTGGCTCAGAGAGGAATTCGAGGCACTGGGTGTCCCCTTCGAACAACGAGGCGCCCGTACGGACGAATATGTTGCGGCCATGCGTGCACTCTGGGCGAGCGACAACGTCTCGTTCCGGGGTGAGTTCACGGATTTCGCCAACGTGACATCAAGACCCCACCCCGTTGCAGGTACCGTTCCCATCGTGGTCGGCGGCCACACCGACGCTGCCGCACGCCGTGCCGGTCGGCTTGGGGACGGGTTCTTCCCTGGCCGCGGCTCGATTGAGGACTTCGTCCGGCTCAAGGCCGTCATGACTGAGGCCGCGGAGAAGGCCGGCCGCGATCCGGCAGCGATCGAGTTGTCCTTGCCGATGCCCCGCTCCTCTGATCCGCGGGAAGAAATCGAGACACTCATTGATCTCGGTGTTGGGCGCCTTATGGTGCCTGCCTACCTGTTCTGGGGCGATACGCCGGACCAGTCGGTTCCCGCTTTCGCCGCAAGGGCAATGACACCGTACCTCTCGTGACCCGAGTGCCGGTGGGGCACGCTAACCCGGACAGGCCCTAGACGCCCGCAACAGAGGCGATCTTGGCCACCAGCGACTTTACCGAGAGCATGCCGTAGTCAAAAGTGAAAACTTCGTCGTTTTTCATCGTGATGACGGCACGCTTCATCAAACCCTTCTTGGTCGCGGCAACGCTGGCGATGTCGGCGGTCGGCAGTTCAACCACTGCTTCCTGGTCGTTGGAGTATCGGTAGACCGTGTGACCACCGGCTGCGGCGAATGTTGTGACATCGAGGAAGATTGCCTTGACGACGGTTGCGTTGCTTGACTCGTAGAGTGAGCGGAACGCCACCTGGTCGCCACTGACTCGCAGTTTGCCTGTATACCTGCCCCCTTCGTCGGGGAGGTAGTTGATCGTCCATTCCTGGTCTTCACCCATGTGGTGCTCGTTTCTTCTTCAACGGACCTACAGTCCGAAGGCTGAGATTCCGGTAATTGCCTGACCGAGAATCAGTGTATGAATCTCGTTGGTTCCCTCGTAGGTGTATACCGATTCAAGGTTTGTCATATGTCGGATCACCGGATACTCGAGTGTGATTCCGTTTGCGCCGAGCATTCCCCGAGCCATGCGGGCAACATCGAGAGCCATGCGGACGTTGTCGAGCTTGCCGACCGAGATGTGTGCTGAGTTCAGCGTCCCGGCATCTTTCATTCGGCCGATGTGCATTGCGAGCAGCATGCCCCTGTTTACCGAGACCATCATCTCAACGAGCTTGCGCTGGGTCAGTTGGAAACTCGCAATGGGACGATTGAACTGTTCACGTTCAAGGGTATAGGCAAGTGCGGCTTCGTAACAGGCACGTGCCGCCCCCACGGCGCCGAACAGAATGCCGAAGCGGGCCTCGTTGAGACACGACAGCGGACCCTTCATGCCACGAACACCGGGAAGTGCGGCGGCTGCGGGAAGCCGAACGTCTTCGAGGATGAGCTCCGACGTGATCGAAGCTCGCAACGACATTTTCTTGTGGATGTCCTGCGTGGAGAACCCGGGTGTGTCGGTAGGTACGACAAAACCTCGAATACCGTCGGAGGTTTGGGCCCAGACAACAGCGACGTCGGCGACCGATCCGTTTGTGATCCACATTTTCGTACCGTTGAGGATCCAGTCATCACCGTCGGGTTTGGCGGTGGTGCGCATGCTTGACGGGTCCGACCCGGAGTCCGGTTCCGTCAGGCCGAAACATCCGATGAGGTCGCCCGAGGCCATCCCAGGGAGCCATCGCTCCTTCTGCTCGTCGGAGCCAAATGCCCAGATTGGGAACATCGCAAGTGAACCCTGAACAGAGACGAATGATCGTGCTCCCGAGTCCCCCGCCTCGAGTTCGACACAGGCCAGGCCGTAATCGACCGCACTCATCCCGGCGCACCCATATCCGTCGAGATGCATGCCCAACAAACCGAGTTCCCCCATCTGGGTCGCCTTCTCACGCGGGAACGTGCCCTCCTCGAACCAGTCCGCCACGAACGGGGTGATCTCGTTCGCGACGTACTCGCGAACCGTGTCCCGCAACAGGATCTCGTCCGGACTCAGGAGCGCATCAATGTTGAGGAAGTCCAGGGGATCTACGGCACCCGGCTTCACTGGTTCTTTACTCATGAACGTCCTTCGAGTCTTGGTCGGCTTCGCTCAGTTTGGTACGTCCACGCCAACCCTGCCAAACCAGGACGGAACCATCAGAACAGTCGCGGCTGAGTGTTTGGGCGTTCGACGCGTTCAACACCGGGATAGGCAAGGTCATCCATCCATGACCAGCTCTTGCGATGAATGATCGTCGGCCCGTAGGCGTGCAGCGCCCGACGGTGATTTGGACTCGGATATCCCTTGTTTGCTGCGAACTCGTAGTGAGGGAACTCGGCGTCGAGCGCCCGCAGCAGCCGGTCGCGGGTGACCTTTGCGACGATCGAAGCCGCCGCGATCGAGAGACACAGCGCATCGCCTCTCACCAGCAGATGTGTCTGCGGGCCGTCCACGAAATCCCAGTTGCCATCGACGAGGGCATGGTCCGGGAGATGCGTGAGCTGTGCGAGCGCCCGCCGCGTCGCAAGGCGTTGCGCCTCGGCCATGCCGAGCGTGTCGCATTCGCTCGGTTCGGCGTGGCCGACTGCCCATTCGTCTACCCAATCCACGATACGCTCGTACGTCGACTCGCGTTCGGGTTCGGTCAGCATCTTTGAGTCCCGTACCTTGTAGAGACGGTTCGTGCGCGGGATGGCGACGACGCCGACACTGAGCGGACCAGCCCATGACCCGCGTCCCACTTCGTCGATACCCACAACGAATCGGGCACCCCGCTCCCAGAGGCCATTCTCGTTGGCGCGTGACGGGGCTTTTGCCCGCAAAGTCTTACGAAGGGCCGTCATCGTCAGTTGAGTAGCGGATCGGGCCCGGGCGACGGATCGTATCCACAACGTTCGGCGATCCGTTGATAGAGAGTCAGGGGTTGTTCCGTGAAGAAGTCGTCGGCAGCGGCCTCAACCACAAGCCAGGATTCCATACCAATCTCCCATTCGATCTGACCGGCGTCCCACCCGGAGTAACCGGCATACACGCGGAGTCGTGGTTCGGGGTCGCGCTCTGTCTTTCGCAGGTCCACGAGGGCGAGACCCGGGAGCGTTTCATCCTCCCCGTCGGTCACACCGATGGCGTGCTCGAGTTGCACGGGGCCACCGACAAACACCGGATCTGTGTTTCGGAGCGGCACGGGTACCGGGTCGAGCACATCACCAACGAGGACATCCGATGGTTTGTTGAGGATGAAGCCGACAGTGCCGTCGTCGGTGTGCTCAATGATTCCGATGACCGTTTCCTCGAAGAAACTATCGCGCAGCTGGTTTGAGGCAAGCAACAACTTGCCCTGAAGCCATCCCTGATGTTCCCGATCAGAATTCATACCTGTCACCATCGGCTGCGATGAGAAACCCGGCCCGGGCCGCCATGTCGGTGGCGTCCGCACCAACCGTACCGAGCGGGTTTGAATGGTTGATGTGTGTCAAGACTATCTGTCCTGGCGATGTATCGAATTGTGCGATGGTGTCCGAGACGAGTGGGTGAGGAAAATCGGCGATCTCCCGCCCCGGCAATTCCGCACCTGACGAGAACGACGCATCGAGGAACGCCAGGGTGGTCGAGTCAACAATGCGGCGGGCATCGGGCCATTGGTCCCACGCGTCTATGTCCGGCAGGTACAACATCGACCCCTGGGTCTTCCGATTCGTGACGACATAACCAACAGTGTCGGTGAAGTCCGGACGATGTGGGACGAGGTGTGCGGTGATCGTGAGACTCTCGTCGAAGGGGACATCGACCCCCGGGACGAGAACACCAAATTCGAGATGGCGACGCGTGAATAGCGCCCGCCAGGGTTCGTTGCGTGTGAGGAAGGCATGCATCGATGCGGTTCCGAAACAGCGCACCGATGCGGTCGCCGCTGCTTCGTTACCAAAGTGAGCGAGTCCGAGGTAATGCCCCATGTGGGCGTGGGTAAGGAACACACCGCCGAGTCGATGAGGGTCAAAGGTGTTGCGTTCTGATTGGGTCCTGATGTCGGGTGATGCGTCGAACAGGTAGCTCGTCCCGCTCGGTGAGGTGACCAGCAAGGACGACGCCGTCCGGGTGATTTCGACCGGCGGACCACCGAACTGTGGGGCTCCGGCGTCCTGGCCTGATCCAAGAACTACGACGTGCGCAACTTCGGTTTCAGACATCCTCGGGTTCCGCGGAATCGTTGGCATCTCCACCCAGCAGGTCCGATTCGATTAGTTCGTGACGATCGAGGAAGGCAGCGACGAACGCCTGGGTTGTCGCTGCTGCCGGAAGCGCGATGAACGCCCCTATTGCACCCATGAGGGAGGCACCGACGATCGCAGAGCCGAAGGCAACCGCGGGGTGCAACTCCATGGTGTGGGCCGTGATCTTCGGGGCGAGGAGATAGTTCTCGATCATCTGGTAGACGATCATGAATACGAGCACACCGAGGGCAGCGGATGGGGACTCGAGCAACCCGATGAGGAGCGGCAGGATACCGCCAATATATGTGCCAACGACGGGAATGAACTGCGACAGCACACCGAACCAGAGGGCAAGGGCGAGCGAGAACGGGATGCCGAGGGCAGCAAAGACGGCCCATGCGATTCCGGCACCTACGAGTGCCAGCAGGGCTCGGGAGTAGAAGTAGGCACCGGTCTTGTCGATGGCAATCTCGAGGCCGCGCAGTACCTCCGCCTGGTGGCGCGGCGGGAGCAGGGACAACAACGCACGCCGGACCCTGGGTGCATCGGCAGTGAGATAGAACGCAAACAAACCAATGGTGAGGGTCTGGAACAACGTGTTGACAAGTTTGCCACTGAGACCAACGAGGCTGCCTGCAATGCCACCAGCCAATGATGTAACGTTGGAACGCAAGGCGTCGAGGGCCGCGGTCGTACCGGAGGCGGCATCGAAGCCGAAACGTTCGGCGAACGTTCCTATCTGATCGACATAGGTGGGCGCCAGGTCAACCAGCGTTCCGGCCTGGTCGACAATGAGGGGGATCATCAGGGCAACGAATAGTGTCGAGCCCAGCACAATGAGTCCGAAAAGTGCACCGGTAGCTACGCCACGTCGCCAGCCTCGTTTTTCGAGGATCGTCACCCCCGGATCGAGTGCGATTGCGATAAAGACCGCGATCGCGATCTGGATGAAGAACCCCCGCAGTTGGCGCGAGACCTCGTACAGCGCGTATGCCGCGACGAGAACACCGAGCAGCTCCCACCCCGCCCGCTTCAGCCACGGCGGCGGACCGTCCCCCAATGGATGGGGTGCCGGAGATATGGGTGAAACGTCTGTCATACGTTCAGTACACTACCGCCCACACCAACGGCGTGTCGTGTCCTACATCTGCCAAACCGAGGAAGTATCCGGTGACCGAGTCCAACCTACATTCGTTGAAGAAGACCGTGTTGCACGAACATCTCGATGGCAGCCTGCGCGTGCCCACATTGCTCGACCTCGCCGACGAGTACGGCTACGACGGTTTGCCGGCATCGGACGCCGCAGGGCTCGCGGCGAGCCTTCACATGGGGGACTCCGGGTCGCTGAGCAAATATCTTGAGGCGTTCGAGTACACAATCGCGGTCATGCAGCACGAGGATGCCATCGCACGCGTGGCCTATGAGAACCTCGAGGATCTCGCCAGCGAGGGAGTCGTCTACGCAGAGATCCGCTTCGGACCGTCGCTGCACACAGCTAAGGGTCTGGACCGCTCCGCCGTCATCGAAGCGGTGATCGACGGTTTCACACGCGCCCAGCGCGACCACGGCATCGTATGGGGAATCATTGTCGACGCGCTACGCCAGGACACCGATTCGGAGACGGTCGCCGACCTTGCCATTCGGTACGCTGACAGGGGGGTTGTTGCATTCGACCTTGCGGGTCCCGAGGCCGGGAATCCGGTCCGTAACTATCTGCCTGCGTTGCGCAGCGCCAAGGAACACGGTCTCGGTATCACGATTCATGCAGGCGAGGGCGACGGCGTCCACTCGATCTGGCAGGCGGTTGCCCTGGGGGCCGCACAGAGGATCGGCCACGGTGTTCGGATCGTCGAGGACTGCGTCGTCGAGGATGGCGAAATCGTCGAGGTCGGATCCGTCGCACGGCGGATACGCGACCACCGAATTCCACTTGAGGTCTGCCCGACATCAAACGCAAACACTGCCATTGTTGCCACGCCCGATGATCACCCCCTGGGCATGCTGCATCGAGCCGGTTTCGCCGTCACGCTCAATACCGACAACCGGCTGATGTCAAACATCACCCTTACCGACGAGTACGAACTCGCTACCCGGGCATTCGGGTTCGATGAGGCGATCTTCAACGAGATGAACCGTACCGCCCTCAACGGAGCGTTCGGCGATTGGTCCCAGCGCAAGACACTCATCGATGAGCACTTTCCGGCCTAGAGCGGCACGCCGGTCTAGAAACTCGCGCTGTTAGGAAGCGTCCGCCACGAACTGTTTCGCAGCCGCCACGAGGTCGGCGATAACCCGTTCTTTGTCGACTTCGTTGTGAGTCTCGTGGGCCATCCCTGGGTAGACAACGCGGCGAACGTTGGGGCGAGACTCGAGAATTTCGCTGACTTCGGTCGGGATGAGTGTGTCGTCACCACCGTGGAAGACGTAGGTTGGGATGTCAAGGTCGTTGATACGCAACCGAACGGCCTTCATGGCATCAAGAACTGCGACCCCCATACGGGCCGTTGACTTCGTGACGACCAAGGGGTCGGCGAAGTACGCCTCACCGACGGCCGGGTCACTGCTGAGCTGGGACCCTTTGACCGATGTCGGTAGCCGGAACTTTGGTGCGACCTTGGCAATCAACCTACCGACTGTTTCTAACCCCGGGGGAAGTTTCGCCCCGAGTGCCGGTGCACTGAGAATGAGGGCATCTGGGAGGTTGTTCCCCTCGACGACGTAGCTCAAGGAGATGAGCCCGCCGAGGGAGTGACCGTACATGACGACCGGAATCTGCCGGGTACGTACGAGTGCCATCATCTCACCAACGTCGCCAACGAATGACCCGAAGTCTTCAACATCGATGCGCGGTCCCCCGGATTCGCCATGTCCGCGAAGGTCGAAGCCCACCATGGAAAGCCCAGCGGCGGTGATGGCGGCAGCGACATGGTTGTACCGTGAGGTGTGTTCCGATATTCCGTGGACGAGGAGAACGACTCCCTGGGGATTGTCGGCTTCCCAAGTCCGCACAACGAGCGACACCCCGTCCCGGGTGACGTGCGTGGTAGTCGTGCTAGTCATTGCTGTCTCTCCCGTATCGTTGGTTCGCAGTGTACGCAGCACCCACGATGCCTGCGTTGTTGAGTAGGGCGGCGGGTACTACTTCGGTGGCGACCGTCAGGAACGGTGCGATTTCGTCGAAACGTTTCGCGATTCCGCCACCGAAAATGATCCTCGATGGCGTGAAGAGATGCTCGACGTAGATGAGGAACTCGTTCACTCTGGATGCCCACCAGTCGATGCGCATGTCCTCGCGCTCTACGAGACGTGCCGCGGCGTAATCCTCGGCCTCCATGCCACGAAATTCGAGATGACCGAGTTCGGTGTTGGGAATGAGCGTGTCGTTGTACAACAAGGCACTCCCGATGCCGGTTCCGAAGGTGAGAAGCAGGACCGTCCCATCGAGGCCGCGTCCCGCACCAAACACTGTTTCGGCAACCCCGGCGGCGTCACCGTCGTTGAGCATCGCGACCCGCAGGCCGGTCGATGCTTCGATTGCGGCAGCCGCGTCCACGCCAACCCACCCTGGATCCATATTGTCAGCGGTTGAGATCGTGTCGTTGACGGTCACCCCCGGGAACGTGCATCCGAAGGGACTCCCCCAAGCGAAGTGAGCCACCACTTCCGCAACGACTGCGAGGACGGCTTTGGGTGTCGCGGGACGTGGTGTCGCGACCCGGAACCGCTCCGACACCACTTCGCCCGTTGTGACATCGACAAGTGCCCCCTTCACACCCGAACCACCGATATCGATTCCAAGAAATACGCTCATTGCAAACTTCCACCGCTACTCGTCGGGCGCCATTCGTGCACAAACTCTGCGAAGGAATCAGCGTAGTCGGCGACCAGCACACCCCGATCAGGGACGAGACGCACGATGCCGGGCAAGAAAACTGCGAGGGCAGGCGGGGGTACGTCGATACGCCCAGGGGAACGCCACTGCTCCCATGCCGCGGCGGGAATAGGGGTACGCACCGTGAACCACCCACCGACTGGCATCCCCCATGGCAGGACAACCTTACGGATCTGCCCCAGTGCTCCGGCGAGCCGGCGCAGGGAACGCATCGTCTCTTGCGTTGTTTCTCTGCATGGCCACAGGTCGCGCACGTCTGCTCGCGACCCGCCGATGAGGTCTGCGACTGCGTCACCGTCCTCCAGGACGACGCTGTCGACACCACGAACGGTCTGATGGTCCGCAACACCGAACCAGTTCGGCGAGGTTGTCACGGCGTACGCAATGGGCGGTGCCGATGGCCAGACGCTGGCACCGCGCACGAGGAACGCATCTCGGGGGTCCCCAGCGTCTCCTAGACCGATACCGAGACCGACTGCGGCCTCGCTCACCGACAGCCGTTCGGCAATGCGCTGGCGGAGTGTCACTTCTTCAGGAATGGTGGATCGACGACGGCCGCCGCGGTCCAGGTCCCCCGTATGTCAACTTCGAGGCCGGTGATTTCATCGGCGGAGTCGATATAGGCCAGGCCGATGCCGTGACCCAGCACGGGGCTGATGTTCCCCGAGGACACGACGCCCGAACCCTGGTCCGACCGCACCGCGTATCCATGACGTGGCGGACGTCTGCCCGGCGTCGTGAATCCGATGAGTTTGCGACCCAGGCCCTGCTCACGCTGACGGACCAGGGCGTCACGGCCGACGAACTCATGGTCCCAGTTGACGACCCAACCCAATCCGGCCTCGAGAGGTGTGGTCGTTTCGTCGAGGTCTTGTCCCCACAGCGGATATCCCATTTCGAGGCGCAACGTGTCACGCGCCCCCAGTCCGCACGGTACGACTCCGGCATCCATCAGGGCCTGCCAGAGGGCGGCACCGGCATCGTGGGTTACCGCGATTTCGGCTCCTCTTTCGCCGGTGTATCCGGTGCCACCGACCCACAGGTCTTGTCCCTCGAATGTTCCGCGGGCGACACGAAACCTCCCTGGACGCATCCCAATGACGCTCTCGATCGCGTCGAGCGCCTTCGGACCCTGCACCGCAAACAGTACGGTGTGGTCCCTGGGGGTATCGATCGTCACCGATGGCGGCGCGGCCTCGCGGAATCGCGCCAGAATCTCGTCGACGTTGGCGCCGTTCGGTAGGACCCAGTATGACTCTTCGTCGAACCGCCACACGATGATGTCATCCTCGACACCGCCGTTGACATTGAGTGCCATCGTATATTGCGCCCGTCCCGGGTTGACGGCGGCGATATCGTTGCACAGTTGTGATCGCAGGAGTGCCGTGGCACCCTCACCGTCCACCGAGAACCTACCGAGGTGGGAGACGTCGAATGCTCCGGCGGACTCACGAACCGCGGCGTGTTCGCTCAGCACGCCCGCGTACTGGAGCGGCATATCCCACCCGCCAAAGTCCGTGAAGCGAGCCCCGAGGGCCTCGTGTGCGTGACGAATATGGGTTGTGTGCATGACAGCGAATTCCTTGCATCGAGCGATGACGGTGAAACGCTAGCCCACCGCGGCTCCGACTGCACCCGCATCGACGCTGCGCACGATTCGCGAAGGACCGGGGATTCTGCTGGGGATCGCCGGACCCGACATACCGGGCGGCTCCTCGAGACCGTATTTGAGCACGAGGTGCAGGTAGTCGCGCAGATAGAACAGCTTGATGTTCAGGTTCGGATACAGCGAGCGCAGCAAACGCATCTTGCGGTTCTTCTTCGTGACAAGCTTTTGGCTCATTGTGGTGATTTCGATGTAACGGTCGTCTTCGGGCAGATAGAAGTCGGGGCGGAAAAAGGCCGATGCCTTCCCGTCATCGTCGAAGTCTATGGCGAACTCACGGGGTTCGTACTCCCACGGTATTCCGTAGAAATCGAGCAGGAGCGCAAACTGGCGCTCGCTTTCGTGGGCGAATTCTGTGAACGTGGCCGGACCTGGCAGATGCGTGAGGTCCGAGGCCACCGGTTACGCCTCTTGCGCAGCGGTTGCGGCGTCGGCATCACCAGCGGGGAAAAGCTGGTGCATCTCGCCGATCAGTTCCCGTTCGACGGGTCCGACGGCGATTCCGAAAACTCCCTGGCCACGCTGGAACACGTCGACGACCTCTTCGGCGCTTGCGGCGGCGTAGATCGTGGCGCCGTCGCTGAGCAGGGTCACGTCGGCGAGCGGGGAGTCGCTTTCAAGCTGGATGCGCAGGATTTCAATCGCCTGGCGAATCCGCTTGAGACTCATGCCGGCGTCGAGGAGACGCTTGACGACTTTCAACTGCACGATATCGGAGAACGAATACAGGCGTTGCGACCCGGAACCCGTCGCCGATTGGACGGATGGCCGTATCAGTTCGGTTCGGGCCCAGTAGTCGAGCTGCCGGTAGGTGATACCGACAAGCTTGCATACTTGTGGAGCACGGAATCCACCGTTCTCCCCGACACCGGGTCGTATTATTTGGTCGCTCACAGGGAGCCTCCTTTAGGCTACACACAGCCTACATCGACGTAATTCCGCCCGTCGAACTACGAACGTGAAGTTACTCGACTGTGATCAGATGTCAACGACCATTTCGAGTACCTTAAGATTCCCCGGCCGCACCCCTCCTCGACCCGAAGATTTCCACCGGTCACCACGGCTCACAAGCATCGATCCTCCGAGGCGACGGACGGCGCCACGAAGGCCAGAGAGGCGTCTGTGGCGGAACGCTGCAGCCCCAACTCGAATGCGCTGCCCCCAGATCCCCGCAGCGAAGCTGTCTACCCAAACGGGTCACGCCCAGCATTCGAACACCCGCGAGACCTTCCAGTAGCGTCTTGCCGCCGCACCCTCACAGCCCATATCATCGCGTCATGTGAATCATCGACATCGGCCCTGCCTGCACCTCATGCGAC
>JAADIG010000030.1 GCA_013151445.1 Actinomycetota bacterium
CTCGCCCGGTTTGCGACTGCGGGCGTTCGGTTCCTCAACGGTTTCATTCTGTTGATTGTCGCGTTTGCGTTTCGATCCGTCGATGCCGGTGCACTCGACTTCGCCGCGCTGCTGGCAGCCGGTGGGCTCGGGTACTTCATTTCGGCGTTCGTGACGCCTGTCCTTGACCGGGTGATCTCCGAAGAACCCATGGTGGTTGCAGGTCTTGCAGTGGAGGCAGCCGCGGCATTCATAGCTGCACAGTATTTCGGGCTTCCGGCAGCGATGGCTCTTGCCGCAGCAGCAGGGTTTGCCTGGGGAACCGCAAAGTTCGGTTTCGATGGCCTCCTCCAGTCAACCGTGCCCGCAGACATGAGGGGGCGGGCCTTCACCAGCGCCGAGACCTTCTTCCAGATCGCATGGGTGCTCGGTGCCCTGCTACCGGTTCTCCCCGGATTCCCGGTCGAGTTGGGGTTGGCGACGGCCGGAATCCTTGCCCTTATCGTCCAGGTGGTCTACGTGTCTTTTGCGCTTGTACCGGTTGTTGCACAGCGAAGATCGAATGGTGCCACCGATCGTGACCCGGGACCGCCCGAAGACAACGTCCTGGATATGTTGTAACCGACCACGGATCGGGGGTTAGGACTTTTCGTACTCTTTGTAGAGGCCAATATCTGCTGCGGGGATCAGTGCGGTGAGGGTCGTGCCGTCCTGTCCGTGATCCATCGACAGGACTTCGGCTGCATCGTGAAGACGCGCCACAACGTCGCCGTTCGCATAGGGAACCAGCAAGTTCACTTCGACTGTCCCGGCGCGCAACGCGTCTAGAGCAGCCTCAAGAAGTTCATCGAACCCTTCGCCGGTAATCGCGCTCACGGCGACCGATCCCGGGTAAAGGGCTAGAAGCCGGTCGACAGCTACTTTGTCGGCGATGTCCGTTTTGTTGAAAACGAGGAGTTCGTCGATGTCGTCGATTTCTCGGAGCACCTCGTGCACCGATTCGATCTGCCGGTCCGGGTCGGCATCACTCGCATCAACGACATGAAGCAAGACGTCAGCGTCGCCGACCTCTTCCAGCGTTGCTTGGAAGGCCTTAACCAATTGGTGGGGCAGGTTGCGAACAAACCCCACTGTGTCCGAGACGAGCGCATCGTGGCCGTTAGGGAGTGAAAGCTTACGAACCGTCGAGTCGAGGGTCGCAAAGAGCCGATCCTCAACCAGCACATTGGCACCCGTTAGTTTGTTGAACAGTGTCGACTTGCCGGCGTTGGTATACCCGACGAGTGAGAGCAGCGGCAGGCCTGCCTTTTTGCGTGACTTTGATCGGGTTCTGCGATCACCTGCGAGGTCCGTCAACAAGCTCTCTACCTTGTGGATACGGTTAAGAATTCGTCGGCGGTCCGTTTCGAGCTTCGTTTCGCCCGGACCACGGGTCCCGATTCCACTGCCGCCAACGCCGCCACCCTGACGCGACAGTGACTGGCCCTGTCCGCGTAGACGGGGTAGGCGGTAACGGTGCTGTGCGAGTTCGACCTGAAGCATGCCATCCGAGCTGTGTGCATGTTGGGCGAAAATATCGAGAATGAGCCCCACTCGGTCAACGACATCACATTCGAAGATCTCCTGAAGGTTTCGTTGCTGTCCCGGGGAGAGCTCGCGGTCGAAAACGACAACATCGATATCGAGGGCGGTTGCCTCCACCGCGAGTGCTTCGGCGCGGTGTCGTCCGATCAATGTGCCGGCATCGAGGCTGGCGCGCCGAACGACGACGTTAAACACCGGCAGAGAACCCGCAGTGTCGGTAAGTAGAGCCAGTTCGGCGATACTCGTCTCGGCCTCGGGGATGTCGGAGGTCGACGTCACCACCCCGATAAGAAACGCCTTCTGGCGGTCAACGTCGAAGTCAGTAACAGTCGCGGTGAGGAGTTTGCGTTGTCGTTCGAGGTGGGATCGATCGGTCATTGGACCAATGCTACGTGATATTCGACCAGGTGCGAACGCACCGCGAGCGGTGGTCCTCGGTTTACGACCCGGCAGCCTGGCGTTCGATCACCGGTTCGTTCTGATGATCGAAGCGTGTACGCCACGTTGACTGGCTTGCGAGCTCTGCCACGAATGCCGTCCGTGCTCGTTTTCCGGGGGCGCTATCGGGCACGTCGGGGATCCCCTCGTACAACGAACCAAACCATGCCCGCAGCGCAGTCAGTGCCTCAGCGCGGATCTGGCTCACTCGAGCCTGGGTGACTCCGAGCTCCTCGGCGATGTCCTGGAGCAACTCGCCCTGGAGATAGTACCGACGAACTACTTCGCTGTGTACACCCGGTAGGTGTTCGACGGCGTTCGTCAGCGTCCCCATCATCTCCTTGTGTTCCAGCGCAGCCTCGGGCTGGATATTCGTGTCGGTTTCGACGACGGTGTCGCGTAACGACATGCCCGTGTCGTCGGTCTCGTTGTCGAGATACAACAACATGGATGCCTGTGATCGAGCCTGGATCTGATGAAGTTCGTCGTCGGACACGCCAAGTGTCTTGGCGAGCTCCTTCTGGTTGGGAGTGCGTCCCGAGCGTTCAGTGAATGCCGCACTGGCATCCTCCATCTCTCGGTAGCGCCGTCGCACCGAGCGAGAAGCCCAGTCACGAGAGCGGGTTGAATCGATGATTGCGCCGCGCACGCGGATGGACGCATATCGATCAAACGGGATACCTGTTTCTGGATCGTATCGGCGCGCAGCCTCGACTAACCCAAGTGCTCCCGCATTCCATAATTCCTGTCGGTCCACATGCCGCGGGTACCGGGCTGAAACCCGGGCAACGACCTGGCCGACGAGATCAAGATGATCACGAACCAGTATATTTTCAGTCTCATATGGGCGGACTTCACCGCTCATAACACACGACCCCTCACGGATGACAGGTCCAGTCCCCCAAACCTTTCATCCGGCGATGGAAGGGCTCCCAGAAGGACCAGTGGTTTACCTGTACGTCCCGTATATCGGACTATACCGTAGGCGCACTCAATGACTATTGATTTAATAGTCACCTGTGACCGTTCGGGTCCTTTGAAGCATCCAGTAGTGCCGAGTTGTGGTGATCCACTCCGGATTACCAGGGGTGAGGGAAAGGCCGCAACGGGATCGGAGTTGGGTTGTGAGAGATGTGCGTGAAGTCCTTGTCAGCCCACACCGAGAGCCGACAGCCCCCTCGTGGTTGACACGGATGTTGACCGGGAGCACCCAGCTCCAGATGGAACCATCGCCGCTCTTACAAGGAGACACCCATAGTGCGCATCAATCAGATCATTACGGCGTTTAACGCTTACCGCAATCTCCAGACGACCGACGGTCGGCCTGGTGGATCTCTCGAAGAGCTCTCCTGTGGTCTCCGAATCAACCATGCCGCGCACGATGCTGCCGGTCCTGCCAAACCCGAGGGTTTTCGTTCCGATTTCCGGGTCCGTGAATACGGCCTCTATCGAGTACGCGATTGTTAGTCCCATCGGAATCTCGTTGGGTCGCGACGGCACCTGCACGATTGATGATGTGAAGCCTTCGGATGTCCTCGACAATGACTTTGCCGCCACTATTCGGCTGGTGGTGCGGAGCGGATCATCAACTGAGTTTTCGGTAGGGTTGGTGGGCAACCCGACGGTGTGCGAGAGGCGCAGACATGAGCAGTTATAAACACCCAACCCGTCGGTTGGTCGCAGCGATCGGAGTTGTTGCACTGCTCGGAGCTGGTTGCAGTACTGCTGGGGAGCGAACCTCGCCAGAGCAGACAACGCTCGCCACGTCACCCGACTCGTCCGTTCCAACAGTACCGATAACGACGTCGACATCGGCGATGCCAAACCGCGGCGAGCGCAGACTTTTTGGTTTTGGTCTGTCACCGCAGAGCTACCAGGGAGACGATCTTCCGAGGTTTCTGGATCGCATCACCGGCAACGCTGACGTTCTCATGCATGCCGGAGACTGGGGTGAACTTGACGGAACGGTGTTCGATGTCGCGGCGAGTTTCGCCCGCGAGACAGGGCTGGACTTTGTTGCGGTCGTGAGCCCGAATGCAGCCGAAAAGATGATCAGACCCCTTGATGACGCGACCAGGGAACGTTACCTCGCATCCCTTCGCCGTTTCGTGGCGGAACAGCGGCCCGCATTCTTGGGTCTCGGCAATGAAGTCAACATGCTGGCAACCGATGATCCAGAGGCGTTTGAGACAGTCGTGTCCCTCTGGGAAGATGCCCGGACGATCGTTCGAGCCGAATCACCCGACACTGTTGTGTTCGTGACCTTTCAGTTGGAATGGCTCTTGGGGTACCGCGGGGGCTGGTTCGGTCGCTCCACCGTCGAGCCCCAGTGGGACATTGTTCAACGATTCACAGGTGCCGATGCGATCGGGTTTACGACCTACCCGAGCCTCGTGTTCGACGATCCCGCGGACCTGCCGGCGGAGTACTACACCCAGATCGGCGACAGAACCGACCTCCCCGTTATCTTCACCGAGATTGGATGGACGACGCTCGACGCGTTACCGCTGCTACCCGGATCGGAGGCCGAGCAGGCCACCTTCATTGATGTCTTCGCCGCCCAAACCGAGACGCTCGATACCCGACTGGCGGTATGGGCCTTTGTGCGTGCGGACCTCGTCTCCCAGCAACCGTTCCGGGGCATGGATTTGGTCCGCCCCGATGGCACATATCGACCAGCGTGGCAGCGGTGGCTGGACCTGAGGGGTTGACACAACCGAGGTCCCGGATGATTCTCTAACTACGGGCCGCACTGCCGACCGGTTCGGCACGACAGACACGAGATTGTTCTCGCTTTACGGCTCGGGGAAGAACGTTTGACGTTTTTCCCTTTTGTGTTCTCGGGGCTT
>JAADIG010000065.1 GCA_013151445.1 Actinomycetota bacterium
GACCCTGTGCCTCGAGAATCCGAGCAGCCTTGAAACCCTCGGCTTTCAGAATCTGTGACGACTTCTCACCCTCGGCCTCGGTGACGATTGCACGTCGGTCACGCTCGGCCTTCATCTGGCGGTGCATGGCTTGGGTGACGTCGGCCGGCGGGTCAATCCGCTGGATCTCGACACGCACGACCTTGGTTCCCCAGATGTCGGTCGCTTGGTCGAGGATGTCGCGCAGTGTGGTGTTGATGATGTCACGTGACGTGAGGGCATCATCAAGGGCGAGGTCACCGATAACGTTACGCAGGTTGGTTTGCGCCAACTTGGTTGCCGCAAGCACGAAGTTCTGAACGTTGTATATCAGCGACTTTGGATCCACCGCCTGGTAGTACACCACGGCATCGACGGTGACGACAACGTTGTCCTTCGTGATGACCTCCTGGGGTGGTACGTCGACGACGATCTCGCGCATATCGACGCGTTTGATCTTCTCGACAAACGGCATCACGAACTGGAGTCCCGGACCAGTTGTGCGTTTGTACTCACCAAACCTCTCGATGAGGCCTTGCTCGTACTGTTTGACGATCTTGAACGCCATGCCCGCAAAGACGGCGACCAGAATGATCAGCGGTACGAGAAATCCTAGAAAAGCCATTATTTCCTCCTTCTATGGAAACGTTCCATTTTGATGTGCTGTGTTGTGTTCACTCGTTGCCCTCAACTACGAGACTCGTTCCCCGAATTGCTACCACGGTAACCGCGGCATCAACGTCGAACGTTTCCGTACTGTCGGTCACTGCTCGCCAGTCCTCGGACCCGACCCGGACGCGACCGGCGCTGTGACGGCTGATTGCTCGTTCGACAACACCCTCCTGCCCGACATAACGATCGGCCCCAACCGGAATGAGTGGTGGTCGAGTCTGGAGCGCGTATTGCCGTGTCCAGACCAGTCCGATTACGGACACGACGAGGAACACCAGGATCTGTATGGGTTCATTGACGCCGGACGCCGCTAGCGCCGCTGCAACTCCTGCCCCGGCTGCAAAACTGATCAGGAAGAACCCTGCTGTGAAGATTTCTCCGATGGCCAGGGCCACGGCTGTGACTGCCCAGAAGGCGATCTGGATACCGATATCGTCCATGTCCTTCTTCCTTTCGATTGCCAACGCTCCCGCGGTTACGAGTGCGATGGCTCCAACTGCTACCCACCATGGCAATCGTGTTGCCGCGGTGGCGGTGCCTTCTTGTGGCACCGTTCGAGGGTCGCGGTAGGCGCTTGCCCAACTCTCCGCGAATGATCTCACATCAGGACCGACGACCGTGCTCGGTGTTTTGCCCTCCGCAACGGCGTCGTGAAGATGTGCGGTCAATTCTGCCTGCATTTCCTTGGTTGCCCTGCGCGGCACAGCCGTTGAAGTCCAGTAAGTGACGCACTCGGCGACGACGGTCTCGACATCAGCTTCATGTTTCATCTCCACCTCCATTCAGAACCTCCTTTACGCCACTGGTGAGATCGTCCCACTCCAGTGTCCATTCCTTGAGCCGCTCTCGGCCGGTGTGCTCGATGCGGTAGTACTTGCGTGGTGGCCCACCGGTCGACTCGACGAAATATCCGTCGATCAGTCCCTGCCTTTGAAGCCTGCTCAGGAGTGGGTAGATACTTCCCTCGCTGACGAGGTGCAGCCCGCGATCCTGAAGCTTGGTCACCATCTCGTATCCGTACGATGGTTCCTCGTCGATGATGGCGAGGAGACACATATCCAGTACACCCTTGAGAAGCTGTGAGCTATGTTCAACTGGCATTACCGGGTACCTTGCAATACTTCTTACCTTGTGATCCAAGCTACCATACAATGCAGAGTAGTGCAAGGGCAATGGCTGAGTGACCCTGACCGGGCGATGGAACCGAAACGCTGGTTCGTGGACCCAATCAGGGGACGACGGAGATCAGTATCGACGCCAACACGGGGTTATTCGACGATTTCCCAGTTGGCAACCAACTCGATCTCGTCGTCATCGGACACCGTAACCAGTACGGAATCTCCATCCACCCAGGTCCCGTCGAGGATCTCGGTAGCGAGGCGGTCCGTGATCTCGCGCTGCATCAACCGCTTGAGTGGCCGAGCACCATACGCCGGGTCAAAGCCGTGTTCGACGAGCCAGGCAACTGCCTCGTCGGTGAGCTCGATAGTCATGCGTCGAGAAACCACGCGTTTCTGGATCAGGCGGAACTGAATCCTTACAATCGCGCTGAGATCCTCCTTGGTAAGTTTGTCAAAAACGACGACATCGTCGATCCGATTGAGAAACTCCGGCCGGAAATGGCTGGTGACAACGTCCATAACCCGGGTTTGGATAGTGTCGGGGTCATCCTCCGCGGTGATGAACTCGGAACCCAAGTTGGAGGTCATGATCAACACGGTATTGGTGAAGTCGACGGTTCGACCCTGGCCATCGGTTAGACGCCCATCGTCGAGCACCTGGAGCAATGCGTTGAACACATCGGGGTGCGCCTTCTCTACCTCGTCAAGGAGGACCACGGAATACGGGCGACGGCGCACAGCCTCGGTGAGCTGACCGCCCTCGTCGTATCCGACATACCCGGGAGGGGCACCCAGAAGCCGGCTCACGGAATGTTTCTCCATGTACTCAGACATGTCGACACGCACCATGGCCTGTTCATCATCGAATAGATCAGCAGCGAGTGTCCGAGCAAGTTCGGTCTTACCGACACCGGTGGGTCCAAGGAACAGAAACGAGCCGATTGGACGGTTGGGATCCGCCAATCCGGCGCGAGACCGGCGCACAGCAGCGGCAACCACCGTTACCGCACGATCCTGGCCAATCACGCGCTCGTGGAGGTGGGCCTCGAGGTTGAGAAGCTTTGCCGACTCACCCTCGATCAATTTGGACACCGGAATGCCGGTCCACTTGCCGACGACCTCAGCGATATCCTCCTCGTCGACCTCTTCTTTGAGCATCGTGAGTTCGGACTGGAGTTCCGCGAAGTTCGACTGGAGTTCACCGAGTGCGGACTCTGCTGCGGGCAGCGAGCCGTACCGGATTTCCGCGGCGCGCTGGAGATCACCCGCTCGCTCTGCTCGTTCGGCCTCGGTTCTTAAACTCTCGATCGATTGTTTCGCCTCGCGGATCCGCTCGATAGCTGCCCGTTCCTTATCCCAGTGTTCGGTGAGTCTCGCGAGGTCCGCTTCAACTGTTTCGAGTTCTGATCGCAGGGTTTCAAGCCGTGCGAGCGAGCTCTCGTCGGTCTCTTTCTCCAGGGCGGCTATTTCGATCTCGATCTGGCGACGGCTGCGTTCGAGTTCGTCGATCTCCTCGGGCATCGAATCGATCTCGATACGAAGACGGCTCGCCGCTTCGTCGATGAGGTCGATCGCCTTGTCGGGGAGCTGACGGGCGGTGATGTAGCGGTCCGAGAGCGTTGCCGCAGCAACGAGGGCAGCGTCGGTAATGCGCACACCGTGGTGCACCTCGTATCGCTCCTTGAGCCCGCGCAAGATCCCCACCGTGTCCGCCACCGAGGGTGCGTCAACCAGGACCGGCTGGAACCGACGTTCGAGCGCGGCATCCTTTTCGATGTGTTTACGGAACTCATCGAGTGTGGTCGCACCGATCATGCGGAGCTCACCACGGGCGAGCAGTGGTTTCAGCATATTTGAGGCGTCCATGGAACCCTCGGCTGCACCAGCGCCAACGAGCGTATGCATCTCATCGAGAAATGTGATGATCTCCCCATCCGAGCCGGTGATTTCCTTCAGCACGGCCTGGAGGCGTTCCTCAAACTCGCCCCGATACTTAGCACCGGCAACCAGGAGACCGAGGTCCAGGGCAAAGATCTTCTTGTCCTTCAAGCCGGCTGGCACATCGCCGTCGGCGATACGCTGGGCGAGGCCCTCGGCGATCGCGGTCTTGCCGACACCAGGCTCGCCGATCAGAACCGGGTTGTTCTTGGTGCGGCGCGACAGGACTTGGATGACGCGTCGGATTTCTTCGTCGCGTCCGATGACGGGATCGAGTTTTCCCTGGCGTGCAATCGCGACGAGATCGCGCCCATACTTGTCTAGCGGATTCAACGTCGCCTCGGGGTCTGTGGAGGTCACTCGCTGAGACCCTCGCACCGAGATCAGGGCGGTGAGCACCGAGGCATGGTCGGCTCCGACATCGCTCAAGAGGCCGCTGAGGGGACTCTTGGTCAAGGCAAGGAGAAGATGTTCGACGGCGACGTAGTCGTCCTTGAGGGTGAGACGTTCGGCGTCGGCCGCTTCGAGAACGGCTGCGAGCTGGGCATCGGCCATGATTGCGCTCTTGTCGCCAAACACGGATGGCATGGCGCCGAGTGCATCCTCTACCGCCCGCTGCAGAGATCCGAGATCGACCTTGGCTGCCTGGAGGGTTGGCAGAACGGTGGTATCGGACTGCGTGAGGAGTGCACCGAGAAGGTGCATCGGGGTGATGGATGCGTGGTTGCGTTGCTCGGCGAGCGTTTGGGCGCCAAGAACTGCTTGATGTGCGGATGTAGTAAACCGTTGTGGGTCCATGTTGCACTCCCATCGAATCTGGTCTGTCATAAGTATAACGCAAATATAGTTGTTGTATGCCAGAAAATCTGAGTCTTAGACTATCAAGTTTGGTTGCCGTCCGTGTTTGGTGAAACCTTTCGGGTGCGGGTCTTGTCAAAACAGTACCCTATTGAGGAGAACCGCCCAGAGGCGGGTGCCGTGCGTACGCAGGGCAAGTGGCAGATCTATTGAGGAGTGTGGGAGTGAAGGACTTTATCGACGGGTTCAAGAAGTTTGCGATGCAGGGCAGCGTTATCGAGGTTGCCATCGCCTTTGTGCTGGCTATTGCCTTCAAGCCAATTATCGATTCGCTTGTCGAGGGTGTGCTGATGCCAATCGTTGGCGCCATCTTTGGTCAACCCAGTTTCGACCGGATGACGATCAAGCTTGGCGAAAATGGGGCTGAGATCTTCTACGGGTGGGTATTGACGACGGGTATTTCTTTCCTGGCGACCGCGTTTGCGCTGTACGTTTTTGTCGTCAAACCATACGAGGCGTATAAGAAACGCCAGGCCAGTGGCGAAGAGGAAGCTCCTGAGCCGGATGAGCAGACAGTGCTGTTGACCGAGATCCGCGACGCCCTGGTTAAGTAACGTCGTTGGTAATTCGTTGATGAATCGGGGCGCCCGCGGTGGGTGCCCCGATTTGGTGGTATCGAGTATTGGAATAGGGTCGGCATCCTGACCGTTGTGCCCCATGACTACGAACGAGGAGGACAGACATGGTGCAAGCAACCTGGAATGGCGTCGTTATCGCCCAGAGCGATGAGACGATCGTCGTGGAGGGGAACCACTACTTTCCGGCAACGTCGATAAACCGCGAGTTTGTGTCCGACTCACGTAAACACACACGGTGCCCGTGGAAGGGCAAGGCGTCCTATCTGAACATTGAGGTCGATGGACTCACCAACCCAGATGCTGGGTGGTTTTACCCAAGTCCGAAGAAGGCCGCCGCGGACATTACCGACTACGTTGCGTTTTGGCGCGGTGTCGAGGTTCGCAGTTCGTAGGGTCTTCCGAGTTGGGGGCTGCGGGATCCTATGGCAGGCGGAGTTCCACGTCGAGCGCCAGGGTGAGGCATCGCACGGCGCCGCCGGCCTTGAGGAACTCCGAGACATCGACGACGACGACCGTGAATCCCCACTCCCTCAGCGTGTCGCGCACACGGGCTGAACATGCCGGCATGACCACCGTAGAGCCGACGACTACCGAGTTCATCATGAACTGGAGTTCTTCGCGTGGGGTGAGAATGAGTGGCTGTGGGATGAGATCAAGCAGCCGTGGAAGATCTTCACGAGCGATGCCGCTTGGTGCGATGATCGCATGTTCGTCATCGAGGGGGCACAGCACGAGGTCGATGTGATAGAACCGCGGATCCGTGAGGTGGATTGTATGAATCGTCCATCCCGTCTTGATGGCGACGTCCTCCCAAGATCGCCGATCGCTCCGCTGGCCGTATCCGGCAAAGAGATCTTGGCGCCATGGCAGGCAGTCGCCCGCACCCTCGTGGGGTCCGGGTGTCGCCACCTGGACGATGCCGAACGCATGTTCCTCCATCCAACGACTGGTGTGGGCAGGTTCCCCTTGACGCTGGTCGAAAGAAAGGCGAGCCGGCACGAACTGCCTATTTGCGACGACACCGTGGTTGGCGGTGAACACCATGTCCGGAAGTCCTGGTTGTGGAGGCAGTACTTCGACCGACGCTCCAGCAGCCTCCAACGCCGTCTTGAGCGTCCCCCATTGACGAGCGGCAAGGTCACGATCGACGGGCTCGTCGACATCCATCCACGGATTGATCGAATAGGTCACGTCGAAGTACTCCGGCGGACACATGAGATACCGCTTACCCCATTGCATTGAGTACTCCTCCCAACCGGTTGGTAAGTTTGATGACCTAGACAGTACATCATACTGACTATTGATGATCAGTGTCAGCCGAGTACCATGATCGGATGGTTGATGAGCACCCCGCAAGCGATCTGAGCGCCGTGACCCAGGCAGTTGCGGTGAACGTGCGCGAGCAGCGCAAACGACTCACCTGGACCCTCGACACCTTGGCATCGCGGGCCGGCCTTTCAAAGGGAATCGTTGTGCAGGTCGAGCAGGCGCGAGCGAATCCCTCGCTGGCGACGCTGTCGAAGCTTGGTGAGGCGTTGGGATTGTCGGTGTCAGATCTAATTGCGGTCGGTGAAGCGCCCGCGGTTCGTATCGTCGAGTCGGCGAACGCTCCTGTTCTCTGGCAGGGCAAACCGGGCAGCGAGGCCCGCCTCCTCATCGGTTCGCACACCCCGGACCTGCTCGAGATGTGGGAATGGTCGCTTGCGTCGGGCGAGCAGTATGAAGGTAGGGCACACGGACCAGAGTCGCGTGAGTTGATCACCGTTACCGCAGGTGAGTTGACGCTCACCGTGTCGGGACGAGATCATTTGGTCCAGGTTGGAGATTCGGTGTCGTACGAGGCCGATCGCCCGCATGCGTTTGGCAATAGGTCATCGGAAATAGTGATGTTCGTTCTCGTTGTGGTTGACCCGGGTGGAGCTGGCGCACACTGACCTGGTTGTGCGTAGAATCTCTAGATGCTTCCACTTAGAATCGTTGAAACTGAACGCGAAGACTTTGACGAGCCCGTCGTCGAAATCTGGCGTGACTCGGAGTTCGTTGGCATGGTCTTCTGGGACGGCACCGCGGCTATTGCCCAGGTGTACCCGGACGCAGATGGCGACGCGCTCGACCTTGACCTCGGATATCTACTCCAGGTGCTCGAACTCTCGGAGAGAATCGTCACTCCCGAGGATCTCTATGAGGACGACGATCAGGTCGGTCCGCTCGGAGAACCCCAGACTGCGACCTGGGAAGGTGAAGATCCCGCCACGCTTGCCCTTGTCGAGGAGTTTGATCCCCAGGTCACCCATCGAGCCGATGAGGGAGAGGGGTTCTTCTCCAAGGAGGTCGCCGTAACGTTTATCGATCGGTGTGCCGAGCTCGGGCTTGCGGTGGTTGAAATGGAGGGTCTGGATTTCGTCCGCGGTGAGATTCGTCAGCGTCTTGATCTCCAGATGACGACTCGCGTGGAGAAGGCAATGCCGTGGGAAATCTTCAGCGGGGCAGCGAATACTCGTGCCGGTGAGTTGCTGGCGGGCTGGAGCGGGGACAATCTCGTGATCTCGTTTGTGGTCCAAGAAGCCGGTGGTGACACCTTCGTCGCTTGAATCTCCCGTTTTGGCGTCCAGGGGCGACCGTATTTGTCCAGTTGTGGACGCCAAAATGAGAAGAGTTACTCGGTGTGACCTAGGTAGGCGGCTCGCATTTGTGGGTTCGCCAGCAGATTCTCAGCGGTGTCGTTCAGGACGATCTCGCCGGTTTGCAGCACATACCCACGATCCGCAATCGAGAGCGCCATGTTGGCGTTCTGCTCGACCATGAACACGGTCGTGCCGGCCTTGTTGATACGTTCGATGATGTCAAAGTTTTGCGCCACGAGAACTGGTGCGAGTCCCATGGACGGTTCGTCCATCAGGAGCACCTTCGGCCGGCTCATCATGGCACGTCCGACAGCAACCATCTGTTGCTCACCACCCGAAAGGGTCCCGGCCTTTTGCGCGAGACGCTCCTTCACCCGCGGGAACAGCTCGAAGATGCGCTCAAGATCCTCAGTGAGGTCATCGCTGCGCAGGTAGGCCCCGATCTCAAGGTTCTCCAGCACCGTCATTCTTGCGAAGAGTCGGCGGTTCTCGGGCACCATTGAGATTCCGCGCTCGACGATCTCTGTTGTGGTCAATCCCGAGATAACTTCTCCGTCGAGCAGTACCTTCCCTGAGGTGGGCACGACCATGCCAAGGACCGTTTTGAGAGTCGTCGTTTTACCCGACGCATTGCCACCGAGCAGGCAGACCATCTCGCCCTGTCTGATCGTGATATCGACGTCCTTGAGGATCTGTACGGGACCGTAGTGGGTGTTCACGTTCCGGAATTCAAGTACCGGAGTTGTTGCGGGAATCGTCATGTGTGCGCTCCGTCTTCGGCCGGCCGTCCGAGGTAGGCCTCGATGACGTTTTCGTTGCTGGCGACCGACTCGTAGTCACCCTCGGCAATCTTCACCCCATGGTCAAGGACGACGACCCGATCGGAGACCTGTCCGACGACCCTCATGTCATGTTCGATCATCACGATGGTGTACCCACGCTCATCTCGGAGTTTGCCGATCAGGCCCGTGAGCTCGATTGTCTCCTTTGGATTCATCCCCGCGGTCGGTTCGTCGAGCAGTAGCAGCCTTGGTTCCGTCGCCATTGCGCGGGCGATCTCGAGTCGGCGACGATTCGCATACGACAGCGCAAATGCCGGCTGGTTCTCACGGTATCCCCGCAACCTCGATCCGAAAAAGGACAGGACATCACGGGCGTGGTCCTCGATCGCCTGCTCTTCTTCAATGAATGCCTTTGTTTTGAACAAAGCGCCGAACACACCCTGGCTCGTCCGACAGTGCCGTCCCACCATGACGTTCTCGATGATGGTGAGGTTGGGGAACAGGCGAACATTTTGGAACGTACGGGCAACACCGCGATGGGTAATTGTTGACGGTGTCAACCCGGCGATGCTCTCACCTTCAAAGATGATATCCCCTTCGTCGGGGGAGAAAATGCCGGTGATGACGTTGAAAAACGACGTCTTACCGGCACCGTTTGGGCCGATTACCGAAACGATTTCACCCTCGTTGACATGGAAGTCGACACCACCGAGTGCCTGAATGCCACCGAAGGACTTCTTGAGATTCTTGATCTCCAGCATCGCCATTATGTCGTCACCCCCTCTTCTTCCTCGAAGTCGCCTGCTTTGTCGAGCCAGGCGTCCTGGGTCATTTCTGAGTGGTGGAGTTCTCGCGATCTGGTCACACTCGGCAGGAGCCCCTCGGGTCGTTTCAACATCATGTAGATAAGGATGACGCCGTAGATCAATAGTTTGAAGCGACCGAACTCCCGAAGGAGACCAGGAAGCGTCGGACCACCGAGTAGACCGATCAGGACGATGGCCCCGACGGCAATGCCCCGGAGGCTTCCTAAACCTCCAACGATGATGACAACGAGGATGACCAGCGATACGAGCAGCTTGAAACTCGAAGGGAATACAGATCCGACCTTCGCAGCAAAGAGCGCTCCGCCGAGTGCGGCAATGACCGCACCGATCGAAAACGCCAGCAACTTGGACGTGACCGTATTGATGCCCATGGCTTCGGCGATCTGTTCATCCTCGCGCAACGCCGCCCAGGATCGCCCGACACGCGAATACTGCAGGCGATGGGAGAGCACAAACACTCCGGCGACAAGAATCGCAACGAGATAGAACACCATCTTGGAATTCGCACCCGCAAACTCGACCGGTCCGATGCTCACCGATGGCACGTTGGTGATTCCCTGGGCACCTCCGACGACGGGTTTCCACCAGTCGGAGAGGAATAGTTTTTGGATGATCTCGCCGAATCCCAGTGTCACGATCGCGAGATAATCACCACGCATTCGGATAACGGGCGTTCCAACGAGGATGCCGACAAAGGCGGCGACAATGACCACAATCGGTAGGGCGACCCAGAAGTCGAGTTGTGGGATCCACTGTGCTGGTCGAAACGGTGAGGTGAGCATCGCGATCCCGTAGGCCCCGACGGCGAAGAACGCCACATATCCAAGGTCGAGCATTCCTGCCTGCCCGACGACAATGTTGAGGCCGAGGCCGAGCACGAGGAAGAGCCCCACAGTGACGGCTGTCTCACTCAGCGATTTCCCGAGAATCTGCGGAGTCACCAGGTATACCGCAACTCCGGCAGCACCCCAGAGCCAGGAGTTCCTTCTCCGTATCTCTGGCGACTGATTTGTGTGATGTTGTTTGACGCGTTCGTACACCGCGTTGGGGCCGTGGCCCTTTCCGTATACCTTGATCGTTGTGACGAGTGCGGCAATGGCGGCCGCGGAAACAATCGTCAACCCACCGGTCGGTGTGTACAGAAGGGAGGTGGCCCCGCGAACGCGGAACCCCTTGAACAGTTCCTTTACGTCGGCCTCAAAAATGGCGATGACGATCGTTGTTCCGAGTGCGACTCCAATGATGGACCGCAGCGTGGGGCTCATAACGTGGAGGGAAGCTCCGAAGATGCCGAGCACCGTACAAAAAACGATCATCAACAACGATCCGAAACCGATGCCCTGGCCGAATGTCAACACTGACTGCATACCCGGCCCGGTATGGATGAATATGCCGGTGAGGTCGACTGACGAAGCGAGCCACGCAAACGCCGACACGACGACGCCGGCGATAGCCCCGACCGTTCCCCCAACAAATAGATCGCGGGGACCCTTGACGGGAGGGTCGACACCCTCGATCGCCACCTCCGTACTCGCCCGGTATCCAAACAGGATTGGGACCCACCCTATTGCGAGATACCCGAGGCTTAGAAGTGACGTGATCAAGATCCGGTTGTTGAACTCCTCTAGCATGCCAATGGCGGCAATGAAGGAAATTGCTAGTGCGGCGAGCGCACTCTGGATGAGTACATCTTTGGTCTCGAAGTCGGTGATAGGTCGTGTCGTACTCATGGTCGATCCTCATGGGAAAGGCGTTCACCGAATAGACCGCGCGGTCTAAAGACGAGAACGAGCACCAAGGCGCTGAACGAAATGACATCCTTCAGCGTGCCTGCTCCCGGGATACCCAACCCGCCGAGGACGACGATGGTTCCGACGTTTTCAAACAGACCGAGTACCACGCCACCGACCATCGCCCCGGCAAGGTTGCCGATGCCGCCGAGGACCGCAGCGGTGAAGGCCTTAATGCCGGGGAGGAACCCTGTGACGAATGAGATGCTCCGGAACAGCAGCGCCCAAAGGATGCCAGCAACTCCGGCCATGGCCCCTCCGACCGCAAAGGTGGAGACGATGGTGCGCTCGACGTTGATACCCATGAGCGCCGCTATTTCCTTGTCTTCGGCCACGGCTCGCATGGCCCGGCCCGCCCGGGTCTTCTGCACATAAAAGTACAGCCCGATCATCGAGATGGTCGCGACGACCATGACGAGTATCTTGGTGCCCTCGATCGGGAGAAACCCCAGGACGGTCACCTTATTCCGAAGATAGTCGGGTGGAGTTGGGTAGGTTTTCACACCCTCACCAAAAAGGCCGGCGAAGGTGTACTGGAGGAAGAACGAGATTCCGATCGATGTGATCAGCGGAATTATTCGAGGGGCGTCGCGTAGCGGCCGGTACGCTACTCGTTCAACGATCACCGCGATCAGCGTCGATGTGAGCACAGCGACGATCAAGATGATGAAGAGAGACAGAGCAAAGTTGCTCTCCCAGACACCGTTATCGAACAAGGCCTGGGCAACGAAGAACGACACCATCGCGCCGCCCATGAATACTTCACCATGGGCGAAGTTGATAAACCCGAGCACGCCATAGACCATTGAATAACCGAGAGCCAGCATGCCGTACATGGCCCCCTGAGCAACGCCGGACACGATGAGGTTCTCCCAGGCATCGACGCTCGTGCCCTCGCCGTTGAGCGTCATTACGACCGATCTGAAGATCCCAAAACCGACAACCAGGATCGCCGCGATCCTAATGAACCACAGGAATCCATCGACCCAGCCGTCACGGAACTTGCTGCTACGACTCTTTGAAACTGTTTCGGAGACCACGTACGTCTCGTCCTCTCGGTGAATCAAGAGTGGCGCCGCCATCCGGCGGCGCCACTCCGTTTACTTAGTTTCGAAAATTCGCTCAGGGAGCGAAGTCGAACACCACGTTGCTCTTCGCCTTTTCAAGGTCATCCGGTGAATCGTTCAGGATTATTGAGATGCGCTGTGCACCGCAGTCTCCGAACTTGTCACAAGTGAGGGTCCCGATGATGCCCGGGAAGCCAGACGTCTTATCGAGTTCGTCACGCAGTGCCTGACGATCGATGAACAGTGAATCGCCCTGTACAACGGCGACCTTCTCGATCGCGGTCAGCAACATGACGGTTGCATCGTACGAGTGAGCCCAGAACGGGGCCGATGGAGCTTCACCATAGGCCGCCTGGTACTCCGCTAGGAACGCCTCAGCGTCGACGCCGGTTGACGATTTGTTGGAACCGAAACGAAGGTCCGGACCCGAGTGGTACACACCCTTGGCCGCGGGGATCTCCATGAAGTTGTCCACAAGGAGGCCATCGGCAGCGATCAGCGTCACGTTCTCAAGGCCTGGGATGCTCCCGATCTGTTCCGCAATGAAGTTGCCCTCTGGCGGGAAGATTGGGAAGAACAGCATCTCCGGCGAACCGGCTGCGACCTCTGTGAGCACGGCGCTCATGTCGGTGTCACCCTTGTTGACTGCCGTATAGACGACAATCTCGCCACCGAGCTTTTGGAAGGCATCCGAGAACGCCGTTGCCAAACCGTCGGTGTAAGGATCGCCGTCATGGATGGCAGCGGCCTTACGGATACCGAGTTCGTTGTACGCAAACTCCGCCACAGCCTGACCCTGGAACAGGTCGTTGTGGGCGGTGCGGTAGTAACCGGGATTGTAGTCCTTGCCTGCGTTACCTTTGAGGTCCGATGTCAGGCTCGGTGATGTGTTTGATGGGGAAATCATGACCATGCCAGCGGCACTGATCAGTGGTGAAGCAGCTGCCGCAGCGCCAGAACATGAGGTTCCGATAACTCCGACGACCTTGTCATCTGCCACGATCGTCTGAGCAGCGGCCTGGCCACCCTCAGCCGAGCAAAGGTCATCAAGACCCGTCCCGATCGTGACGCTGAAGCCGTTGATGTCTCCATAGTCCTTAATAGCTAGTTCAATGCCTCGTTGATTTGGAACACCGAGGAACGCGACATCGCCGGTAATGGCTTGTAACGAACGGATCTGGATTTGTTCCCCAGGTCCTACCTCGACAGCTCCGAGTGGGCCGGCTGTGAAATCCGCACCACCGCCGCAAGCGGCAGCAATCAGTGCGAACACCAGGCCGAAACCAAACATTCTCGTTTTTTTCATCTGCCTATCTCTCCTAAGCGACTCCTAGCACACACCGATAGTCGGTGCGTGCCCGAATTAGGCAGAGTCTACGCCGCGACGGGTGCGTCCCGCCACACGTGCGCGGGTGACAGGCGTTACACCCGTTACTGGAGATCCCGCGGAGAGCGGGGGAGTTGGCGGAGGGTACGCATCGAAACCTCGCGTGCCACCGGACTCGTACGCCCACCGACACGACGGTCGGCCTCCTCGAGGAGACGCCGCAAGCGGTCCACCTGGTTCCGCAACCGTTTGGACTCTTCGCGTAGTGCCAGGATTCGTGCGACACCCTCAAGGTTCACACCAGCCTGGGTGAGTTCCTGGATGAGCGCAAGGCGCTCAATGTCTCCATCCGAGTAGCGCCGTGTCCCTCCCGGGGTGCGGAAGGGTTCGATGAGCCCCTTCCGCTCATAGATGCGCAATGTCTGGGGATGCACACCGGCAAGTTCGGCGGCGACGGAGATGATGTAGACGGCTTGTCGTTGATCGTTCATCTCAGACTCCTAGGTGCTCGCGAGGGTTGGGGCCCTCGTCGTTGTCTTGGAACTTCTCAAGTAGGGCGCGCTGTTCGGGGGTGATCTTGGTTGGGATGACGACCTCGACGGTCACGAGGAGGTTGCCAGGGTCGCCCTTTTCCGGGTCCACTCCACGACCCTTGACGCTGAACGTCCTGCCGGGTTGGGTACCGGCGGGGATCTTGAGGGTCACCTTGCCGTCGAGCGTTGGGACGGTGATCTTCGCCCCGAGTGTCGCTTCCACGAACGTAATCGGAGCGGTCAAGAGTAGATCTAGGCCCCGTCGTTCAAAGATCGGATGGGAGCCAACCTGGACTGTGACGTAGAGGTCGCCGCGGGGGCTGCTCGACGTAGATCCGCGACCACCCTTGCCGCGTAGTCGCAGTTTCGTTCCGTCTTCGGTGCCCTTGGGGAGACGCACCTTGATCATTTCGCCGTCGACATTGATCTGTTTCGTCGTACCCGAAATCCCCTCGTGGAAACTGATCGCGATTGATGTCGTGACATCTTGACCGGGGCGATTGCGTGGTCGACCACCCCCGAAGAGGTCCCCGAGACCGCCCATGACGTCGAACGATGCTCCCCCCGCTCCCGTCTGGTGGAAGAGATCCTCAAACGATGTTGCACCGGATCGTGTTGGGCCACCAAAACCCCCAGCCGTCGGACCCATGCGCTGGAGTTGGTCGTACTCGGCCCGCTTCTTGTCGTCTCCCAGGACCTCATACGCCTCGGATACTTCCTTGAACCGAGTCTCCGCAGCATCATCACCGGCGTTGGTGTCAGGGTGGAACTCCTGCGCAAGCTTCCGGTACGCCTTCTTGATCTCCTTAGCGGACGCGGTGCGTTGGACCCCGAGTACGGAGTAGAAGTCCGTTCCAATCCATTCTTTACGCATCGCCTGTTTCTTCTTACTTGTTGTCGAGCGCGACAAGCGCTGGCCGCACGACCTTGCCGTGCATCGTATAACCTCGTCGGAGTTCTTGGGTGACGACGAGGTCGCCGTCCCCGTCGGTCGGCCCGGTGACCGCCTCATGAATCGTTGGGTCGAACGGGACACCGGCCCCCGGTGTTGGCTCCAACCCTTCCTTGCTCAGAGTATCCAGAAGCTGTGCGCGTGTGCTCGCCATGCCGTTGAGGAGATTCGTCTCACTTTCGGTGGTTGGCGAATATGCCAGGGCAGCGTCAAAAGCGTCGAGTGTTGGCAGGAGCTCCTTGACGACCCGTTCGCTCGCCGATGTGATAATCCGCAGCTGGTCGCGTTCGACACGTTTGCGATAGTTGTCGAAATCGGCAGTCATGCGGTGCAGTTTGTCGCGCAGATCGACCACTTCTTCACGAGCTGCTCGCAGTTCGTCAAGCGTGTCGCCGTCACCCCGGGGGGCGTCGAACGCCACGTACTCGGTATCCGCAGTCGTGGAATCGGGTTCGACGATTTCGATCTCGACAACCGGGGCTTGCGCCTGGGGCGGCGTGGATGGCGCAACCTCGTCGGTTGCACCATCCACGGGAGGAATAGGGTCATTCACCGTTATGCCTCGTCGCCTTCTTGTCCGTCGCCCTCATCGCCCTCGTCTTCCTCGACGATTTCGGCTTCGACAACATCGTCGTCACCCGAGTCACCCGAAGCCTCGGCTTCTGCCTCGGCCTGGGAAGCTTCGTAGATCTTCTGACCAAGGATTTGGCTGGCTGTCATGAGCGTCTCGGTAGTTGTCTTGAGCTTGTCCGTAGCCGCTTCTTCGTCCTCAAGGAGTGACTTCAAGTTCTCAAGTGCCTCGTCAATAGGCGAACGCTCTTCGTCGTTGAGCTTGTCGCCGTGTTCTTCGAGCTGCTTGCCGATGCTGTGCACAAGCTGATCCGCCTGGTTTCGAGCCTCGGCCGCCTCGCGACGTACCTTGTCCTCGTTGGCGTGTGCCTCGGCGTTGGCCACCATGGATTCGATCTCGTCTTTGGACAGCGCCGTGCCGCCCGTGATCGTGACCGACTGACTCTTGCCCGTACCGAGATCCTTGGCGGACACCGAAACAATGCCGTTTGCATCGATATCGAACGTCACCTCAATCTGAGGGACACCGCGCGGAGCCGGGACGATGCCGGGCAACTTGAAGCGTCCCAGCGAGTTGTTGTCAGCCGCCATTGACCGTTCGCCCTGAAGGACGTGAATCTCTACCTCGGGCTGGTTGTCAGCCGCGGTGGTGTAGATCTCGGAGCGTCGCGTCGGGATCGTCGTATTGCGCTCGATCATGACGTTGGTGACGCCACCTTCGGTTTCTACACCGAGAGAAAGCGGTGTGACATCGAGCAACAAGATGCCGCTCACATCACCCTTGAGGACCCCGGCTTGCACTGCCGCACCGAGCGCGACGACCTCGTCCGGGTTCACGCCCTGGTGAGCCTTCTTGCCCGATAGTTTCTCAACGAACTCGAGGACCGCCGGGATACGCGTTGAACCACCGACGAGGATGACATCCTCGATGTCGTCCATCGTGACACCAGCGTCCTTGATCGCTTGTTCGAATGGTTTGCGGGTACGCTCGACGAGTGGTTCAGTCATCTTGTTGAACTCGGCCCGCGTGAGGCTCTTCAACAGGTGGATTGGCCCATCGGCGGTTGCCGTGATGAACGGCAGATTGATCTCGGTCTCGGTAACCGATGACAGGTCAATCTTCGCTTTCTCAGCGGCTTCCTTGATACGGGTGAGCGCCATCGGGTCCGCCCCGAGATCGACACCGTGATCGTTCTTGAAATCCGTGACGAGCCAGTCCATGACTGCCTGGTCCCAGTCGTCGCCACCGAGGTCCGTGTCGCCGGAGGTCGATTTAACCTCGAACACGCCCTCACCGATCTCGAGAACCGACACGTCAAACGTGCCGCCACCGAGGTCGAAGACGAGTATTTGGTGGTCCTTGTCCTTATCCATGCCGTAGGCGAGTGCGGCGGCCGTCGGCTCGTTGACAATACGGAGGACTTCGAGGCCTGCGATTTGGCCGGCTTCTTTGGTCGCCTGACGCTGGGCGTCGCCGAAGTATGCGGGCACCGTAATGACCGCCTCGGTGACGTCATCACCAAGGAATTGTTCCGCGTCCCGCTTGAGCTTTTGAAGAATGCGTGCGGAAATCTCCTGTGCGGTGTAGTCCTTGCCGTCGATGGTTACGGACCAGTCCTCGCCCATGTGGCGCTTCACCGAGCGGATTGTCCGGTCGGGGTTGGTAATCGCCTGGCGCTTCGCCTGGTCGCCGACGAGAACATCGCCGTTCTTTGCGAACGCGACGACAGATGGTGTTGTGCGGTGGCCCTCGGCGTTGGCGATGACCTTTGGCTCGCCGCCTTCGAGAACTGAGATCACACTGTTTGTGGTTCCTAGGTCGATACCTACGGCTCGTCCCATGATCGTTCCTCCTGAAAAGAATGCTATTTGGTGAGTATACTACAATGTTGAGTGTATGTCGATAGTATAACTTGAGTCGACCATTGTCATATTCCATAAACTTGGGAATATCCTCGAAGGGCGTCCTACACTGATGCGTAGTACATCAACATTGAGACTGGCTATGAGACGAGGGAGACGTTGGGGTCGATAGCAGCACTCATCGGCGCCGCCCTAGTAGGCGGCATCGCCGGATGGGTTTTGGCGCGGGCATTTTTTGCGGTGGAAACCGAACGTTCCAATGAAGACCTCATCGATGCGGCGCGACGGGCAACGTTGGCGGAGGTTCGTCTCGCCGAGGAACGCACCGCCCACCAGAGCCTGATCGGTGACCACGCCCGTTTGGTAGAACAATACGAGACATTCAAGATGGGGTTGACCGTCGACCTCACGGACTCTGTGATGGCACTCAACGGTGGCATGCCCGAAGTCATCCAACCGCCGCCGCCGACTCCAGACATCGAGCCCCCGTCTGGCGATCTCAACTCTCATGAATCCAACCTGCGTTCGCAGGTTGCCAACATTGCCCGCCGGACCATGGACGGCGTTTCGGTTGATGATGATCTCCAGGCGATTCGCGGTGTCGGTCCGAAGATCAACACCATGTTGCGGGAGATGGGGTTTTCGAGTTTCCGCCAGATCGCTTCATTAACACCGGACGACCTCAGCTACATCACCGAGGCGTTGGATAGTTTCCCCGGTCGCATCGAGCGCGACGACTGGGTCGGATCTGCGGCATCGTTACACGCCGAAAAGTACGGCGACTCCGACTGACCGGTGCCCTCGCACCCTCATTGTCCAGGTCCGCAATCCTTAGAACCCCAGCAATATTGTGGTGGTGCTCGGGACTATCGACTGGTACCATTGGCGAGTTGATGACGTGCTGCGGGAGAGTCCGCATATGTCGGCGCCGAAGGAGCAACCGCCCCGGGAAACTCTCAGGCACCAGGTACCGCAGCACAGAAACATCTCTGGAGAGCAGGCGCGCATGCGCCTCACCGAAGGGGAAAGCCGGACAGCCGGCGAAAACTCTCAGGTTCGAGCGACAGAACGGGGCGAGAAGCATCGCGCGTCTCATGTCACTCACCAGGAGATCCACACCATGTCATTAACCACCGATCCGAACGCAGAGTTTCTCGGGCGCCATCTCGGACCGCGAGACGCCGACATCGAACGCATGCTGGCCCGGATCGGTTTTGATACGCTCGACGAGCTCATCGATGTCGCCGTGCCCGATGTAATCCGCTCCGAAGGTCCCCTCGATCTCGACGGCCCCAGGACAGAGCGCGTCGTCCTCGCCCGGCTGCGTGAGCTCGCTGACAAGAACCAGGTGTTTGTTTCCATGATTGGCATGGGGTATTACGACACGATTACTCCGGCCGTCATTCAGCGCAACGTTCTCGAAAACCCGGGTTGGTACACGGCGTACACGCCGTATCAACCCGAGATCTCGCAGGGACGCCTGGAGGCCGTTATCAACTTCCAGACGATGGTGATGGATCTCACCGGCATGGAGATCGCCAACGCATCGTTACTCGACGAGGGCACCGCAGCGGCCGAGGCCATGTCGATGCTCCACCGGTTGTCAAAAGGCAAACAGGGCGACACGTTCTTTGTGGACCAGGACACACTTCCCCAGACCATCGAGGTACTCCACACCCGGGCCGAGCCGCTCGGGTTCACACTCGTTGTTGGTGACCCTGCGACCGATTTGGCCGATGTTGAGCCGTTTGGCGTTCTACTCCAGTATCCCGGCGTCTCGGGTGCGATTGCCAATATCGCTGAGATAGTTGCGTCATGCCAGGAGCGTGGCATCAAGGTTGCGGTCGCCGCCGACCTCCTGGCTCTAACCCTGCTGAAGTCGCCTGGTGAAATGGGGGCCGACGTTGCGGTCGGGACCTCGCAGCGGTTTGGTGTCCCGATGATGTTCGGTGGGCCGCACGCCGGGTACATGGCGACCCGGGATGCGTTCAAACGTGCCATGCCGGGCCGTCTCGTTGGTGTTTCCAAGGATGCGGATGGCCGGGTCGGCTACCGGTTGACGCTGGCGACGCGTGAGCAGCACATTCGCCGTGAGAAGGCGACGTCGAACATCTGCACAGCCCAGGTGCTGCTTGCCGTCATGGCTGGTCTGTATGGGGT
>JAADIG010000021.1 GCA_013151445.1 Actinomycetota bacterium
CACCCGGGTAGATGGGAGAACACCATGGAGATCAGCGAACACATCGCCGCCGTCGGACGCGAGGCTCAGCTCTTCGCCGCCGCTGCCCGGCGGGCGGGTCTCGATACCGATGTCGAGACCTGCCCCGGGTGGTCCGTACGAGACCTGGTCCGGCACCTGAGCGAGATCCACCTGTGGGCTGCAGGCATCGTGGCGGGATGCAGATCGGAGATCTGGCCGGAGGGCCTATCCACTCACGTCGAGACCTGGCCGAATCTGGCCGTCTTCTGGCCGGAGGACGGCGATCTGATCGACTGGTATCTCGAGACGAACGCCAACCTCATGCGGTGCCTCGAGGCGGCGTCGCCCAACGACGACATACCCGCGTTCCTCCCAGCACCTTCACCGCTCGCGATGTGGGCAGCCAGGCACATGAGATTGCCGTACATCGCTTCGACGCCCAGATCGCGGCGGGAGGGGCATCCCCGTTCGCTCCGGTCTTCGACCCGGTATTCGCAGTCGACGGGATCGACGAGACGCTCAACGCGTTCTTGTCCATCATCACGGAGGTCTCACCACCGAACGATTGGACCATCGCCTTCCACACGCAAGACACGGGGGACCACTGGCACCTCACGTTCAGTCCTGACGGAACGATCCGTGACGATGCGCCCGCTCAAGTGAGCCTGACAGGCAGTGCATCGGACCTGTACCTCGTCGTGTGGAACCGGGGCCGGGATGAGACGATCAATGTGGACGGCGATCCCGAGATTCTCGACACATGGCACCGCAAGGTTCGGAGACGCTGGACCTTCACGACCGACTACAGCTAGCCGTCACTCCATTCCACGTCGATGACCTTGGCGGAAGATGACAGAATCCCCCGCAATCACGGGGGATTCCAGCGGCACGCCCGAAGGGACTCGAATCCCCAACCTTCTGATCCGTATATCTCCAAGCGGTGCCCACAGGTGTCCACGGCCGTCGACACAGCCCGAAACACCAAGCTTTCGATTCCAGAGGAATCCACTCGTGTCCACAGGAGTCCAGGACGGTTGGCTCCCAACTTGGCTCCCAAGGACGTCAGGCATCCAGCGACACGGCCTCGCGGGGTGGATGTTCTACAGGGTTACGTTGTCGCGATGTCGTGATATCATGAGTTCATGACCAAGCAGACCACCGTGCGCCTTCCCGAAGACCTCGCCGACAGCGCTGAAGCCGTCGCCCGGGTCAAGGGCACCAGTGTCAACGCCCTGATCATCGACGCCCTCGAAGCCGAGATCGAACGGGTCCGCCAGGACGAGGACTTCACCAGCCGTGCCAAGCGGCTCCTCGAACGCGACCGAGAACTGTTGGAACGCCTCGCCCAGTGACCCGCTACGTCACACTGGCCGAGTACTTCTGGCTGGCCGAACAAATCACCGGTGTCGACGCCGACACCCTCGCCAACGCGTCGCGTTCTGATCTGGCCGACTCAGCGTTGCACGCCCCCCCAGGCCGGATTCGGGGACGTCGAGTTCTATCCCGACATCTACGACAAGGCCGCTGTGTTGGTATGTCGGCTGACGTGGAACCATCCCCTCACCGACGGGAACAAGCGGGGGGCTTGGGCAACACTGGCCATGTTCGTCGACCTCAACCACGGCACCTGGGACCCCGACCCACCCAACATCGACCAGGCCGAAGAAGCCATGTTGGCAATCGCTGCCGGAGAGGTCGACGAGACCTGGACCGCAGCGTGGCTCAAAGAACGCGTCCGGTTCATCAACCGAAGCTGAGTATGGGTTAGATCGGCCAAAACCCGCAAGACCCACGATGGCTCCCAAACGCCAGAATGTCGAGGAACCTATCTTATGCGATAGCCCTTGCGGTGCAACGGCGATCAGAGCACGCCCGGAGGGACTCGAACCCCCAACCTTCTGATCCGTGGGACGGAGAGACAGGCTGGAAACCCTTGCGCCATATGGCCCCGGTAACCCTAGATGTGTTACACAGCACGGGTTCTGCAGAGTTTTCGGCTCATAGGCCAAGGGGCGTCCGAGGTCCAGAATTGCCCTTCCCAGAGGACCGGACCAAGATGAAACGCAGAAATCCAACCAACCAGAGGCCGTCATATGTGCGAGACATGACGACAAACCGACTGTGGACAGACGTGGACGCCTTAGCCCAGTTCGACCTCTCTATGAGGGGTGCGGAAGCAGCGCTCAGCAGGCTCCGGCCAAGCAAGCCATATGACAACCAACTGTCGTACATGGAAGTGCTGTTCTGGATCGGCGCGGCTATCGACGCCATGAAGCTCCAAGAGCACGACAAGAACTCGATATTTGCAGGCATCCATTGGGTTCGAAACAAGGCAGCGCATCATCAAGCAAAGCTCATGAAGCTCTTGCCCGAGGTGAACGCCGCCGATCCGGACTGGTCTGACTATGTGTTTGACTCGCCCAACGTCATTGGTGTCGAATACGGCAACATCAAGAACACGCCGGTCGTCGGCTACGTCAGACACCTCGAGGGGAAGAGTGTTCGCATGTACCTCAGCATCGCCCACTTGGAACTCGCCGATCTCGCCAAGCATTCGCGGCCCGAATAGAGTGCTCTGTCACTTCGTCTATCGCCTTCTGCAGTGTGAGTTTGATCTCTTTGCAGACCGAAGACTCCTTTGAGTAGGAGCGCCGTGAGAATGGAGATCGTGAACGAGTCGATTGCTTCCGAATCGGAGTATCCGACGTAGAGATTGAGCACCACGACGTACACGAGGACATCAGTCATCCAAGAAGCGAAGGCGCGCTGTGTGGAGGGAATACGAGACCAGCCTTTTCCCTAGTCGGTCGCTTCGCCGTTTTCGGGGTCTGCGAGAAACGGAGCGACCCTCTCGTGGTTTGCCACACGGACACTTCTAAGGAATCGGCCCACAAGTCGTTCCGTCACAGATCCTGGTGCGGCGACGACTTCTGCGGTCGATGCCCGCGTGAGTTCCCGGTAAATGCCGGCGCTCCGCATCGGTGGATCGTGGACGAGCCAGTTTTGAGCTATGGAATACGGCTGAGCACCCTCAACGCCCGTGAGCGACACGCCGAGTGCCCAGATCCCTCGGTATTGAGCCTGATCGGCCACGGCTTCAATCATGTGGATGAAGTGTCGAGTGTTGCCTGCCACAGCAACGTCGAAGACGACCCTGTTTCCTGGATCGTCTCCCCTTGCGCCGACGACATCGGTTATCCGTCCGGAGTACAGGCGAACTTTCCCACCTTCGGACATTTCAATCTCGAGCAGGTATTCCTCGTGTGAGTCCTCGCTCACTGTGCGTCCGGTTGTGATTTCGTGAGAAGTAGCTGCCCAGCCGTCATCTCGTCGATCGCTGTTGGTCAGATCGTGGGGAGCAGGCGACCAAGCGCCTGTTCCCGGACCTGCCTGTTGTCGTGCTGTAGTCCATACCCAATCGTCTCTGTCGACGACATCAAGCAGCATTGTGTCGTTTGCCTGGAGAGGTATTCCGACCAGAAAGAGGTGGCCGAGCTCACGCTGATATTCGGGTAGCGCAAACGGGTCGCGTTCGATGTATGCATCGAGTTCCGATCCTGCGGACTGATCGAGGGCGTCGCGTCTGCGAAGAAGGCGCTCGACTTCGATGTCCGTGAGGTGCCGTTTCGTGTGCTCGCCCCGTCCCCAATAGCGGCCATCGACCATGTGTGGCGCAAGTGGACTGGCTGGTATGTCGACCACGAGGTACCCGAGCTCGGAGTTCGCCGCACTCTGGATGACGTGAGACGAAACGCGCAGTGGTGGATCGCACCGGGTGAATGCTATTTGTTCCACGCGTTCGGGAAGCCCAGAGCAGCTGAGCGGCACGAGAGCCGTGGTTGGATCGTCTGGGTCTCGATCCGTACTATCGGCGACTCCGACGAGCAGCGTCCCACCGCCGATGGACAGAGATGCGAGATCGCGAGCCAGCTCCTTGTTCGTACCTCGGGTTGTGGGGATCAACGCCTTGAGCTCAAGTCCCGGGGTGCTCTCGTCCAAGGTTCCGATCTCTGCAGCGAGCACGAGTTCGTCCTCGGTAGTTGGCCGCCACATCGATCGGTCCATTCCTGTCGTCATATGGACTCCCATGAGATCGTCTCTTCTACTCCGCCTGTTGAGCTGGGGGATTCAGTTGAGCTGAACCGCGATTCGGCTGCCAGCACATCGGGGGAGAACCCCGCAATGTCGAAACGGAGATTCCCTGCCACGTTCGCCGGATCGTCCATGAGCCTTGGGAAGTCGAGCAGCGACGTGTTGAAGAAGGTGTGCCCATAGGTGCGGGCAATGGACTCGAGGGCCTTCCCGGCACCTTCCATCCCCTTGACCTTTTCGGCTTTGTCAACGAACTCGCCCTTCTGCGGAGTCAGGACACCGTCGAGGCAACACAGAACTGTGAGCGAGAAGACGACCTTCTGGTTATCCGACTGCTTGAAGTCGTCACGTGGGATTCCACCAACGGACCAGATGAGG
>JAADIG010000132.1 GCA_013151445.1 Actinomycetota bacterium
GTCGGGTACAGATAGCCCCGCCGGACTAACCAGGGTCGTGCGACGGTTGCGGCGATCAGCGCAGCGATCGAAGCAGTTCCGAGGACGAACAGAATCCAGTACCCCATGCGTGCACCCTACCTAAGGTGCAGCGTTGGGCCGACCGTCGGCAGGGTCCCTACCCGAACCGGTAGCCAACCGAGCGCACGGTGGTAATCCACGACGAACGTTCCTCGCCGAGCTTGGCGCGCAGCCGCCGCACATGAACATCCACGGTTCTGGCACCACCGAAGTAGTCGTACCCCCACACCCTCTCAAGGATCTGATCACGAGACCAGACCCGGCCCTGGTGCTCGACAAAGAACCGCAGTAGTTCGTACTCCATGAACGTGAGGTCCCGTGGGTCACCACCCACGGTTGTTTGGTACGTAGCGGTGTTCAGCTCGAGATCGCGAAACCGCAACACATCGTCGTCGGTGATGGCAGCATCGATGAGGGCGATCCGTGCGAGCCGTACCCGCAGTTCCGTCCGGTCTATCGGGGAGAGGATGAAATCGGTGTAACTGTCGTCGTCGAGGATCGAACTCGTCATCGTACGATCGATGATGAGTAGTACCGGCAACGAGAATTCGTTTTTGAGTTTCGCCGCTATCGATAGACATCGGCCCAGATCTTCGACTACCTCGACCGCCGTTGCTGCCCAACCGGCTTCCGGGGTTCTGCCCGCGAGGTCGTCGAGGCTCTCGATGGGGATCGGTTGGTATCCGGCGTCCAGCAGCCCTGCCATGAGGGCGGCGGTGGGAGTGGGCGGCCAGACCGGGACAAACATCACAGCACCGGAAGATACTGCTCAAGCTCGAAGCGGGAGACATGGTGGGCGTAGCGCTCCCATTCGTCTCTCTTGTTGCGCAAGAACCATTCAAATACGTGATCCCCGAGCGCATTACGAACAAGCGTTGATTCTTCCATTGCATCGAGCGCCTCGGCTAATGATGCAGGGATTCGGTGTTGCCCGGCGGCGGGGCCGTTTGGTGAATCTGGCAGGTCGTAACCACCGTCGACCCCTGCGAGACCCGCCGCGAGGATGACGGAGAGGGCGAGATACGGGTTGCATGCAGGGTCGGGGGCACGGTATTCGATTCTTGTCGACGCAGCCTTACCCTTCTTGGCTCTGGGAACACGAAGGATCGACGACTGGTCCCGTTGGCTCCACGACTGGTAGATCGGTGCATCGAAGCCAGCGACGAGGCGTTTGTACGAGTTCACCCACTGGTTGGTGATGGCGGTTATCTCCGGAGCGTGTGCCAACAAACCAGCCATGAACGCGCGTCCCACCTTTGACACGTGGTGGTCGGCACCCTCTTCGAAGAACGCGTTCGAGTCACCCTCGAACAACGACAGGTGGAGATGCATCCCGGACCCGTCGAATCCTTCGAGAGGTTTCGGCATGAACGTTGCGTAGATGCCGTGTTTCATGGCGACTTCCTTGACGGCGAGCCGCGTCGTCACGAGGTTGTCAGCCATGGAGAGGGCGTCACTGTGGCGCAGGTCAAGCTCGTGTTGTGAAGGGGAAACCTCGTGGTGAGATGATTCGACGGGAATGCCGAGCTGTTCAAGTGCCATGATCGTGTCGCGCCGGTACTCCTGGGCAACGTCGAGTGGTGTCAGGTCGAAGTAGCCGCCCCGATCCAGGACTTCGGGTTCGGGGCCCGAGTCGCGGAAGTAGAAATACTCGACCTCCGGGCCGACATAGAACGAGTAACCGAGCTTGGCCGCATGCTGGAGGTTCTGGCGCAGCACCCATCGCGGGTCACCCCGGAACGGGTCACCGTCTGGCGACACGATGTCACAGAACATGCGGGCCACACCGGCATCACCGGGGCGCCACGGGAGGATCTGAAACGTCCGCGCATCCGGCATCGCGAGCATGTCGGACTCGCTGTCGCGGGTGAACCCGTCAATCGCAGAACCGTCGAAATGCATGCCTTCGGCGAAGGCGTTCTCAAGCTCAGCGGGTGTGATCGCAAACGACTTCAGCGATCCAGAGATGTCGGTGAACCAGAGCCGGATGAACCGAATACTGCGCTCCTGAACGGTTCGCAGTACGTAGTCTTCGTGTTTTTGCATCGGGTATTCACCTCCTGACTCTGCATCGTACGGTACATTCTCGGTGCTGCCCAGACAGAGTTGCTCACGAAACACGATGTTCACATTTCGGCAACGTTGGTGTAACCCGTCCGTGTGACGATGTCGGCACGACATTTCATGATGACAACGAGTGTGTCCAGCACGAAGGAAGAACGACATGGTGTACCGAGCCGAATATATCTGGATCGATGGGCGTAAACCAACCGCCAAGATGCGCTCCAAGACGATGGTAATCCCGGAAGGGAAAGAGCCGCCCCTGTGGGGCTTCGATGGGTCGAGCACGGAACAAGCGCCCGGTGACAACTCGGACTGTGTGCTGCGCCCGGTTTTTACCACTCCCGATCCAATTCGTGGCGGTGACAACAAGCTGGTCCTCTGCGAGGTACTCAACATCGACCTCACTCCTCATGAGTCGAACACTCGGGCGGCCTGTGTTGAGGCTGCGGAGAAGTACGCTTCGCACGAACCGTGGTTTGGGATCGAGCAGGAGTACACGTTCTACAAGGATGGCCGCCCCCACGGTTGGCCGATCGGCGGGTACCCGGCACCCCAGGGCGGGTACTACTGCGGTGTCGGATTCGATGAAATCTATGGGCGCGACGTTGTCGAAGCCCACACGGATGCCTGCATCGATGCTGGCCTTGCGATCAGTGGCACGAATGCCGAGGTCATGATCGGCCAGTGGGAATTCCAGATCGGACCGCTCGATCCGGTAGCGGCCTCGGACCAGATCTGGATGGGCCGTTGGCTGTTGTACCGCATCGGAGAGGACTTTGGTGTGTCGGCCCACCTCACCCCGAAGCCGGTCGCTGGTGACTGGAACGGTGCCGGTGCCCACACGAACTTCTCGACCGCCGATATGCGAGAGAACTACGACGCCATCATCGCTGCGTGCGAGGCGCTTGGTGAGAAGGTAGAAGAGCACATCACCAACTACGGTGCCGGCATTGAACAGCGACTCACCGGGCTGCACGAGACTGCTCCATGGACCGAGTACAGCTACGGCGTTTCGGACCGTGGCGCATCGGTTCGCATTCCATGGCAGGTAGCAAAGGAAGGGAAGGGTTACATCGAGGATCGTCGGCCAAACGCCAACATGGATCCCTATGTCGTGACCAGGCTGATCACCAATACGGTGTGCAGCGCTCTGGGCGCGGCTCAGTAGAAAACGACTGAGAAACCCCTAACGCATTCCCCGACCGAGCTGCTTGCACTCCAAGGGTCGACAAGCCCCACACGATATGTGCGGGGCTTGTCGACGTCCCGGGCAAGACACGTTCCGTTCTGGCGTCCATTTGGGCGATATATCGCCCAAATGGACGCCAGAACGGGTGGGTTGGTCGTCAGGAGCTCGAGCCGTTGATTTGGGCCAGGAGGTCATCAAACGCAGTGTTCAACGACTCCTGGCTGGTACCGATGGATGCGAGGCCGTCACGCCGACCGGTCGCTGACTTCGGATCGAGCAAGCCGTTGAGCATCTGGGCCGAGGCATCATCGAGTCCCTGCGTCGCATCCGCAACAGCCTGCCACAAGTCTTGGAGGTCGGTAGGTACCGTCGTCGAGAGTACCCGATTCTTGAAGTCGTCGACCTTGTCACGGTACTCGTCGAATCTGGTCTTGGCGGAGCCGAAATCGAACTCGCGGTCATCCCACTGCTGGTTCAATGTGACTGCTTCTTCGGCGAGGGCCGCAGCCTCAACTTGGAAAGCCGTTGTCGAGGCAACCAGTTCCGCCGTCGCTGGATCGACCGTTGTTGAGGTCGTGGTCGATGCTGTATCGGCCAGCGTTGTTGACGTTGCCGAAGTCTCGGGCACAGAGATCACGGCTTCGGGAAGCCGGCCCACGAACACAACGGTGGAACCAATGATGGCGGCAATAAGGATCGGCAATATCCAGATTCCGTGGCGGGGATCGTTTCTACTCACAGCCGAGAAGGTTAGCGTGATGAACGACTTGCGCGTTGGACCCGGCCGGCGCCACGATCTCGTATCCTTGGTCACATGCAATTAACAAACCGCAACGCTCTCGTAACGGGAGGAGCGCACCGCATCGGAGGTGCCATCAGTCGCGCCTTGGCCGAGGCGGGAGTGAATGTCTTCGTCCACTATGGGCGGTCGGAGGCCGCCGCAGAGGAACTCGCCGCGGAGCTGCGATCACTGGGTGTTCGCAGTGCCATCGGGGATGCCGATCTCAGCGACCCGCGGACCGCACGGAACCTGATGGATGTGGCGACCGAGGCCATCGGGCCGGTGTCAATCCTCATCAACAGCGCATCCGGGTTCCCCTTCGACACCCTGGAAGATCTCACGCTCGATGCACTGCGAGCCACCATGGCTCTCTCGCTGGAGTCGCCGGTCATGCTGATGCAGGCGATGGCGGACCAATACGAGGGCACCGACGGCGCAATCGTCAACATCGCGGACGTGAGGACTCTCACCCCGTACAAGAAACACTTCTCGTACACCATCGCCAAGGGTGCGATCGACACCGCAACCCGTGCCGCGGCGGTAGCCCTTGCTCCGAATATTCGTGTCAATGCCGTAGCGCTGGGTGTCATCCTTGCCCCGCCAGGCGAGGATGCAGACTATGTAGAGGGTCTTGCGTCAAACCTGCCGCTCGGACGCGCCGGTGGTGTCGAACCGGTCACCCAGGCCGTCCTTCACCTCATCGAGAATGACTTTGTCACCGGGGAAATTGTTCGTCTCGATGGTGGAGCGCACCTCGCCTGACACGAATCGCGATCCAGTTCTAGCGATCAGGGTACGCTTGGGCTCTATGGACCACTACGACAGAATCCTCATAAAGGACCTCGCGGTCATGGGCATCCTGGGAATCAATCCCGAGGAACGCACGACACCACAAGAGATCCTGGTGAACGCAACTCTTGCCGTCCACACACGTCAAGCGGCGATGTCCGACGATATCGCCGACTCTGTGAACTACCGCACCCTTACCAAGGCGATGATTCGTCATATCCAGGAGGGTGACCCGCTTCTTGTGGAGCGTCTCGTTCAAGAGCTTGCGGACATATGCCTCAACATGGATGCGCGAGTCCATGCGGTAACGATCTCGGTGGAGAAACCCGGTGCACTGCGGCATGCCAGATCTGTGGGGATTGAAATCACCCGCCAACGTGTTGACGTGTGACAGGAGGAAACGACCCATGGACAGACTACCCCGGACATTGGCCATACTGACGCTCGGTTCGAACATTGAGCGCGAGCGATACTTGCCTGAGGCAATCAGGATGTTGCGTCGCCATGAGGACATCGATGTGCGAGAGGTCTCTCAGTTCTTCGAGTCCGCGTCCGTCGGGGGACCGGACGACGCACCTGACTACTACAACGTCGCACTCTTGGTGTGTTCACCGCTCGATCCAGAGGCGCTGCGGCACGAGTTACGTCTTGTCGAAGAGAATCTTGGTCGGGTTCGCACCAACGATCCCAACGAACCCCGAACGATCGACATCGACATCGCCTACTTTGGTGATGTTGTCGAGAAATTCGACGGTTGGGAGCTACCTGATCCGGACGCCATCACCGAACCTCACATTGCGATACCCATTGCCGAGATCGCTCGCGACTGGATCCATCCGGTTGATGGGCGCACGATGGGTGCGATCGCCAAGAGTGTGCGCAGCAGCGATCTGCGCAAGGTGCGGGCCATCAAGCTGAGTGAACCGCACGTTACCCGGGCCATTGAAGACTTCGACTCGCCGCAGGATGTCTACGCTCCACGGTTCGAGGCGTTGGTGCGCCAGCAACTCATTGAGCTTGGTGAGCAACCATCTCGCGAAGGTCTTGAACGTACGCCTTTGCGGGTCGCGAAGGCGTTCGACTTTCTGACAAGTGGTTACACCACATCGCTCGAAGAAGTGGTGAATGACGCCATTTTCGACGCCGAGGGTGCCGACGAAATGGTCCTGGTGAAAGACATCGAGTTTTACTCGCTCTGCGAACACCACATGCTGCCGTTCTACGGGAAGGCCGCCGTAGGGTATCTGCCGAAGGGGAAGATTATCGGTTTGTCCAAGGTTGCTCGCATCGTTGATTTGTTCGCCCGGCGTCTTCAGGTACAGGAACGGCTCACCAATCAGATCGCCGATGCAGTCGGTGAGGTGCTGGATCCCCTTGGTGTCGCGGTTGTGATCGAGGGACAACACTTCTGCATGATGATGCGCGGCGTCCAAAAGCAGGATTCCTCGATGGTCACCAGTGCCATGCGCGGTACCTTCCGCAGTGACCCCCGAACGCGGAGCGAGTTCCTCTCCTTCGTGACCAAGTAGTCAAAAAGTTCCACAACTGGTCGTGCGCCTGGGGATGCGGGCCATGCGGGCATTGTGGTTTGTTTGGCCCGGTAGGCTGTGCCCATGAGCGTTGAAGACACTCTCGGGCGACCGCTTAGGGATTTCCGTATCTCGGTGACGGATCGTTGCAACTTCCGGTGCACATACTGCATGCCCAAGGAAGTATTCAACCGCGACTACGAATTTCTCCCGCGGGCGGACCTTCTCACGTTCGAAGAATTGACCCGCGTCGCCAAGGCCGCGGTGGCTCTCGGTGCCGAAAAGTTCCGACTCACCGGTGGTGAGCCCCTGATGCGTCGACACCTGGATCGGCTCGTCGGCCAGCTCGCCGACATCGAAGGTGTCGCCGATATTGCAATGACGACAAACGCGGCACTGTTGTCCAAACATGCGGCAGTGCTCAAGGAGGCGGGGCTCAGCAGGGTGACCGTCAGTCTTGACGCGATTGACAACGAAGTCTTTCAGTCCATGAACGACGTCGGTGTTGATGTGCAAACGGTGCTCGACGGAATCGATGCCGCAGCGAATGTCGGACTCGGACCGATCAAAATCAACATGGTCGTCAAGAAAGACATCAACGACCAGGAGATACCGAAGCTCGCCGAGCACTTTCGCGGCACCGGCCATATCGTGCGTTTCATTGAGTACATGGATGTCGGTGCAACCAACGGGTGGCGGATGAACGACGTGCTCGCTGCTGGGGAGATTCTGGCGAGAATCGAAGAACACCACGAAATTGAACCTGTCGATCCGGGATACCGCGGCGAGGTTGCCAGCCGATATCGTTATAAGGACGGCTCCGGCGAGATCGGCATCATTGCCTCGGTGACCAAACCCTTCTGCGGCGACTGCACTCGACTGCGGCTCGGAGCCGACGGTCGCCTCTTTACGTGTCTCTTCGGCAGCGAGGGCACGGATATCCGTGGTCCGATTCGTGACGGTGCCACCGATGACGATCTTGTCGAGATCATGCGAGGTGTCTGGGAAGCACGCACCGACCGGTACTCGGAGAAGCGCACCGAGTCGAACCTGCCGTTCCCGCGAGTAGAGATGTCGTATATCGGCGGTTGATAATGCCGGTGTTCGGTACGGTGTCGGCACCGCTTGAGTTTGCCAAGTCGATGCAAACACCACGTCAGGGCGCGAAAAATTCTTCGCCGCATACCCCTTGAATCGCGATCCGAGGCTTCATACGGTCGAGGCATGGATATTTCTCTTGCACTCATGGCCGGTGGTGCTGCAGTGTCGCTGTTTGGCTTCATTCACTCCACACTCAATCCGGGACGTTCGCGTGTCTTGCTCGCCGGGGGCGTTGCAATGTTGCTGCTCATCCCCGCGTTTGGCGCCTTCGCCGAGCTCGCCCCACCACCGACGCGACTTGTGAGGTCGTCGGGAGCGTTCGCCACGTCGTCCTCGGCGCATCCTCCGGAGTTCTACACAGTGGTGAGCGGGGATACTCTGTGGAAGATCGCGGCACAGGATCTGGCGACACGAGAGAGTCGTGTCACCTCGGATGCCATTTCACAACGGTGGAAGGGGATCTACGACGGCAACCGTACGGTCATCGGCGACGATCCGAATCTGATCTACCCGGGCCAGCAATACGACATGGACGACCAATAGTGGACAGCGAGGAGTTCGAAGAGATCCCCTGGTCCCATCTCATCCCCGATACAACACCGAGTGGCAACCGAACTGTCATGATTGCCGGAGGGATCGTCATTGCGCTTGTGGTCGGCGTCTTCGGTGCCCGTATGCTCGGTGGAGCGGAACAACAGACAGTGCTTGAACCGGTGTCGTCGACCAGCCCAACGGTGAATGTGGACTCGCCGGTGGAACTCGCAGTCACGGTGCCCCCAACGACGGTTGCGGCGAATGTGCTGTATACCGAGGCGGATCTGATGGCTTCCCTGTCGCCATCGGCCGCACCAAGTGTGTCGGCGACGTATTTCGCGACGAGGTTCGTCCGCGACTTCTTCACCGTCGACGGGGATGTGGCAGCGAGGGCACGCCTCGCCGCCCTGTTCGTGGATGGAGATCAGCTGCCACTACCTCATGGCCAAGGCATGCCAACAACCTACGTCGAGTGGACCGGGGTGGTTCGATCAGTAACCACGCCAGCGGGCCTCGATGTCGTTGTCGCGTTCCAGATGCTCGAGGAGTCTGACGGACCTGGCGAAGACTTCGTGAGATCGGACGTACTTGAAGCAACCGTTTCTCTTGTCGCCGCCGGGGACGGTTATGCAGTGGCCTCGTTGCCGTCCGTTTCGGTTTCCACCACACCGCAGCCTCTCGCCTCCTGGGTTGGGAGCGCAACGGCACCGCAGTGGGTCATCGATAGCGCGATGCGCGAGATCGGCAGGTTTGCTTCCGACGCCGACGTGATTGCGGCAGAACTCGTTGCCGGTGGTGACTGGCGGGTCGTCCTGCTTGCCACTCGTTCGGGTGTTTCGTGGCCGATCCAGCTTCGGGTGCTGGCTACCCCGTGAAGGTCTCCGGAACGGGTTGACGGTGGGGGTCGGAACAGACTCCGACCCCCACCACCCTGTTCTCAGTTACGAAGCGCGTTGACTGCGCTCTCGAGCCGGTCACCGAAGTCGGCGTCGGCCTGGCGGAAGTGGCCGATTGAGCGTGCCACAATGCCGTCGCCGATATCGGTCTTCTGTACTCCCGACAGCGATCCTGCGATCGCTGCGATGAGACGGTCCTTCTCGTCGCTCGACATCAAGCGGTACAGCATGCCCGCCTGCGTGAAGTTATCGGTTTCGCGCTCATCCCACTCATAGGTTCCACTCCCACCGGAGGACTCCAGCGGGTTGTACAGCGGGCTATCAGTCTGGACGGGTCCGTCGAAGCTGTTCGGTTCGTAGTTCTTGTCTGCGCCTCCGTTGGCATCGAAACGCATCGCTCCGTCACGACCGTAGTTGTCGGCCACCGTGGCCCGGGGCTGGTTCACCGGGAGCTGGGTGTGGTTGATCCCGAGACGGTACCGATGAGCATCGCCGTAGGCGAACAACCGGCCCTGCAACATCTTGTCTGGTGATGGTCCGATGCCCGACACGAAGTTTCCCGGATCGAATCCCGCCTGCTCAACGTCACTGAAGTAGTTCTCCGGATTCCCGTTCAGGGTCATGCGGCCGACCTCCATCACCGGGTAGTCGGCGTGTGGCCAGACCTTGGTGATGTCGAACGGGTTGATCCCGTATCTTTCGGCGTCCGCGGCGGGCATCAGCTGGACTTTCAGTGTCCAGGACGGAAAGTCTCCTCCATCGATGGCTTGCTGTAGGTCGGAAGTGTGGGACTCGGGGTCGGTCCCGGCGAGAGTGGCGGCCTCAGACTCGGTGAGGCATTTGATGCCCTGGTCCGTCTTGAAGTGATACTTCACCCAGGTTGTCTCGCCCGCTTCGTTCACCCATTGGTACGTGTGCGACCCGTATCCGTTCATGTTGCGATACGTCGCGGGGATTCCACGATCACCAAACAGCCATGTGAACATATGTGTTGCTTCTGGCGAGAGGGAGAAGAAGTCCCACACGTTGTCGGCTTCTTGTTTGTTGGAGTGCGGGTCTGCCTTTTGAGAATGGATGAAGTCGGGGAACTTCAACGGATCGTGGATGAAGAAAATTGGCGTGTTGTTACCGGTGAGGTCGTAGTTTCCGTCCTCGGTGTAGAACTTGATCGCAAACCCCCGCGGGTCGCGTACGGCCTCGGGTGCGCCCCGGCTGCCGGCCACAGTCGAGAACCGGACAAACACGCGTGTCTGTTTGCCGATCTCGGACAGGAAATTTGCACGGGTCCAGGGGGTGACGTCGGCGGTAACTTCAAAATCCCCGTAAGCACCCGACCCGCGCGCATGGACGATCCGCTCGGGGATTTGCTCGCGGTTGAATCGGGCGAGCTTCTCGATAAGGTGTTGATCCTGCATCAATACCGGGCCAGAGGCTCCGGCGGTCTGCGAGTTCTGGTTGTCGGCGACCGGCGCTCCCGACTCGGTTGTGAGAATTCGTTTCGTCATGATGTCAATCCGATCCTTCGTTTGTGGTTGATGACCCACGTTGCGGTGGTTCTACGTTGTCGGTGAGCCGTCGGACGAATGGAGGGCCTGGGGACGCCGTCCCCGGTGGTCTTCCTGATATTCGATATTCCATCGAAGCTTCCCGCTACGCACACCTGTTCTACCCAATTACGACACAGTCTAATATAGACGGTTATCATCCCAACGAAAATGGACGTGTGCGGGAGCGTATCTCGTCCCGGAATCGACCAGGGCGCAGTGGTGTTTATCCACTGAGCACGTTACGCAACCAATCTGGACCGGTCTTGACTACTCAGCAGAACAACAGACAACAGACATGGGCTGAGCAGCTGCGTGAAGCGGGTCTTCGGGTGACTCGCCAGCGACTATTGGTGCTGGAGGCGCTCCGGCAATCGGGGGGTCATCGCTCAGCCGAAGCTGTCGGGGTGCGGCTGACAGACGGCGGTGCCTCTCTTAGCCGGGGGACCGTCTACAAGGTTCTCGACGACCTGGTTAGTGCCGGGATTGTGATGCTGGCAGACCGTGGCCCGGGTACCGCGTTGTACGAAATCGCCGACGTATGGCACCACCACTTCGTGTGCCGGACCTGTGGCGTTGTCATTGATGTGCCGTGCCAGATCGGATCGAAACCCTGTCTCGAAGGCGACCTCGCAGGCGCCGATATCGACGAAGCCCAGGTGATCTTCCGGGGCCGCTGCCCCAAGTGTGTAACGGACGGCATGGCCTCCCGACCCTGATTGTCGACTCAACGCTGGCCGTGTCGTACGGTTGCCGGCAATCTGGTTAACTGCACCGGATGCGAGACGGTGTTATCTACGGAATTTCAGCCTACTTGTTATGGGGTTTGCTCCCGATCTACTGGAAGCAGTTTCAGCAAGTCGGAGCGATCACGGTCCTTGGCCACCGCATTGTTTGGTCGGCACTCTTTCTCGTCATACTGATCGGGATCAAGCGACGATGGGGCTGGGTCCGAACGGTACCCCGAACCACCTATCTACTGCTCCTCGGGGGTGCTCTCCTGCTCGCCATCAACTGGGGTGTCTACATCTGGGCGGTGAACGCAGGGCACATCGTTGATACGGCTTTGGGATACTTCATCAACCCGCTACTCAACGTGCTCATCGGCGTTCTGGTTCTCGGCGAACGGATGCGACCGTTGCAATGGACCGCAGTTGGCATCGCAACGATCGGGGTTCTTTCGATCACACTCCAACAGGGGTCGTTGCCGTGGATCGCATTGGTACTCGCCACGAGTTTTTCGCTCTATGGGCTTGTCAAGAAGAAGGTCGTCGGGGTGACAGCAATTCAGGGTCTGGCGATCGAGACTCTCTGGTTGGCGCTGCCCGCGGCTGGTTTTCTCGTGGTAACAGCCTCCAGCACTGGTCCCGGTGTTCCCATGACGGGGCTCGGAAGGGGGACAATTCTTCTGCTGGTCGGCACCGGGCTAGTAACGTCACTACCGCTCGTTCTCTTCGGTGCGGCGGCGCAACGGATACCGCTCTCGACGCTTGGGTTCCTCCAATACCTTGCACCATCGATCGCATTCGTCATCGGTATCACGGTCTATGGCGAGCAGGTCTCGACTGTGATGTTGACCGGCTTTGCGTTCGTATGGCTGGCTCTCATCGTCTACTCGGTAGATTCCTTACGGGCAGCAGGAGTGCACCCGACGCCGGTGCCCTGAGCCGTCGACACGTCACCGATCCGCTAGCAGAAATGCTCCTCAAGGATGGCCGTGGCTGCGTTGGTGATCGCCTCCCACCCGGCATCGGGCCGTTTCGAGATCGTCACAAAATCCGCGGAGGTGAACACACTCTTGGTGCCCTCGATCGCGAGGAGGGCGGTGGCGAGGGCATTGCCTGCGGCGTTGGCGGGCACGAATGTGGAGGGGCCACCGACATCGACGCCGACCGTGAACTTGCGGGCATTCTCGTTTGGCGTTGTTGAAACAGTTACGGGCATGGGCGTTCCAAACACTCGGGTAGGCCAATGGTACCCGAGAGTCATGTACAGCGTCCGTTTACACTCGTCGTACATGACGCCTGAACCTTCCAGTCACGAACCAATTCTCGCGGTCGACGTGGGAGGCACATTCACTGATCTCGTCGTGTGGGACGGACGGGCATTGTCGACGGGGAAGACCTCTTCTACCCCTGAGGACCAGAGCGTCGGTGTCATCGTTGGTGCGGGCGAGCTCCTGGATGGTTCCGTGAGCCGCTTCGTTCACGGAACAACTGTGGCGACCAATGCACTGCTGGAGCGTCGTGGTGCGCGCACCGCGCTGATTACTACCGAAGGGTTCGGCGACGTTATCGAGATCGCTCGGCAGGACCGACCGAGCTTGTACGACAGCTTCGCCGATCCCGCACCTCCACTCGTCGCCAGGGCTGATCGATACGAGGTCAGCCGTGAGGAACCCGGTACGGCGATCGTTGGCGATTCGATCATGGACGCTGACGCTATTGCGGTGTCGCTGCTGTATGGCTACGAGCATCCGGAGGACGAACAGGCCGTGGAGGTGGCGCTGCGAGCCCGCGGTGTGACGGCACCCATCAGTCTTTCAAGTAGTGTCGCCCCCGAGTTCAGGGAGTTCGAGCGGACCGCAACGACGGTACTCAACGCCTACATGGCACCGGAGACGGGCAGGTATCTCACCAGGCTCAGCGACCGGTGCGCACAGGAAGGGTTACCCCGCGAGTTCCAGGTTATGCGGTCGTCCGGTGGGCTGATCAATGTTGTGGAGGCCGCCAAGTTGCCGGTCTCGATCCTGTTGTCGGGTCCAGCGGGCGGCGTCGTGGCGGCAGCGGCACTGGCAGATTCCCTCGGTACATCCCAGGTCATCTCCTTTGACATGGGAGGGACCTCAACCGATGTGTGCCGCATCGATGATGGTCGTCCCGACGTGACCTACGAACGCGCAGTTGCCGGTTATCCCTGCAGAATGCCCTCGGTCGCGATCCACACCGTCGGCGCCGGTGGGGGGTCGATCGGCTGGGTCGACGGCGGCGGATCGTTGCGTGTTGGACCAAGATCTGCCGGCGCCCTGCCTGGCCCGGCAGCGTACGGCCGCGGCGGAACCAGCCCGACCGTCACTGACGCCAACGTCATCGCCGGAAGGATTGCTGCCGGTGCCGAACTCGCCGGCCAACTTGAGATTCAGGGAGACCTGGCCTGGGAGGCGGTTCGGACCATTGCCGAGCCACTGGGGATGGGCACCTCCGAGACGGCCCTCGGCATGCTTACAGTCGTTGAAGAAATCATGTCGGGGGCGATCCGCAAGGTATCTATCGATGAGGGCGCTGACCCGCGCGGATCCGTGCTTGTTGCGTTTGGTGGTGCGGGTGCCCTGCACGCGTCAGCGGTCGCGAAGCGGCTCGACATGCGGAGCGTCATTGTGCCGCGCTTTGCCGGGGTGTTTAGTGCGCTTGGGCTGTTGCTCAGCCCACCACGAATCGATCTCTCCCGGTCGATCGTGGTGAGCGGCTCATCCGGGATGTCCACCCTCGAGTCCGTTGGTGAGGAACTCGCCGCGCAGGGATACCAGCGATGTCGGGCGATGGGTGCACACGTGGATGAGGTCCGGCTCCTCGTTGACGCACGCTACGTAGGTCAGGCCCACGAACAGGCGGTTCCGTACGCGGTCGGTGATCGATGGGATCGTATTGCCGAACGCTTTCACATCCGGCATCACGAACGGAACGGATTCTCCCGACCGTCAGACTCGATCGAAGTTGTCACGGTTCGTTGTGAGACGGTGGGTCGTCCCGCGATGACGTGGGATGACATCCCCGCTGCTGTTCCATCTGGTGAGCCAGTCCGCGGGTCTCGCAAAGTATTAGCTGGCTCGGGTGAGACGTCAGCCCGCGTGTACCGGCGGACAGCGTTGGTTCCCGGCACGGTAGTAACCGGCCCCGCCATCATTGAAGAGGAAGAGGCAACAACCTATGTCGACACCGATGATCGCCTTGAAGTCCTCGATGACGGGTCGCTGGAATTGATCTGGTGAGTTGCGGTCTCAGCCCTTGACCGAACCGGCGAGAATGCCCCGAACAAAGTATCGCTGCAACGAGAAGAATACGACGAGCGGCAGCACGGTCGTCACGAACGCACCGGCGGTGAGGACGTGTTCCTGGACGCCAAACTCGCCTGCAAGCGATGCGATGCGCACGGTGGCGGGGATGTTCGCCGGATTCGCACCGATCATTGTCAGCGCGATCAGGTAGTCGTTCCACGTCCAGAGGAACTGGAATATGGCAAAGGCCGCAAGCACCGGCACCGAGAGCGGGACGACGAGTCTCCAAAAGATCGTGAAGTGATCGGCGCCATCGATTCGCGCCGACTCAAATACATCCTTGGGGAGTTGGCTGATGTAGTTGTGGATCAGAAAGATCGCAAACGGCAACGCGAACCCGGTGTGGGTAATCCACACCGAGGAGATCTGTCCCGCGAGCGATAGATCCGGGAACACGGTGATCGTCTTGTTGAGGAATGGAACGGTCCAATGGCCGCCACCGGAATAGAGCTGTAGCAGTGGGATCAGTGACATCTGCGCGGGGATAGCCATCAACGCAACAACTCCGACGAATGACCACTCTCGTCCCTTAAACGGTATCCACGCGAACGCGTACGCGGCAAATGCCGCGATCGCGATCGGTATCACGGTGGCCGGAAGCGATATCGCGAGAGAGTTGAGCAGTGCGTCAGAGAGTCCCTTGGAGCCTCCCCCCGGAGTAAGCACTTGTGCGTAGTTATCGAGTGTCCAACCGCCACCCGTCCACCAGCCGCTCGCGATCTGTGCGTCTCGGGCACGGAACGAGTTGACGAATAGGCCGAAGGTCGGGACGCTCCAGACGATGACGAGGCCCCACAGGATCCATGTGGGAATGGAAGCCAGCCAGCGGTAGACCCGCTGTCCGAGGTGTGGTCCGCGTGGGCCTGCTGCTGGGACGCTGAGCTGAGTCATCGTCACACCGCCTTTTGCATGCGTCGGACGTTGAGCACGATCACGGGTAACACCGCAATAAATAGCACAACTGCCAGGGCTGATCCGAGGCCGAAGTTGAGTTCTGTGAACGCCCGTTGCCACATTTCGTTGGCGATGACCTGTGTATCAAAGTTGCCGTTTGTCATGACCTTGACGATGTCGAACACCTTCATGACGAGCACAATCAGGGTCGTGACAACGACCCCGATTGTCGGCACGATCTGGGGAATCGTGATCTGCCAAAAGGACTGAGATTCGGTTGCGCCGTCGACCTCTGCGGCTTCGAGAAGTTCTGCCGGAACGGCTTTGATGGCCGCCGAGAAGATGATCATCGTGAATCCGACCTGGGTCCATATGAGGACGAGCATGAGCCACAGATTGTTGAACGGTGAGTTCTGGATGAACAGGATGATCTCACCGCGACCGTTCGCCCATCCGCCGATGCCGACGATCAGTGAATAGAAGAACCAAACCACGGGAACAAGGGCGACGGTCGAACTCCAGGCGAGCCCCATGGCCCGGTCCTTGAATGCCTTCGTGGCGAGCACCGTCAACCCAATAGCGATTGCGCCAACGAGGGTGAGGGCGATCAGTTTGGGCCAGGTTGAAGCTGAGAGTTCACCAAGCCCTACCCATAGGGCGTTCAGGAGTCCCGTCTGGCCGCCGTGGGGGACCGCAGCCGTCGGTTGCCGGGCTTGGAACATGAAGCGCCAGATGATGCCTGCACCGACGAAGGAAATCGCCATAGGGAGGAAGATGATCGACTTTGCCGCACTCTCATACTTGGCTCGATCGGCGAGGACGGCGATGCCGAGACCCATTGCGGTTGCAACCAGCGTGACGGTGATAACCCACCACAGGTTGTTGAAGAGCGTACCGCGCAGCACCGACAGGGCGGCTGCGGACAGGAGGAGTCCACCAACGAACCACGTCGCATATGACGGTGGTGACCCTTGGATTCTCGTACCAATCTCTTTGCCGCGGACTCGGGCGATGACAAAACCGATGAGCACGATGATCGCACCGATCCAGAACAAGCGGCTGGTGAAGAAAAGCCGCCAGTCCGACAAGTCGAACGTGTTGGAGTTGGCGAATATGGCCTTGTAGTTTTCGACTCCGACAAACCCATCTCCCCGGCGATCTCGCAGGGAAAGCACGAGTGTCCGGATGGTCGGGATGATGAGCGTTACCGCGATGAAGAGGAACGCCGGAGCGAGGAATATGTACTTACGGGATTCTTCCTTGACTCGGTTTCGTTCGAGTGCGCTGGCGAGGGGTTTGCTGCCGGGTAGCGCACCAATCCCGAATCCGAGAACCGTCCCTGCAAGGATCGCGTCTGACTGCGTTCCGCTAGAAAGACTGGGCACCATGTAGGCACCAACAATCCACCCGACGGTTCCCCAGAACAACGCAGATCGATAGGCCGGCTTCTGGCGGGAGTTGAGGACCCAGATCGCGAGACCAACCAAGGCGCCACCGATGGTCCAGCCGAGGAGTGGTCCGAACTGGAGATCCGGGCGAGCCGGCCACACGACCGGTGTACCGTCTTCGAGGATGCCAAACACGTTCTGTGAGAAGCTTCCGGCGAGTGCACCAAGAGCCATGCCAGCGCCGGCACCGTAGGCGAAGCGGAGCCAGCGGTTGGAGGTCATACCAAGGGCGAAACCTCCGACGGTACCGATCGTTATCGCGATCAGCGTCACGGTCCCCGGCGAGAGGAGGAGGTCGTTGGCCCACAAGATCAGAAATACGGTTGAGGTTGTCAAGAATCCGACGAGTGCAGAGAACCACTTCCAGTGTCGGGGTGCAAGATCGAAGATCATGTTGGCCCCGATGAAAAGGATCGCACTGATCCCGACTGAACCCACGACACCAAGGATCGTTGTCAGAAGTTTTTCCATTGGGTCCCTACCTCCTCACCGGTTCATGTGCCCGAAATACAGTTGGGGCGCCAGTACGATGACTGGCGCCCCAACACAGTTACTCCATCAGGGTTGTCGACTTAAGGCCAGGATGCCTCAATCGCGTCGAGCGCTTCCTGAATCGTCTTATCTCCGTTGACAGCACTTGTTCCCTCGGTCCAGAAGGTACCGGCGCCAACTTCAGACGGCATCAGGTCCGAGCCATCGAAGCGGACAATATCGGCGGTGTTCAGGATGTCGAGGAACGACTGCTCCAGGGGTGCGTACAGACTCAGGTCCGCATTCACGTTCGGCGACAGGAATCCGGAGAGGACACCTTCGGTCACCGCTGCTCCCTTACCAAGCGCCTGGAAGCGCTGGCGAGCATCCGCATAGTCAGCCGAAGCGAAGTACTCCATGACTGCCCAAACCTCGGGTGCGTCACGGAATGCCGACACCAGGGTGCCTGCACCCAGGACCGGCTTTTCATCGCCCACTGACGGGAAGTAGAACACGTCTACTGCGCCTTCGGAACCGTCGGCGGCTGGTGTTCCCTCTGGCAGGAATGCCGAGTAGAACGATGCCTGACGGTGCATGAAGCACTTGCCGTCAACGAGTGGCTGACCGTTGTCACCGAAGGATGTCGCCGCGATCGAACCGCTATTTGCGAACACTGCGCCCGGTGTGTTCCACAGATCCAGCACTGTCTGCCAGATGGATGCCATTTGTGGGTTGTTGAACGGGATCGAGTGATCGACCCACTGGTCGTAGTACTCCGGGCCTTCGAAGCGAAGCGTCAGATCCTCTACCCAGTCGGTGAAGGTCCACCCAGTTGCTCCGCCGGACTCAATACCAACACACCAAGGTGTGTTGCCATCGGCGATCATCGTGTCCGTGAGTGAAAGCAAGTCATCCCAGGTCTCTGGGACGGTATAACCGGCAGCCGCAAAGCGGGCTGGCTGATACCAGACGAGTGACTTCAAGTCGGCCTTGGTCGGAATGGCGTACTGAACGCCGTCGACATTGCCGAATGCTGTCCATGCGCTGGAGAAGTTGTCATTCATGACAGCTTCGGTTTCCGACGGCAGCGGAAGGATGAATCCCTCACGAGCGAAGTCGGCGATCTTGCCTGGCTGCGGGAATACCGCAATGTCCGGCGGGTTACCGCCAGCTGCTTGTGCATTGATCTGGTCCGAGAAGTCACGAGCACCCAAGTAGGTGACATCGATCCCGCTCTTGGCCGCAAACAGGTCGAGTGCCGCTCTCATGGCCTCTTCCTCAGCGCCCCCGGACTCGGGTCCGAATACCGTGACCGCGGTATCGGCAAATGGATCCGCCATCGGAACCTCGACCTCGACGGTCTCGGTAACGGTCTCGGTAACAGTCTCGGTGACAATTGACGTGACTACCACTGTCTCGGGTGTCTGATTGGCGGCGTCGCCAGCACAGGCGGCGGCAACAAGCGCCATAACAACCAAGAGGAGTGCGGTTTTGGTCAGGTTTCGTCTCTTTCGCATTTAATTCATCCTTCCCTACGGGGAGCTTCCCGTAGTGCCGCCAGACATGAAGTAGACTCCGTCACCTTCACATGTAAGCGCTTACAGTGGAGCGTCCAACTACCATAGCCACGCCGAAGTGGACGCGTCAACGAGGCCTGAGTGTCGATCCTCGCAAGATGAGATCCACCGGGACGGTTTCGTGGAGAGGTCCAACGACCGAAGCCTCCAGCATCCTCTCGGCTGCGAGGGCTCCCAGATGGCGAACGGGCTGGCGCATCGTCGTCAGGCGCATTGTTTCCGACAAGTCGTGGTCATCAAAACCGACGATCGAAAGATCCTCCGGGATCGAAATACCGTGTCGACGTGCCTCGCCCATCGCACCGATCGCGGTCTCGTCAGACATGTAGAAAAGTGCCGTTGGGGGTTCGTCGAGGTTGGCGAGTGCAACGATTGAACGAGGGCCGTCGGCCACTGACAACATGCCGGGAAGCGAATACTCACGTCTTTGCTCGATGCCAGCTGCGGTCAGGGCCGCATTGAATCCGTCGATACGAGCTGCGAGCACCGGTGACGCGTCTACGGACATCTGCTCTGCTCCGACGATTCCAATCTTCGTGTGACCGAGATCGATGAGGTGCTGGGTCGCCCGGCGACCAGCATCAAAGTTGT
>JAADIG010000018.1 GCA_013151445.1 Actinomycetota bacterium
GGGTGCAATGTCATTCCAGCCCATGTGGGGGAGCTGGGGGGCCGCCTTGATTGGCTCGACGACGCCGGGCACGAGGCCGAGTGTGTCCGTCTGGTCTTCCTCGGACCAGTCCGCAAAGAGTTGCATGCCGACACAGATGCCGAGTATTGGCCGCTCGGTGGATCGCAGCTCGGCCGTCCAGCCCGTGTCGTTGAGGGTGGCCATTGCGGCGCCCGTTGTGCCGACGCCGGGGAGTACGAGGGCGTTAGCGTTTGCGGCTTCTGAGGGTGTTGCGACGATGAACGGCGTTGCTCCGACCCTGGCGAGGGCCTGTGTGATTGACACAAGGTTGCCCGCACCGTGATCGATGACCGCGATGGATGTCATGTCGTTCCCTTTGTTGAGGGGATGCCCTGGCGGCGCGGGTCGATCGCGACGGCGATACGCAGGGCACGGCCGAAGGCCTTGAAGGACGCTTCGGTGATGTGGTGATCGTTTTCGCCTTGTGCGGTGATGTGCAGCGTGGCGCCGGCGGTCCGGGCGAATGCTTCGAGGGCGTGGGGCACCATCTGGGTGGACATTGTGCCCATGCGGAGCCCGCGCAGTGGAATGTTGATCACGCTATAGGGGCGCCCACCGACATCGATGAGGGCGGTCGCCGATGCCTCGTCCATGGGGACGGACGCGTCGCCGTAGCGCACGATGCCGGCCCGGTCGCCGAGGGCCTCAGCAACGGCCTGGCCCAGTACGAGAGCGGAGTCTTCAATGGTGTGGTGTTCGTCGATCTCGAGATCGCCGTCACAGGTGAGGGCGAGGTCGAACATGCCGTGGTAGGCGAATGCCGTGAGCATGTGGTCAAAGAAGCCGACGCCGGTGGACACGGAGACGTCGCCGGTGCCGTCGAGGTTGAGCGTGCAGGAGATGTTGGTCTCCTTGGTTGTCCGTTGGACGGTGACGATGCGGGTCATGATTGCTCCTCTAAACGGCCGGCTTCTTCAAAACGGCCAGTTTCTTCAAAACGGCCAGTTTCTTCAAAACGAATGGTGACAGCGAGAGCGTGGGCGTCGAGGCCTTCGGCTCCAGCCAGTGCTGTGATGGTGGGGGAGAGGGTCTTGAGACCCTCCCTGGTGAGTGTCTGTACCTGGCGGTAGGAGCCGAAGTCTTCGACGGAGAGCGGCCCGTATGACCTGGCGAGACCACCGGTCGGGAGCACGTGGTTTGCGCCGGTGGCGTAGTCACCTGCGGACTCCGGGCTCCACTGCCCGACGAACACCGAACCGGCCTGGGTGACCTGGTCGGCGACGGCTCCCTCGTCCTTTGTATGGATCGAGGTGTGTTCGGGGGCGTAGTCGTTCACAAACGCGATCCGGTTCGTGAGGTCCGCGCCGATCACGACCGCCCCGTGGTTCTCAAGGGATGCCACGATGGTGTCCGAGCGGGTGAGCCGGGTGAGAAGTGTGGTTGCCGCTTCGAGAACTGAGTTGGCCGTTTCTCGTGACTCGCAGACGAGCACGACGGGGGAGTCGGGACCGTGTTCGGCCTGGCACAGGAGGTCCGCAGCAACGATCCGGGGGTCGGCCGTGGCGTCGGTGAGGACGACGGCCTCGCTGGGTCCGGCGGGTAGGTCGACACCACACGCACCGAATACTGCGAGTTTCGCCGCGGTGACCCAGGCGTTGCCCGGCCCGACGATCTTGTCGACACGGCGCACTGTTTCGGTCCCGTATGCGAGGGCGGCGATTGCCTGGGCGCCACCGGCGACGACGAACTCCGTCACGCCGAGGTAACCGGCGACCGCAAGGGTGGCCGGTGAAACAGTTCCTTGTGCGTCGGCGGGGCTGGTGACAACGATCTCGGGCACACCGGCGATTTGGGCGGGGATCACCCCCATCATCAACGACGACGGGTATGCGGCCTGGCCGCCCGGGACATACACCCCGACGCGGCGCAGCGGCGACCATGTTCTCGCCACATCAACACCCGGAACGGGTGTCACGACGCTATCGGTGGGGCGCTGGGGTTCATGGCAGGCGCGGATATTGGCGGCCGCTGCCTCGATGGCGTCGCGTAGCTCGGGGGACGCGTCACTCCATGCCTGGCCGAGCACGTCGGAGGCAATCGTGAGAGCACCGTCGGTGAGCGCACCGCCGAAGCGATCGCTGGCGGCTGCCAGCGCGGCGTCGCCACCAGTGCGAACATCTTGGACGATGGTGTAGGCGCCCTCCTGCACGGCGTCATCGGGAACGCTCGAACGTTCGACGAACGCTGTGACGTCGGCGTCCTGGTCGAGATCAAGCGAGTATCGCGGCGTAATCATGCGATGAACTGTTCGATCGGGAGGACCAGGATCCCGGACGCACCAGCCTCTTTGAGCTGGGGGAGAGCGTCCCAGAGACGATTCGCCTGGACAACGGAGTGGATGGCGACGTCGTCGGTGTCACCCGAGAGCGGCACGACGCTTGGTGCGTCGAGTCCCGGTATGAGTGCCGCGATGTCTTCGACCGAATCACCCGGTGCGTTCATCAGGACATACCGCATGGACTTGGCGGCCACGACTGACAGCATCATGGTGATGAGACGTTGGATCTCCGGGTTGTCAGTCGCGTCGGGTCGGGTGATCGCGACGGCTTGAGATTCAAGGATGGTTGCCACGGGTCGCAGACCGTTTGTCAACATGGTGCTTCCGGACGATACGAGGTCCACGATGACATCGGCGATGCCGAGCTTCGGAGCGACCTCGACAGCGCCGCGGAGCGGCACGACGGTGACATCGATACCCTGGTCGGCAAAATATGCGGCGGTGGCATTCGGGTGGGCAGTAGCGATGCGTTTCCCGGCGAATTCGTCGACCGACGTTATTTCCGAGCGTGTTGGGACGGCGGCCGTCAGTGTGCAACTGCCGAAACCGAGCTTGCCCGCGATCGAGACGTCGGCACCGGACTCGGTGACCAGATCAATGCCGGTAATGCCGACATCGGCGACGTTGGAGGCAACGAGTTGGGGGACGTCGTCGGCGCGCACAAACAGGATCTCGATATCGGCGTTCTTTGCGGGCACCGAGAGCGCACGTTCGCCTTTTTCGAAGCGGATTCCGGAGGTCTTGAGCAGCGTCGTTGCTGACGCTTCGAGACGGCCTTTGTTGGGGACTGCAATTCGTATAGTCATCGGGTGTTCCTCGGGGGAGTGTGTGGAGAGAGTGGTCGGGAGAGGCCGGGTGGTGCGCAGGTATTGCCTCGGGCTGGTTTATCCGGCGGCGTGTTTGTCGAGCATTGCCGAGTAGCCACCCATGCCGTGATGGAGCCACTGGTTGATACGGGTGATCGTCGCGGTTGAGGTGCCGACATCGGCTGCGATTTCCCGGTAGGGGATGCCCTCGTTGAGGAGACGAACAATGCGCCAACGCTGGCTCATCTCCTCCAGCTCCCTGCGGGTACACAGGTCGCGGAAAAACAGCGAGGCTTCCTCTCGTGACTCGAGAGTGACGATGGCGTCAAGTAGCGCATCGGCGTCTTCGGTTTTCCAGTCTTCATGTGGCAGGGCCATTGCGTGTCGCTTTCGACGTTTCCGCATCAATGTTTTAACATGCTAAAACACTACAACGGTATGTCAAGTCGATTCCTTGACCCGATTCAACCCAGAGCAGAGGTCCCGTGATTCAGATTCTCCCCGCAGTCGATGTCCTCGGCGGCAACGTCGTACGTCTCGAACGCGGCGACTACGCCGCCGCAACGGTCTATGGCACCGACCCTGCCGCGCAGCTTCGTCTCTGGAGCGAGCAGGGCGCGGCGCTGGTGCACGTTGTTGATCTTGATGGCGCCAGGTCGGGGAACCGTCGTTTGGGTTATGGGAGAGTCTCGGCTCGTGCGGCGTGGCATTTCAGGCCGGGGGAGGGTTGCGCACGGTGGCCGATGCGGTCCGCGCTGCCGAGCTCGGGGCATCTCGGGTGGTGCTCGGGTCCGCCGCGGTGTGGGAGCCGGACGTGCTGGCGGAGTTGGTGGAGCGCCTCGGCTCGGATCGTGTCGTGGCGGCGTTGGATGTCCGCGACGGCATGGCTCAGGGCGCCGGATGGCTTGATGAAGGTAAACCGGTCGGCGAGGTGGCCGCCTCAGTCGCCGAGCGTGGTGTGCGGTGGTGTCTGGTCACCGGGATCGAACGTGACGGCATGCTGAGCGGTCCGAACACCGACGTCATCGAACTCGTGAAGGACGCTGCCCCCGAACTCCAACTCATTGCCTCAGGTGGCGTCGGCTCGCTAGACGACCTACGCGGTCTCGATCGCCGCGGCTACCCCCAGGTGATAGTCGGCCGCGCCCTCTACGAAAACGTCTTCACCCTCGCCGACGCCCTCGCAATCTAGGGGACGATGTCCTCTGCCTGGCAGCCGTGGTAGCGCGGTGCGCCGCGCCCGCGTGTTGTGCAAGAGTGAGGGAATGAAGTCATTGCTCTCGGTCGTCGTGGTTCTTGGGCTCGGTGAGCGGCACTGTCTTTGAGTTTCCTAGCGGTCTCGAATGTTCAACGGAGTGGCGCGGGAGTGAACAGTCGGCTATCCGAGAGGACGCAGTGGGCTACCGACGCGAGCCGCCGCGGCTGAGGCTGCCATGGGCCGCTGGGTGGATGTGGAGGGTGGCGAAGTAATGGTCGTCGATGGCCTTGGGCGTGCGGAGCGAGAACCAGGACCCGTCGGGGCGCTGATGGTTGATGGCAAGGGAGTAGTGATCGTCATCCCGACGTTGGCTCCGGCGGGTGGATGGTTGGTCAGGACGACACTCTGGTGTGAAGGTTACGACCCGTCGAC
>JAADIG010000089.1 GCA_013151445.1 Actinomycetota bacterium
CCACCGACCGCAAGCCATCAGCGCCTACTGACAGTAGCAACATATGGGGATAAATGCCTACAGAGAGTAGTGTCATTCAATTTTGGTCACTACATTGACCACCGGGACGACACCAGTACCTCCAAAAGAGGCCCATTGGGCATAGCTGGATATTACGTCATCGGCACAAGACGGGACCTTCACCTGGCGAGGCCCACGAGCCGCGGCGCTCCTCCGAACTTCGGGATGCCGGGGCGTCACCAGACAGCGGCCCGTCGTCCTTGGGGCCTCCGCGAATCTCGTCACAACTTTGACATCGCAACCGGGCCGCAGACCCCCATCGGTCCCGGGGGCGTTGTACCCCGGGAAACGTCTCACCGCCCTTTCCGTTACCGGGCCGAAATCACCGTCGACTTCACCGACGTTGATCCCCTATGCCATAAGAGACTTCTGGAGCTTCATGCCAGCATCTCCGTGGGGATCGGCGGGCGCACATGCCCGCAAGCTCGTAACCGTGATCCGTGTCGGTGACGACGCGTATGCTGTTTCCTATGGACCTACCGGAAACCCAGCGGACCGCCGACGAACGCACGACACTCACCGAAATGCTCGATTACCAGCGAGCGGTGATTGTCCGCAAGGTGTCGGGCCTCAACAAAGAGCAAGCACTCACGCGTCTCGAACCCTCAACTCTCACGTTGGCTGGTCTGCTCCGTCACCTCATCGTGGTCGATATCTACTGGTTCATCGTTGTTCTCCAGGGCAAGGAAATGCCACCATCGTGGGCGGCGGAGAACTGGGAAACGGATCGGGACTGGGAGATGACATCCGCCGCCGACTTTATGCCAGAAGAGATCATCGCCGACTTCGAGAAGACCTGGAGCGAGGTCGCGGCGATCAGTGCCTCAATGGACCTCAACCACGTCGGAACCCGAGCAGACGGTACCGAGATCTCCCACCGCTGGGTCCTGGTGCACCTGATCGAAGAGTATGCACGACACAACGGTCACGCGGACCTCATCAGAGAATCGGTCGACGGTTCGACCGGCGACTGAGAGAGCGAGAATCTGCGCCTTCCGGTATCGGGCGCCAAATGTCGCGTCGCGCAGTTAGGAGCTGCCGGAGCGGGCGATTCCGAGGGTCACGACGACCTTCCCGCCCCCGCCATCGGCAGACTCGATTACAAGGCTCCCGCCCGAAGCCTCCGCGGTTCGCCGCACAATATCGAGGCCGAGACCGGTGGACCCTGCCGAACTCCGACCCCGCTCCGCAAGGCCCGGATCGAAACCAGGACCAGCATCCGTCACCGTGAGTGTTGCGGTAGATTCATCGCCATTGATCTCGACGACGAAACCAACACCGTCATCGGTGTGAGCCATGACGTTTCCGAGAAGCGCATCAATCATGGCGACAACATCCGCTTCACCCGCAGCGACCAGCCACGGTCCCTCGTCGACCTGCAAAGAGACTTCTCTACCCTGCTCTTCGGCCAGTGCACTCCAGAACTCCAGACGGGCCGCCGTCAACTCGCCTAACTCACAGGTCGAATCGGCATCAACACGCCCGGGGCGACGAGCAGCCTCGATCACGAAATTGACCGTGCGCTCAAGCTCGTCGAGATCATCCAGAAGACGATCCTTAGCCGGGCTTTCGACGACAGCGTCAAGGTCCAGCCGCAATGCAGTCAGGGGCGTGCGAAGACGGTGTGACATGTCCGCAGCCGCCTCACGCTCCAGGCGCAACAGGGTCGTCATTCGCTCGGCCAGGCGATTGAACTCGACCCCAACCTCTCGCACCTCGGGTGGGCCGGACGGAATCACCCGCGTGTCAAGTGCCCCCTCACCAAGGAGTGCAGCAGATGTCGATAGCTCACGCACCGGTTCGACGATCGATCGCCCGAGACGGTCGGCGACAGCGAGAGCGATCAGGACCAAGACGAGACCAAGTGCGCCGAGGATCCGCCACGAACGGTCAACACCTGCCCGCAGCTGTTCATTTGCGATGAAAACCCTTGTCACAACAGCGGACTCAAGACGGGGGATTATCACCGGTGCGTAGATCGCTTCACCACCAGCGACGGTCGCACGAAAAGCGATGCCGTCCTTTGCCTGGGTGAGATCTTCTCCCGGTGGAATGGGGCTCCCCACAACAACATCGTTAACTACGAACGAAACGAGGTAGGCGGTGGAGTCAGTCGGGATGGAGCTGACAGTTGCCAGCATGTCATCGTTGTCGGCATTTTGGGCAACGAGTTGTGACAGGCGCTCCGCCTCACGTTCGGCCGAATTAATTGCTCGATTGCCTGCAAAGTCGCGAACCAGGAGTGCGAGCGGGATCAAAAAGGCAAGTACAACCATTGCGGTGACTGCCCCCGTGACCAGCATGAGGCGTTGTCTCACGAGTCGGGCTCTACCAGTTTCACACCTCGGCCACGGCGCGTGTGGATGTACCGTGGCTCGGCGGCAGTTTCGCCCAGCTTCTTGCGGAGCCACGAAAGATGGACATCGACCGTCTTATCCGCACCGCCGTACGGCTGGCGCCATACCGCGGCAAGAAGTTCACGTTTCGAGACCATGGTTCCGGGACGCTCGGCCAGGTAGGCGAGCAGATCAAACTCTTTCCCCGAGAGGTCCAGTCCCACTCCGTCAAGTGTTGCGTCGTTCGCATCAAGATCGATGATCAGCGCGCCGACGGCGATCACCCGCTCCTCAGAAGTAGTCCCGGAACGCCGCAACAACGCTCGGATTCTCGCCTCAAGATGGTTTGCGGAGTACGGCTTCACGACGTAGTCGTCCGCACCAGCATCAAATATTTTGACGATCTCCGCTTCATCATCCCGCGCAGTGGCAACGATGACGGGTACCTGGCTCACCGCCCGGATCATCTGGAGGGCGGTAGCCCCGTCAATATCGGGCAAACCAAGGTCGAGAACCACGACGTCAACTTCACCCCCGACGGCACGCTCGACGCCCTCCATCGCGGTCGCCGATGACACGACATCGTGGCCCCGCTCGGCAAGGCGCGTGGCGAGGGATTGACGAATTCGCTGATCGTCCTCGATGACAAGAATGGAAGCCATGGGCACGAAGATACACCCGAATCGAGCTGTCGATGGTGTTCTAACCGTCGTTTCACCGAGGCTTATCCCTGGTTTAGCTTACGAGTCACCGTTTTAGTGCATGCTATGGGGTATGAAAAGGAAACTCGGATTCGCAGCAGCCTGGCTTGGGGCGACGATTATCTCGCTTACGATCGCGTCCGCAGCGGTCACCGGGATTCGAACCGGCGTCGAAGACTCCCCGGTTGCCGCCGGTGTTCCGACGACCAACACCGTGATTTCCGATACGACATCTTCGACCACGAGCAGCCCGGTTGTGACGACCACAACGACCGAAACTCCCAATGTCACAACATCGTCGGCACCGACGAGCACCACCTCGATACCAACGACAACCGAAGCGCCGAACACATCGACCAGCGTCCCCAGCGGCACAACACCTCCGACAACGACCACTACGACTGCCGCACCCCCGCCATCGACCACAACAAGTACGACGACGAGCACCACTACGACGACAACAACCATCGCGTCCCAGACCAGGGTGTACGAGCTCATTGGCGGAACGGTCACGGTTCGTGTCGGGGCCGGAACTGTCGATTTGATCAGTGTCGCCCCGAAAACCGGGTTTGCCACGAAAGTCAAAGACGACGGGCCGGACAAGGTAAAGGTCACCTTCACGAGCAACACCCACGAGTCGAAGTTCGAGTCGGAGTTCGAGGATGGTGTCTACGAGTTCAAGATCAACGAAGACCCCATCGG
>JAADIG010000012.1 GCA_013151445.1 Actinomycetota bacterium
TTCCTAGCCGAGAACGCAGAGTTTGCGACACGTTGCGCCGAAGAGGGAATCACGTTCATCGGCCCGTCCCCTGCGGCGATCGCGGCCATGGGTTCCAAGGTGAAAGCAAAACAGCTCGTGCGAGCCGCCGGCGTTCCACTGCTCGACGATATCGACCTCTCGGATCCCGAAGCGATTCCGTACCCGGTGCTCGTCAAGGCGTCGGCCGGGGGCGGCGGGCGCGGCATGCGCATCGTTCGAAACGCCGACGAGCTCGAACCTGGAATGGAGTCCGCCCGGCTTGAAGCCGCCAACGCCTTCGGCGACGACACGATCTTTGTCGAGCGTTGGCTCGAGAACGTGCGCCATATCGAAGTCCAGATCATCGGTGACACGCACGGCAACGTTGCCCACCTGTTCGAGCGGGAATGCTCGATCCAGCGGCGCCATCAGAAGGTTGTCGAAGAGGCGCCGTCAGTGGCGATCTCGCCCGCCATGCGCGATGGCCTCACGAGCGCGGCAGTCGCTGCCGCCGCGGCCGTTGACTACGTCGGTGTGGGGACTGTCGAATTCCTCGTGACCGGAGAGGAGTTCTTCTTCCTGGAGATGAACACCCGCCTCCAGGTTGAACACCCGGTGACCGAAATGGTGACCGGCATCGACCTCGTCCGTGAACAAATCGCGGTCGCGATGGGTGAAGCGCTCTCGGACCAGGTTCGCAACGTGTCTGTCTACGGTCATGCCATCGAGGTGCGGCTCTATGCAGAAGACCCACTCTCAGGATGGCTCCCCGGCACGGGCCCGTTGCACCGCTTCTGGTTTGATGACACGGTTCGCGTCGATGCCGGATACGAGTCCGGTTCGATCGTTGGCACAGACTATGACCCGATGCTTGCCAAGATCATCGCATACGCCGACACCCGTACGGAGACTGCCAGCGTGTTGGCGCGGGCGATGCGCAGCGCCGAGATCCACGGACCGCACACCAACCGCGACCTCCTCGTGGGCATCCTCGAACACGAAGCGTTCGTTGCTGCCGCCACGCCGACGTCATTCCTTGAGGATCACACCATCGCGGCGTTGATGGCACCGGATGAAACCAGGACTCGTGACCACATCGTCGCAGCGACACTGGCGACAAGTGCGGGCCGGTCCGCAGCTGCGGGCGTACAGACATCCATACCGTCGGGTTGGAGGAACCTCTTCTCCCAACCCCAGCTCGTCATGTGCACAGTCGGTTCCGTCGAGCACATCGTGACGTATGCACACCGTCGCGACGGCCTCGTCGTCGCTATCGATGGCGTGGCGGTCGAGGTCGGCATCATCGATGCGGCTTCCAATATCGTTGACCTAGAAATCAGCGGGCTGCGCCGTCGGTATCGGATCAACACTGTCGGTGCATCGACCTGGGTGAACGACGAACGGGGCCAGACTCTGTGTGTTGCAATGCCTCGGTTCCCCGCTGTTGAAAACGAGACCGCCGCCGGGTCTCTTGCGTCCCCGCTTCCCGGGAAGGTGCTGTCCGTAGACGTAACGGTTGGCGATGTCGTCGAAGCAGGCGCAGTCATCGCTCGGCTGGAGGCAATGAAAATGGAGCACACGATCTCGGCGCCCCATGCCGGAGTCGTTGCGGAGGTATGTGTGGAGGTCGGAGCCCAGGTGGCCGCCAACGAGGTGCTAGCCCGCATCGATACCGAGACCTAGACCGAGCCCTCCCTCCCCGTTTTGACGTCCGGCAGCGCACAATGATGCGTGATTGAACGCCGAAACAACAGCGTGTAACGTTCTTGTAGACTTAAGTATCTACACAATGTAGACTACTCACATGGCCACCACTACGATTCGCGTCGACACCGACACCCACGCCAAGCTCCTTGAGATCAGTACCGCGTCCGGATCCTCCCTTGTCGAAACCGTTCGGGAGGCTGCCGACATCCTCCATCGACAGCGTTTCGCCATCAACGTGGTCAAGGAGCTTGCGGCCCTTCGGGACGACCCGGTCGCATGGAACGACTACGTCGCCGAAGCGGCCGAAACGTCAGTGTCCGATGGCATCGGTCGGTGATCTGTGGATCGTCGACTTTGGCGATCCATATCTGGACGAACCTGCGAGGCAGCGACCCGCACTACTACTTGGCCCGCCCGAGAGTTTCGGTGGAGCCCTCCCGTTCATCACTGTCGTACCACTCACGACGACGGATCGGGGACTATCAATCCATGTCGAGATTGACGCAACAGCCACGACGGGTCTGAGCGCAACGAGCTTTGCCCAATGCGAACTTATCCGATCGGTGAACCGAGACCGCCTCGTCCACCGACTCGGTAACATCGACCCCGTCGCGAATACCCGGGTGAAGAGCATCGTCAAAGCACTCTTGGATCACTAACAGACCGTTTTGGCGTCCGATAGCGCACAATGATGCGTGATTGGACGCCAAAAGCAAGGAAGGACACGCGTATGGAGTTCCAGACGATTATCGAACCCTTTCGGATTCACGCCGTCCAGGCGATTAGTTTCCCGACCGAGCAGGAACGCGAGCAAGCCCTACAGCGCGCCGGTTACAACCTGTTCGGCCTCCACGGTGACGAAGTCACGATCGACCTCCTCACAGACTCAGGTACCGGCACCATGTCCTCGCGCCAGTGGGCCGGGATGATGGACGGCGACGAAACGTACGCCGGCAGCCGCTCCTTCTATCGGTTCCGCGACGCCGTGACCCGTATCACCGGTTTCTCCGAGGTACTCCCCACCCACCAGGGCCGCGCCGCCGAACGGATCCTCTTCTCCGAAATGGTGAATGAGGGCGACATCGTCCCAAACAACACACACTTCGATACCACCCGCGCCAACATCGAGTACCAGGGGGCCGAGGCTCGGGATGTCGTCGTTTCGGTCGGCCTCGAACCTGGGACCCTCGATCCGTTCAAGGGCAACATGGACGTTGAGGCCCTCGAAGTGATCATCAACGACGTGGGTGCGGAACGGGTGCCGCTCGTGATGGTTACGGTGACGAACAACTCGGGGGGCGGCCAACCGGTGTCGATGGCGAACCTGCGTGCAGTCCGAGCTGTCTGTGACCGTTACGGCATTCCCTTCTTCCTCGATGCGTGCCGGTTCGCCGAGAACGCTTATTTCATCAAGATGCGCGAAGACGGGTATGCGGACCGCACCCCGACCGAGATCGCCCAGGAGATGTTCTCTCTTGTCGACGGTGCCACCTTCTCCGCAAAGAAAGATGGACTCGCCAACATCGGTGGATTCGTCGCGATGAACGATCCCGACGTTGCACTGCGGTGCCGCAACCTACTCATCCTCACCGAGGGGTTCCCCACCTACGGCGGGCTTGCCGGCTACGACCTGGAGGCCATCGCGACCGGCCTTGAGGAAGTACTCGACGAGGACTATCTCCGCTACCGGATCCGCTCGACCCAGTACCTCGCCGACAAGGCACACGCCGCGGGTGTGCCGATCGTGCGCCCCGCCGGAGGTCACGCCGTCTATATTGACGCCGCCGCAATGCTGCCCCACATCCCGGCACTGGAGTATCCGGCGCAGGCCCTCGGCGTCGAGCTCTATCGCACGGGCGGTGTCCGCGGGGTCGAGATCGGCTCAGTCATGTTCGGCTCCTTCGATGCCGATGGAATCGAAGTGCCAGCGGCGATGGAACTCGTGCGTCTCGCCATCCCTCGGCGGACCTACACCCAAAGCCACATCGACTACGTTGCGGAGGTGATCATCGACGTCGTGAAACGAGCGGACACGATTCGCGGGTATCGCATCGTTGAGCAAGCCCC
>JAADIG010000123.1 GCA_013151445.1 Actinomycetota bacterium
TCAAGGATCTCACCCAGCGCCCGCATCAGCTCTTCTTCGCTCATACAGTCACAGTATCAGGTAACGCAAGCTACCGCTAGCTATTTCTGGACTCACCAACCTTGAGCACACCGCATATGGGCCGGCTGTACACCAGAACGGAAAGTAGTTTTCAGCGCTTGGCCGTGCCACCAATAGCGCACCTAGTCGTTTTGTATTCACGTCCGCTGTGGAGAGTCAATCCGTGTTGCATCCACATCGGACTCCGGCGCGACCTGCACACGTTTCGGTGCACGAGGATGCCATGGCACTATCCCTTGCACCACGTCTTCGTAGAAGTCCGCAAGCAGCGCCATGTAGCCATCGACAAAGCCCGCCTTGCGTCCCCTCGATTTACGGCCGTGAGGCATCGGTGCGCGTTTTGTCATTACGAATCGATATGGCAATGACCCATCGTCAGCACGCAGGACCTTTCGGTTCTCGCGGACATCTCTCAACGACGCTGCGACCGGAATACGAGTATTGCGAGCGTACGCCTCGACCATCAGGTCGCCACTTGACTCGCGAAGCTGCCTGAGCATCCAGCCGACACGTCCCAGTGATCCCATATCCTCGGGCGCCTTCACATCGATACTCATGGACAACTGCTGGGCTCGCATATCAATGGATGTCTCAATGTCACCCGCGGTGTTGGGGATACGCAACCTGCCTTCCACGGCCTCGCCGGCGATGATCGCGCCTTCCAACGTGTCGATCCGAGCGGTACGACTACGCAGCGATCCAGGGAGAACAACGTCGACATCTTCACCGATCTCTGACGAGAGCACGAGTGAGCCAAACGCAAATATCTCATCAATTTTCGTAGCAATTTCCCTCACCCCCTGAGTGCGCTTGTTCAGTGTTCCGACACGGGCCCCGTCCCGAATCTTCGTCCAGTGCATTCCCATATCCGCCATCGGTATCACGCCCGAGGCCGGGTGCTCAAGGTATCGCACAAGTTCGCCAAGGATCCATGCTTGCTCTGGATCGTCCACTCCCTTGTGGTTCCGGAGACGCAACGCGGTTGACAGAATTCGCGCCCACGATATATGCGAGACTTTCACCGGAGAGTTCTTTTGAAATCGCAGCCCTCGAACGGGATGGGAGCCGCCGGTTGCGATCTCGTTGGAAATCGTAATCACATGATCGAACTTCTCGCCGGTGGCAGCCCGCCAGTATGAGTTGACCTGATCCTTGTCAAGCGCATTACTCCCTGTCTTGACCTCTACCAGCGCAGTGAAGCTGCTCTTGCCGTACGTAACCCGAATCAATCCATCCGGACGGAGCGATCTCCCTGCTGACTTGATTGTCACTTCCGTGAACGTCTCGACTACCGCCTTCCCGGCCGACGATGCTCCCAGGGGAGTCAGCAGCTCGTCCGAGAGGTCGCGGACTACCGACAACACTGCCAGGAAGGCCGAGGTTGCCCTCTGTTCAGCTTCTCGATCACCCTTGACTCCTGCAATCGGGATCAGCCTTGCTCGATGCCACTTCGTTTCGTCCACCACAACATCCCCTCGTCGGAACCCCGCCGACGATAGCGTGGACCGACACATGTTGCCGATAGGACGGACCGCGAACCGTGACAGAAGACCACCAGCGACCAATCGTCCTGTGAAGGCAGTCGCTGGTATGACGGGACCCGGATCGAGTCCGAACTATCCGCGAGGATCACACGGACCTCGAACTAGCCAATGCTCACCTCGCCACATGACCCGCGAGGCAAACAAGAAAACAACCCACAACGCGACAAGATTCGAGGCCGGAAAGGACTCGAATCTTGCTGGACTCACGTCCGTTGTGGGCACTACTGGGATCGAACCAGTGACCTCTACCGTGTCAGGGCAGCGCTCTCCCGCTGAGCTAAGCGCCCGGTTACCGGAATTGTAACCGGTGGAGGCGACACCGGGATTCGAACCCGGGTACAGGGTTTTGCAGACCCTTGCCTAGCCACTCGGCCATGTCGCCACAGATGGGCGACCACAGTCACCCATCGTGGAGCGGACGACCGGATTCGAACCGGCGACCTCAACCTTGGCAAGGTTGCGCTCTACCAACTGAGCTACGTCCGCGGGACGGGCAGTTTACCACGATGTACCGGAAGCCAAACTACGGAACAACGAGTCGTGGTTCCGATTCTGGCGTCCATTTGTCCGCTGTGGAACACGAATGGATGCCCGAGCCGCGGGACAAGGCGGCTATGCGCCGGTCGAACCGTAACCACCGTCACCGCGAGATGTATCCGTAAGGTTTTCGACCGCAACGATCTCCTGGGTGACGTATGGCACAACGACGAGCTGCGCGATTCGCTCGCCGCGTACAACGTCGAATGGCTCTGTACCGTGGTTGATCAACGTAACCTTGATTTCCCCCCGGTATCCAGAATCGATCAACCCGGGGCTGTTCACGATGCTGATCCCATGTTTGAGGGCGAGTCCACTGCGTGGCATCACGAGCGCACAGTGCCTCGCCGGGATCTCGAATGCGACCCCCGTGGGGACGAGAACTCGCTCCCCGGGAGCCAAAGTAGTGGTGATCACAGACCGAAGATCAACACCCGCATCACCGGGGTGGCTGTGAGATGGCAGAGGAAGCTCGGTATCGAGACGAAAAACGGGTATCTTCATAGCTTCACACATTACGACTTCTGTGAACCCCAGGAGCAACTCGGGTGACCGACACCACAAAGAACACTTCGCAAAGCCACTGGTTCTACAGTCTGGTGGCCGACCCAACCACCAATGCAAACGTACACGACGATGCGACGGTGATCGACCCCGAGCGGAACGGGTCACCCAAGGTGACCTCCCCGGAGGTCTCACTAACCACTAAACACGAACCCGGATCGGTGGGGGCCCTGTGGCTCGAAGGTACACCACCAGCGGATTCGGTCTGGGCCGTCGAAGCAATCGTTGAACCGCGGCGGAGATTTCGCATCTGGACGATCCTGGTTTCGCTGGGTCTTCTCGGCCTCGTGGTCGCTGGCGGCGCCTATGCGTACTTCCAGCCGAATCGTGCCGCCGTCGAGACCCGTGCCGAATACAACACGGCCCTCGTGGATCTCCACAACGAAATGCGCACAGCTCAGAGCGTGCTCGACACGGTCACCGGATCTGAATCGACACCCGAGGACCTCGCCAACGCATATGCGCCGCTCGGTGCCTTCGACGTGAAGGCGGGCGCGGTGCGTGACCTAGCCGTGGAACCGTTACCCGCTGCCTGGCCGCTGATACCGACCGGTCCGATCGATGACCTGGTTCCGTTGCGGGCCGAGCTCAGCTTGATAGCAACTGCGTCGGATGACCTGTCCAACCGCCTCGAGATAACGTTGGAATACCGAAGCTCGTTGGGGTCCGTCATGAATCTTCCCGACCTGCCGACCGTTGCTGATGCTGCGATGATCAACACACTGTCCGTCGACCTGGCATCCTTCCTCGCTGACACAACAACCGTTGCTAACGGGCTGCCCGTCGATGCGAGTTTTGCTGATCACCGGGACCTGCTGCGGACGTGGCTCGGCGACCTCGCAGAACTCCAGGTGACCTATCTCGATGCGTTGCGTAACGGGGACGAAGCGACTGCTGCAACGGCGGTGAACACGATTCACGAAGGCCAACGGGCTGTTGAGGTTTCTCTGCTCGAAACGCTCAATACCGTTCGTTCCGGTCTCGATGCGCTGATACTCGAAACCGCCGATGCGATCGCCAAGATCGTGAACGGCGCCTAACGACCCCGCCTAACACTCTGGAACCACCCGTGGTCAGCCATCGTCCGATGCGTCGAGGGAGGCGAGTTCGCGTTCGAAATCTTCGGCACCTTGGAACTCTTTGTGGACCGAGGCGAAGCGGAGATACGCCACGTGATCGACATCCTTGAGAGCATCAAGCACCATGCGGCCGATGTCGTCTGCCGAGATGTCAGTCGATGAGGTGATTGTCCGAGTCTCGATAGCGTTCACAATCGCATCGATGGTCGCTGTCTCGGGTGCGCGGTCAGCGAGGCAGAAGTTCACCCCGCGACGAACCTTTTCGGCATCGAAGGGCTCCAACCGGCCGTCTCGTTTGCGAACGAGCACCACGGCGGCACGCTCATAGGTAGTGAACCGGTGACCACACGCCGGGCAGGATCGCCGGCGGCGAATCGCCGTGTCGCGGTCAGCGGAACGGCTGTCCACCACACGGGTGTCTTCGGATTGGCAAAGTGGGCACTGCATAGCCGCTAAGGCTACACGAGGTGTACGAATTCCCCGATTCAGAATGCGCTCGATACCCGACCCGTCAGGACTCTGCGGGGATTTCCAACACCTGGCCGGCGTGGATGATCGATGAGGTCAATCCGTTGCGCTCCGAGATGATACCGACCATCGTTCTCACGTCGTCGTCCGTGTACTCGGCCGCGATTCCCCATAACGTGTCCCCGCTGCGGACCATGTACTCGGCGACAACAACGGAAGTCACTTCACCGTTGGCGTCGTCGCCGGCTGCCTGTACCTGCGAGGCGAGGAGGAGCATCAAAGCCACGGCCACCGTGGAAATGATGACAATTACCCGTGTCGGGAGTGCCAAATGCCGTGTCATGTGATGCTGCCTCCTCTGCTCGCCTGGTACCGGTCGTCCGGTCGTGTAGTCGTTGGTGTGTGTATCCAACGGTCTCCACAGTATGTGGAGGGTGTGACAAGAACCCGATCCCCTCAGATTGTGTCCTTCTCGCCACCAACATCGAACACCTGTTCGTTGTGAGGGATAACCTATCGAACATCTGTTCGCATGTCAAGTCGAACATATGTTTGGTCTGCGGTCGATTCTGCGCTACCCTTGCCCACAGGCGTAGAAGGGCCCCGCACCATGGAACGTAAAGAGTTGACCAGTAGGCAACAGGAAATTCTCCAATACATCCTCCAGAGCGTGGACGAGCGTGGGTACCCGCCCGCGATTCGAGAAATAGGTGACGCAGTGGGCCTCAGCTCGCCGTCTACCGTTCACTCGCATCTCAATGCACTCGTCAAAGCAGGGTATCTCCGCCGCGATCCGACGAAACCGCGAGCTATCGAGGTGCTCGATCCCGGCCACGTCGAGCCAAGTCTCCATCGTGCTCCGGTACGCGACGTGCCTCTCGTTGGCCGAATCGCGGCCGGATCACCGATCCTCGCAGAACAGGACATTGAGGAAATCTATCCGTTGCCAACAGAACTCGTCGGCAACGATCCGGTGTTCATGCTCAGAGTGCGGGGCGACTCAATGATCGACGTTGGTATCTTGGACGAGGACTTCGTCGTCGTGCGCCGCAGCCAGACAGCCCAGAACGGACAGCTCGTCGCTGCCTTGGTAGATGGTGAAGAGGCAACGGTGAAGCGTTTTCAACGCAAGGACGGTCGCGTGACGCTTTTTGCTGAGAACGCCGACTACGCACCAATGGTATTTACCGAAGGTGTTGAGATTCTTGGGGTCGTGGCAGCGGTGCTTCGACGGGTCGAGTAGGTTCCCTAACCCGTTCTCCATCGCGGAACATGGAAAGTTCGACGGATTTGCGTCGACCGTTCGAGGCGGAGTTCACGCAGCCCCCAAACCCGTTCAGGTCGTCGGCAGGGTTCCGGTGTAGACGAACTCCGCGGGTCCTTCCATCCAGACTGCATCACCATCGATTTCGATAAGCAGGTCACCACCCGGTAACGACACGGTCACCCGATTGTCGACGGTGCCGCGTTGGTGAGCGGCGAACACGGTGGCGGCGGCTCCCGTACCGCAGGCGTTGGTTTCGCCGACTCCACGCTCCCACACGCGCAGGTCGATGTGCTCACGCGTACGAACCGAAGCAAACTCAACATTTGTTCGGTGCGGAAACTGACCATCGACCTCGACATCGGGACCCACGGTCCTAACGGGGGCGTCGGCGACGCGGTCGACAAATGTCACGGCGTGCGGGTTACCGATCGACACCGTATGGAACTCAATGCCGCACGAAGACACCTCCGGCGCAAGCGTCGCGGCGGTACCGACCCGAGCCCGCACAAGGTCGGCCCCAACCCGCTGAGCTGGGTGATCACTGGTCGCGGCGCGCACCGTGAATCCTCTCGGGTCGACCCAACCGTTGCGCATGGCGAGCTGGGCGACACAACGCAGCCCGTTGCCACACATCTCGGCAACGGACCCGTCCGCATTCCAATACGTCATCTGTACGGCGTCATCGAGACGTGTCGCGACCAGGACCCCGTCGGCGCCGATGCCGGTCCGGCGATCGCAGAGAGCAACGATACGTTCCGTTGCTAGCTGTGTTGGTCCCTCGAACACCACGAAGTCGTTGCCGAGACCTTGCATCTTGAAAAAGTTCACGCTGTTAACTCCAACAGCTGGCTGAGGGCCTGCCACCGCTTGTCGGCATCATTGTGCCACTGAATCCATTGGACGCGGGGATCCCTCCGAAAGTATGTTCGTTGACGCCTGACGAGCGAAAGCGTCGCACGAACGACCGCCGACCTTCCCTCGTCTTCGGTGATCTCGCCAGCAACGACCGGGAACAATTCCTTGTAACCCACCGCTTGGGCAGCGGTGCGGCCCACCTTTCCCGCCAACCCGCTGACTTCGTCGAGTAGACCAGCGGCGAACATGGCGTCGCAGCGCGCAACGACTCGGCGACCAATCATTCCTCCCGGATCGACACCAACTATCACGATCGGCGCCACAGGTTCGTAATTTCGTACTGCCTGTGCCTCTACCGTCTCGTGGCGTACCGATGGTGTGAGACCGGTGAGACGCACGACTTCCACTGCCCGCGTCACGCGCCGCGGGTTTCTCAGATCTACAAGGTTGGCCGCGCCTGGATCCGCTGCGAGTAGTTCCTCAACGAGCGCCGCAAGAGGCGTCGCATCCACGGAGGCACGGATCTCCGGATCACTTCCCGGGAACACCAAGGGGTCGACAAGTGCCCTGAAATGAAGACCGGATCCCCCGACGATGATCAGCCGGTTTCCGGCGGTTTCACACTCCTCGATGACCCCCAGTCCAATCGTCTGGAACTCGGCGACCGACATCTCCTCGGCGGGATCCACAACATCGAGCATATGGTGAGGGATCTGTTGCTGGATGCTGGGACTCGGTTTGGCGGTGCCAATGTCCATCTTCCGGTAAACCTGCATCGAATCGACCGAAACAATGTGGGCGGCAAGTTCACGGGCGAGCCGCTCCGCCAACTCGGACTTTCCCGATGCCGTTGGCCCGACGATGCCGATGCGCATCAGGATGACACAACACCCTCAAGATAATGCGGGGCCGCCCGGGTGATCTCGACGGGGAGGTACGACCCGGGTTCAAATACTCCAGCAACATGCACCAGGCGATTGCCTCGCGTCCGTGTGGACGCTACTTCCGGTTCACGTTTGGATGGGCCTTCGACCATCACCTCCAACGTCCTCCCGACCCGCTCCCGGTTGTGTTGGAACGTGATCGCGTCCTGCTCGCGTGCAAGCTGGTCGAAACGACGCTTCATGACATCCGGCGTGATGGTGTATTCCATCTCGGCCGCGGGCGTTCCTGGTCGTGGCGAGTACTGGAAGGTAAAGGCGCTGTCGAACCGCGCTGCTCGAACAACATCCATTGTGGCGTCGAAGTCGTCATCGGTCTCGCCGGGGAAACCCACGATGATGTCGGTCGACACGGTGAGGTCCGCCACGATTGCGCGGGCCATAGCGAGCTTGGCCATGTACCGTTCGGGTGTATACCCGCGGTGCATCGCTGCGAGAATCCGGGCGCTCCCGGACTGCAATGGCAGATGGAGCTGCTCGCAGACGGACTGTGTTTCTGCCATCGCGATCATCACATCCTCCCGAATATCCTTCGGGTGTGGCGAGGTGTAGCGGATGCGGCGTATCCCGTCTACTTCTCCGACGCGACGCAGCAGATCCGCAAATAGGGGTTTGCGCCCGTCGATGTCGAGATCACGCCCGTAGGAGTTCACGTTCTGACCGAGCAGCGTCACCTCTGTCACTCCATCGGCCGCAAGGTTGGCTACCTCGCGGATCACGTCGCCGGGACGCCGGCTGATCTCCGCCCCACGCACGATTGGGACGATGCAGAACGTGCACGAGTTGTTGCACCCAATGGTGATCGTGACCCACGCTGAATGGTCGGTCGCCCGGTGCGCCGGGAGTGCGCTAGCGGTCATCTCGACCGATGTCGTCTCTTCGAGCACCTCGGTGATGGGACCCCACTCATCGGCGTGGTCGAGAAGATCGAGGACCCTATGGGTGTTGTGGGTTCCGAAGACGACGTCCACCCACGCTGCCCGGTCGCGAATAATGTCGCGCTCCTTTTGCGCCGAACATCCCCCGACCGCGATGCGCATGTCCGGCCGTACGTCCTTGAGCGCCTTCAGCGAACCGAGGTAGCCGTACAGCCGTTGATCCGCATTCTCGCGAATTGTGCAGGTGTTGACTACGACGACGTCGGCGGTCTCAATAGATTCGGCCGGAACCATACCGTCGAGATCGAGAAGTCCGGCAATGCGCTCCGAATCGTGCTCGTTCATCTGACAGCCCATCGTTCGCACGAAGTACTGCTTGCCGGCACGCGTCGGGACACGGGTCTCCCTCACGGTTGGCATCCCGAGGATGACGGCATCGCTCATTGTTGTTGACCTCTACTGATGTGGACCAAAGTGAGCAATAGGCTACCCGCAACACCACACCAGCCGGTAACCGACATTTGGTAGTGCAGGCATTGAGCGTGGCCCTAACGAGCGAAGTCGTTTGCTCTGAATTCTCGGATGACGGTGACCTCTATCTGCCCTGGATACTGAAGCTCTTCTTCGAACGTTCTGGCGATTCGTCTCGCCAGGCTGCCGGCCGCCAGATCATCCACCGACCCGGGATCGACGACGACCCGAACCTCGCGGCCAGCCTGCATGGCGAACACCCGATCGACACCCTCAAACGCCATCGCCATCTCCTCAAGGCGTTCGAGACGCTTCACGTAGGACTCGAGGGCCTCGCGGCGCGCCCCGGGGCGAGCTGCGCTAACGGCGTCCGCGGCTTGAACAATGATGGCAGTCAATGTGCGCGGCTCGACCTCGTTGTGGTGAGCCTCGATGGCGTGCGTGACCCCGGCCTCCTCGCCAAACCTCCGCGCAATCTCGGCACCCACCAGTGCGTGAGACCCACCCACTTCATGGCTGACTGCCTTCCCGATATCGTGAAGGAACGCAGCGCGGCGAGCCTCCACTTCGTCAACACCCAATTCGGCGGCGAGCATGCCGGCAATGTTCGCCGACTCGACAAGATGATTGAGGACGTTCTGCCCGTAGGATGTGCGATATCGCAACCTGCCGAGGAGCGTGATGACTTCGGGGTGTATGCGGGTCACTCCGGCCTCAAGCATGGCCCATTCACCGGCGTCACGGACTGACTGCTCGACCTCGGACCGTGCCTTCTCATACGCCTCTTCTATGGATGCCGGATGGATGCGACCGTCCTCCACGAGCCGCTCCAACGCGCGACGGGCAATTTCTCGCCGCACCGGATCGAAGGTTGAGACCGAAACTGCTTCTGGCGTGTCATCGACGATTAGGTTCACACCCGTCACCGCTTCGAACGTGCGAATGTTGCGTCCCTCGCGTCCGATAATCCGCCCCTTCATATCATCCGAGGGCAGATTCACCGAGGAAACCGTGGCATCCGAAACAACTTCGGCAGCGAGACGTTGGATCGTGGTCGCAAGAATCTTTCGTGAGCGACGATCCGACTCCTCCCTCGCCTTGAGTTCCAAATCACGCATCAGCGCCATCGCTTCGCGACGTGCTTCGTCCTCAACACGGGCAAGCAGTTCGGCCTTGGCCGCTCCGGCATCGAAACCGGCGACCTTTTCGAGCCTGCCACGGACTGTCTCGATCTCGGCTTCCAGACTGGACCGGGTGTCGTTGATCTCCCGTTCCTTGCCGGACAGGAGCTCCTCGCGGTGAGCCAGGTTCGACGCCCGCTGCTCCAGGGTCGCCTCGCGTTGGCCAAGGCGTTCCTCAAGATTGGTGACTTCGAAGCGCCGGTGTTCGAGTGCCCCCTCTTCGCGTTCGCGATGTGCGTCCGCCATTGCCTTGGCGTCGACTTCGGCACGTTGCAACACTTGCTGAGCTTCGGCACGCGCCTCGGACAGGACAGTGATGGCCGCGGTCGTTGCCTGGACGGTTCGGCGGCGGTGAGCTTCGCGCCCCGCCAGGAACGCGATGACCATGAGGAGGAGACTGATCACCCCACCCAGAATCCATGGTTCGCTCATTCGTGCCTCTATCTAGGAATACCACTCCGCGGCGGGCACGAGGTACAGCGAATGCGACAGCACCGCTGGCGCGGCCGTTCATGTGTCGCCTTGCTCTGTGTGCGTACCCCAGTCAATGCCGTGTCACGGCCGTTCCATGCGTTTCAATAATCTTGTACTTGTACCTGTGATCGTACTTGATGCGAGACCGTTACATCGACGATTTCTCGCGAAAATGAAAAGAAGCGGAACCGTTGCGGTTCCGCTTCTTTTCGAGCACTTGACTGCTACTCGGCGCTGGCGGCGCTGGGTGTCTCCTCGGAATCGGTTTCGGTATCCTCGTCACTCTCGATGAGGCCTACCGCACGCAGCACCTGGTCCTGGAGCTGCATTGCAAGCTCCGGAGTGTCTCGCAGGAAGAGCTTTGCTTTCTCGCGGCCCTGCCCCAACTGGTCCCCCTCGTACGTATACCAAGCACCGGCCTTGCGCACGATGCCCTGCTCAACGGCGACATCCAGGAGGCTGCCCTCACGGGAAATACCTTCACCAAACATGATGTCGAACTCGGCCAGACGGAACGGGGGCGCCACCTTGTTCTTGGCTACCTTGACACGGACGCGGTTACCAACGTTGTCCGTGCCCTGCTTGATTGCTTCAATTCTCCGCACGTCCAGGCGAACACTTGCATAGAACTTCAGGGCGCGACCGCCGGGCGTAGTCTCGGGAGACCCGAACATCACCCCGATCTTCTCACGCAACTGATTGATAAAAATCGCCGTCGTATCGGACCGGTTTATCGACCCCGCCAGTTTCCGGAGAGCCTGCGACATTAGCCGGGCCTGGAGCCCGACATGGGTATCACCCATGTCTCCTTCGAGTTCGGCGCGTGGCACGAGCGCTGCCACCGAGTCGATAACTACAACATCAAGCGCACCGGATCGAATCAGCATGTCGACGATCTCAAGCGCCTGCTCTCCGGTGTCGGGCTGAGCAATCAACAACTCATCGACATCGACACCTAACGCCTTGGCATATACCGGATCAAGTGCATGCTCGGCATCAACGAAAGCGGCGACACCACCGTTACGTTGTGCCTCAGCAACGATGTGCAGTGCAAGGGTTGTCTTGCCGGAGGACTCGGGGCCATAGATCTCGACGATACGACCACGCGGAACCCCACCTATACCGAGGGCAAGGTCAAGCGCCAGCGCACCAGTAGGAATCGACCTTACGTTGCGCACATTCGAGTCGTTCAACTTCATGATGGCGCCCTTGCCGAACTGTCGTTCGATCTGCGACATCGCCATTTCGAGATTCTTGCTCTGTTCTGAATCCACCGGGGGTCTCCCTTCTCAGGCGGTACCACTGAACGTACTTGCCGCCTGTGACAAACTTTACGTGATGACGTGCGTCACTCTATACGAACATGTGTTCGATGTCGAGTATTGCGAGATATGCGCCATGGTCTAGGCGAGTTTGATCTCGTCGACAACTTCATACTCCGGAGCATTATCACCGATAGTCGACCGAAAGAGGGTGATCCGATCAATGGTCGTGCGCACCGCGGGGACCTCAATCCCTACAAGTTCCCGAACGTCTGCCTGGGGACGCAAACGCGACAGCGTGAGGTGTGGCACAAATGGTCGACCCTCTGGTTCAAAGCCAACCGCCTCGGCAGCGGCCTCACATTGTGCACCGAGAATCGGCAGTGCGTCTCCCCCATCCGCACCGATCCAGAGAACGGTTGCCTTGTCGGAGCGAGGAAACGAACCGAGGGACCTCAACCGCAGACGAAATGGCGCAACCGTGATCGTCTCGTCAAGTTCATGCATGAACTGGTCCCGCAACGGTGCGGATGTCGAACCGAGGAAACGAAGTGTGACATGCCACGACTCCGGGGGGACGGGTTTGCCGACAAGCTGGACACCGCTGACCGCGAGTACGTGGGCGAGGGCGTGGCGCGCCTCGGAATCGATTGCGGCACCAACAAACAGACGATCCGTCCGTTCGATATCTACGAGGTCTCCCACCACACACCGTCCACTGCCAGTCGCACCATGTGTAGTGCAGCCGTCGTTGTATACGTCCTGATCCGCTCACGGTCGCCGGGCCACCGAACAGTGCGGGCGCGCGCTCCATCTGGTGTCGCTACGCCAATGATCATTGTCCCGACCTCCTGGCCAAGTGGATCGGGTCCCGCCGAGCCGGTAACCGACACAGCTACATCGACTCCGAGGACCCTCCGTGCTCCCACGGCCATCTCAATGGCGACCGCTTCGGAAACGACACCGTGTTTATCAATGGTCATTGGCGACACGTCGAGCAATCCCACCTTGATGTCCTCGTGATACGCAACGATTCCTCCGCGGAACCATGCGCTGGAACCGGGTTGAGAGGTGAGTCGGCTTGAGATCGAACCTGCGGTTGCACTCTCTGCCGTTCCGATGGTCCATCCCCTGTCAAGAAAGCGGGTTGCGAGACCCCGCTCGATCGTATCCTCGTCGTAACCAAAGATTCGATGACCGAGCCGCGCAACAACGATCGCTTCAATCGGGGCGATAAGTGCACGGGCCGCCTCCTCGTTGACCGCGTGTGCGGTGAGGCGAATCTTGATCTCGGACGACGATGCCAGAAACGCAACCGTCGGGTTGCTGCTTTCCGCAAAGATATCTGCCAGCAGTTCACCAACCGCCGACTCCGATTCCCCGAAGGTCCGGATGACACGGCTGACGAGGGCACCCTGGTCTCCCGCTGCGGCACGGAGCCGAGGCAGGACCTCTGCATCGATCATCGGCAGCATCTCTGCCGGGACACCCGGGAGCGCAAAGATCATGGTGTTGGCGTGCTCAATGTAGACCCCGGGGGCGGAACCCTTCGGGTTGGCGAGCAGCTCCCCTCCCTCGGGATATTCGGCTTGCCGGAGGTTGGAGGTCGGCATCGCACGGCCCCGGCGCTCCCAGCGAGCCCGTAGATCCTCGGCGTATTCGTCGCTGTACGCCATCGACCGCCCGGTCGCGAGACAAATCGCCTCACGGGTGACATCGTCGGCCGTCGGACCGATTCCACCGGTGATGATCAAGGCGTCGGACCGGGACATAGCCAACGCAATGGCGTCCACCATGCGACCCAAATTGTCCCCGACCACCGTTTGTTGTCGATGCGTGAGGCCGGCAACCGCAAGGCGCTCCCCTATCTCGGCTGCGTTCGTATTCACAATCTGGCCGAGCAAAAGCTCGGTCCCCACGGCCAACGTTTCAACAATCATGCCCCCAGAATAAGGCCTCACGGACCACCCGCAGCCGAATCAAGGCCACCGGGCCACGAACGCCTAAACAATGACCGTTGCTTCGGATTCAACACCGTATGCGGCAGTCACAACTGCACTGACCCATTCACCGGGTTCTCCGGAGTCCAACAGGACGACACCGTCGATTTCGGGGGCCTCCCGGTGGGAGCGGGCCACGGGGCGTCCGTCTTCGACCTGGTCGACCAGGAACTCAAATCGTTTCCCGACCTGAGCGAGGGACCGCCCGAGCGTGACCTCGTCCTGGATCCCCTGGAGGTAGCGCAGACGCTCCGACTTCTCGGTATCTGGAATCTGGCCTTGCATTGCCGCCGCTGGAGTGCCGTGTTCGGCCGAGTATGGGAACAGACCGACCCAGTCGATCGCGGCGGCGCGCATGAAGTCGGCGAGTTCCTCGACGTCGTCGTCTGTCTCCCCCGGGAATCCGACGATGAAACTCGATCGGAACGCGGGGTCGTCGGCTTCCAATCGGATTCGCTCCATCAAGTCGAGGTGCTTCTCCCCACTTCCCGGTCGTTTCATGGCCCGCAGCAGACCGGTGTTGACATGCTGGAGCGACAGATCGAAATAGTTCACAACCGACGGGTTGGACGCCATCTCGGTGATCAGTGCGGGTCGTATCTCGCGCGGAAACAGGTAGTAGAGACGCAGCCGGCGCAAACCTTCAACATCGGTCACGAACCGGACGAGTTCTTCGATTCCCCCGGGGGCATGTATGTCTCTCCCGTAGGCGGCTAGATCCTGGGCGACGAGAACGATCTCCCCGACACCCTGGCTCGTAAGGTCAACGATTTCGTCTCGAATATTGACGGGGGTGCGTGAGCGTTGTTTGCCACGGAACTGTGGGATCGCACAGAACGTACAGGTCTTGTCACATCCCTCCGCGACCTTCACGTAGGCGTACGGCGTCGTCGGTGTCGGACGTTTTACCTGATAGAGGATGTCCATCTTTGATGTCGGTGCGGCCGTGATGCGCAACGGTTGCCAGTCGGACATGGAGTCGAGTGTCGAAACGAGCTCGCCATACCGGTCGAGTCCAAGGACCGCATCGGCCTCCGGCAGGGCCTCTGCCAGCTCGGTTTCGTAACGTTGCGCCATGCAGCCGAGTACGACAAGGTTGGCGTCGTCCCTCTTTTCGTCGGCGAGGGCGAGAATCGTATCGACCGACTCCTTGCGTGCAGCCTCGATGAACGCACACGTATTGACCATCACAATGTCGGCGTCATCGGCGGACTCTGCGTGCGTATACCCGGCACCCGACAAGAGTGCGGTCACCTTGTCGGAGTCGACCTGGTTCTTGGAGCACCCGAGAGTTTCAATCCAGACCGTGGGAGGGGAAGAAGACATGAAAGGATTGTAGATGGCCCGCGGATGGAGACTGTACCGACCGTGCCCACCACATTCCCGTCGAACTGCGGTACCCGACCATGTGCGTAAAACGATCCGGAGTCGGTCGGGCAGAAGGCTCGGCGACCAGCGGCGGAGAACCCTGCCGAAACGAAGAAGCAGCCGACGCATTGCAGTAGTCTTATCGCGTAACTTTGCAATAAACTCTGTTCTCGGAGACCCTTCACCCAATGTACCTGGAACATATCGACGGGCCAGAAGACATTCGACGTCTCGACTATGACGAACTCGAGGTGCTCGCTGGCGAGATCCGGACCCTAGTTGTCGACTCGGTCACCGCAAACGGGGGCCATCTCGGATCAAATCTCGGGGTGGTGGAACTCACGCTCGCTCTGCATCGTGTCTTCGAATCACCGAAGGACCTCATCCTCTGGGACACCGGACATCAGGCTTATATCCATAAGATCGTGACTGGTCGTCGTGAGGGTTTCGCAACTCTCCGCCAGGAAGGCGGATTGAGCGGGTACCCGAACACAACCGAGTCCGAGCACGACATCATCGAGAACAGCCACGCCAGCACCGTGCTCTCCTACGCCTACGGTTTGGCGACTGCGCGAGACCTGCGAGATGCGGAGGACCCGGGCCGCATCGTTGCGGTTATCGGCGACGGTTCAATGACCGGTGGCATGGCATTCGAGGGGCTCAACAATCTCGGGCACAGTGGCCGCAAGCTCACCATCGTCCTCAATGACAACGGCAGGAGTTACGCACCGACCGTATCCAAGCTTGGTGGCAGCCTTGTAAAGATTCGCTCCAATCCGATCTACATGCGCAGACAGCGCAAGCTTGAGCGTGTCACCGAAAGTGTCCCCCGTGTCGGTGGATTCCTCAGCCGTGCCCTCCTGGCATTCAAGGCTGCGGTCCGCCAGTTCTGGGAGCCGCCGGCATTTTTTGAGCATCTCGGCGTCCGTTACATCGGGCCGTTCGATGGCCACGACGTCAAGGCTGTCGAGAACGCGTTGCGTAACGCCACCGAGTTCGACGGGCCGACCGTGGTCCATGTGCTCACCCACAAGGGGAGAGGCCATGCACCGGCCGAGAACGACAGCATCAAGCTGATGCACGACACGGGTTCGATCGGTCCGGGCAGCTACACCGCGGCCTTCACCGAGACGCTGTGCAAACTCGGCGAGGAGTATCCGAACCTCGTTGCGATCACGGCAGCGATGCCGGACTCAACGGGGTTGTTGACCTTTGCGGAACGGTTCCCAGGGAGAAGCTTCGACGTCGGAATCGCCGAGCAGCACGCCGTCACTTCGGCAGCGGGAATGGCGCTCGGTGGTTTGATACCCGTCGTCGCGATTTACTCGACATTCCTCACCCGAGCATTTGATCAGGTAAACCTCGATGTTGGGCTGCTCGGCCAGCACGTTATTTTCTGTCTCGACCGGGCCGGTATCACCGGCGACGACGGGCCGTCGCATCACGGCCTCCTGGACATGGTGCTGTGCACGAAGGTCCCGGGGATGACCGTGATGGCACCATCGTCATATCAGGAGCTCCAGGTGATGATGGCCGATGCCGTCGAGCTGTGCTCCGGACCGGTTTCCATCCGGTGGCCGAAGACGGACGCCGTTGTCGCCGGAGAAGATGAGGTCGGTCGAGGGTTGAGCGCCCGCAAGGCCCGCGCCGGCGAGGGTAACCGGCTGTGCATCATCGGTGTCGGCAAGATGCTGGCCCCGGCCCTTGAGGCTGCCGCTCTTCTCTCCGAGGAGGGTATTGAGGCAGCCGTGTGGGATCCCCGGATCGTAAAACCCATCGATGTCTCAATGTTGGAAGACGCCGCTCGTTACGACGTCGTCGTCACCGTCGAGGATGGGTTCCGCCAGGGTGGTGCGGGCACCGGTATCCAAACGGCACTCGAAGATATGGGGGCCTCGTGCCATGTCGAGGTGATGGGTGTACCCGTAACCTATATCAGGCACGCCAAACCCGACAAGATCCTGCACTCGCTGGGACTGGACGCCGTTGGTATCGCCAAAACAGCCCGAGCCGCCGTCTCCTAAAACCCTGAGACGGAGTTTCGGCCTGTTGGAGTGTCGATAGGTGACCCCTCAGTCGCACTCGGATCCACCTGCCTCGGTTCGCTAGCCCGCAGGTCGACGGCCGTTGCCTGATCGTTTGCCACCACACGACGGTCGTGCCGGCCGGTGCACTGCACACCACGTCTCTCGATGCCTTAACGGTGCCACGAAACCGCAGTCTGTGCGGCGCGGCGGCCTCACCGCGCTACTCGGCGAGTACGGGCACGAAGAACGCTCAGCGTGCGGCGTTGATCGCCTCGATGTGGCGGCGAACCACATCAGCGGCAGCGGGGATGACGGTGACGTGCTGGGGTCGGTCCTCGATGCCCGCAAACCCTGGAGGACGCGGCGGCACCATCCCAGTTGCCCGTTCGATCGCCGCCGAGAACTTTGCAGGTAACGCCGTTTCGAGACACACCATCGGGACGTCACGATCGATGTACTCCGAGGCGACGTGCCAACCATCGGCCGTATGAGTATCAATCAACCGTCCGTGATCGGCGTACACGCCCCCTATGGTCGCCATGCGGTCGGTTTCGGTTGATGTCCCGCTGACGAACCCGGTAGCGGCAAGAACGTCCCGCTCTATCGTGAGCGGCGTGTCGGGTGCGAGTTCCGAGAATGCGGATCGCGTCAAATCGGCGTCACGATCAAACAGATCGAAAATGAAACGTTCAAAGTTCGAAGCCTTTGCGATATCCATTGACGGGCTGGACGTATGGACAACATCCTCCGTCGCACGGATCACGTACCGACCCGTCTTGAAGAATTCGTCGAGCACATTGTTCTCGTTGCACGCCACCACGAGACGTCGAATGGGAACACCCATCTGTCTGGCAACCCAACCGGCAAACACGTTTCCGAAGTTCCCGGTGGGGACCGTTACATCGATTTCGCTGCCAGCCGCCGAACCGACCCTCAACCACGCCCACACGTAGTACACCACCTGGGCAAGCACCCGCCCCCAGTTGATCGAGTTCACAGCGCCAATGTTGTGCATCGTCTTGAACTCGGCGTCGGCATTGATGGCTTTCACGATGTCCTGGCAGTCGTCGAACACACCCTCGACGGCGAGGTTCACAATGTTTGGCTCGTCGATGCTGTACATCTGGGCGGCCTGGAACGGACTCATGGTTCCATGCGGTGACAGCATCACGACCGACACCCGCGACCGACCAATCATCGCTTGCTCGGCAGCCGAACCGGTATCACCGGACGTCGCGCCGAGGACAGTGATACGACGATCCTGGCGGTTGAGCTCGAAATCGAAGAGCCGTCCGAGGAGCTGCATGGCCACGTCTTTGAATGCCAGCGTCGGTCCGGTGGACAGACCCATCAGCCATCGGTCGCCAATCTCTTCGACCGGAACCACTCCGTCCCCGGTGAACACTCCGGGGCGATAGGTGTCGTTCACGATGGTGCGAATCTCTGTGTCACTCATACCATCGATGAATAACCGGAGAATAGAAAACGCGACTTCCGGATAATCTGCTCCGACAAGGCTGCCGAGCGTGCCCTCGATCGACGGATACGATTCGGGAACCACAAGGCCACCGTCGGGAGCGAGACCCTCAAGAAGCACGTCGGCAAAACTCGCATCGGTCATCCCCCCTCTCGTGCTCACGTACCTCATGTTTCGCCAACGTCACGCAGTGGAACGAGGCACTTCGTGCGCTTGTCGAACACGACTCGTTCCGTATACCCAACGGAACGGGCGTATCGAATCATGGTGTCGTTGTCCCTGGCACATTCGCCGGAAACATGGGCATCGGATGCAAGGGTGATAGGCACCTCCGCGGCAAAGAACATCTCCAGGAACTGGCGTTCCGGGTAGGCCTCTTTTACCGGCTTGTGGAGTCCTGCCGATGAGACTTCGACGGCGGTCCCGGATGCTGCGGCGGCCCGCACGACCGGTTCATACATTTCGATCGGAGGTGTCCCAAGCACATGGCCGAACTTCTTGATCACGTCGACGTGGGCGAGAGCATCCACCGCTCCCGAGCCGGCGAGCTGTGCGGCAAGGTCGAAATACTCTTCGTAACTTTTGTGTACACCGCGTCGCTCGAATTCGTATGTCGCATCCTCGTGGTCTATGGCCCACCCACCGATCCAATGCACCGAGCCGATGAGGAAATCCCACGGATAGTCCGCAATGAAATCGAGCACCGCCTCGATGGTGTCAGGGAAGAAGTCAACCTCGAGCCCGAGCTTCACTGGAAGGCCACG
>JAADIG010000108.1 GCA_013151445.1 Actinomycetota bacterium
CGAGTTGGGAGGTGACGGACTGGGTTTTCGAGATCTTCTTCGACTCGAGACGCTCGCGTTCGAGCATGTTCTTGAAGTCCATGTTGCCGCCTACATTGAGCTGGTAGGTTCGTTCAACCTCGACGCCGCGGTCTTCAAATAGGCGAGCAAGATTGCGATGGATGATGGTTGCACCAACCTGGGACTTGATGTCATCGCCGATAATCGGCACACCAGCATCGACGAACTTCTGCGCCCACTCCGGGTCGGAGGCGATAAAGGCCGGGATACAGTTCACAAATCCGATACCGGCATCAAGCGCGGCCTGGGCATAAAAACGGGCCGCATCTTCGGAACCAACTGGGAGATACGAGACGAGCACCTCGGCGCCCGAGTCCTTGAGTTCCTGCACCACATCGACGGGGCTTTCTGCAGACTCTTCGATCGTATTGCGGTAGTACTTGCCAAGGCCGTCGAGCGTCGGACCGCGGCGAACGACGGCGCCTGTTTCGGGGATATCGGAGAATCGGATCGTGTTGTTTTCGCTCGCCCAGACGGCCTTGGACAAGTCCTGGCCGACTTTGGCAGCATCGACATCGAATCCGGCGACAAACTCAATATCGGAGATGTGGTAATCGCCGAGTGTGACGTGCATGAGGCCCGGAATATCGTTCTGGTCGTCGGCGTCCTTGTAGTACTCGACTCCCTGCATGAGGGAATTAGCGCAGTTGCCGAGCCCGACGATCGCTACCTTTACTTTGCCCATTGAGTTTCTCCTTGAGATTGTTCTGCGGAACTCGGGCTCGCCTGTTCGCTGCGTTCTGCGGCGATCAGTTGGTCGAGCCACGCGATGTCCGACTCTGTCGAGCGAACCCCTCGTTCCATAAGTGCCTTGGCGTAACGGTCGGGCCGCTCTCGACCACGTCCGTTCGCTAGGCGCATCGAACGACGTGAATCTGCCAGTCGTTCGACAAGTTCGTTTCTGCGCCGATCCAGCGACTTGATACGGGTGTCACCGTCCAAGTAGCGGAAAAACGCAAGACGGAGGTGAAAGTGACGTTCATCTTCCGTCGTATTGGTTTCTTCAATGAGGAGATGCTCGAAATGCGCCTGACCCGCCGGGACCAGTTGGTAGGTCCGCTTGCGTCCGCCGTCACGCAGCGACTCGATGAAACCCTGACGTTCAAGACGTTTGAGACCCGGATACAGGGATCCGAATGAGACGCGCCAGAACCCGAGGTCCGCGAGGCGTCGTTTCAGTTCGTATCCGTGGAGGGGTGTGTCTCGAAGAAGTCCGAGTACCGCGAGGTCGAGCAAGATCTGCCCCATGTGTCGATTGGATGCAGCAGTATATCGGTTCGATATAGTCTCGGCAACAAACAACGTTGTTTTGCTATGAAGCGATGGTTGGACCGCCGCTTCGGCGAGCGCTCACTACTCGTATGAGGATGGGGGAGAGATAAGAAAAGACCAGGCTTCTTGCGTAACTGGGGGCCACATATGGCCCCCAGTTACGCAAGAAGCCTGGTCAGGCTGGTGCGTGCGGAGTGTTCTACCGAGTTGGTTTATCGAGAGCCGCCCGCCGCTGCTCGTACTCCTCGACTGTGATATCGCCGTGGGCGAGCCGTTCGGACAATATGTCCAAGGCAGTGGGTCGATCGCTCGATCGCTGAGACGAGAGGCGGACGACATAGGCGATCAACGCAAAGAAGACCACCCACGCCAAGACCATCCAACCCCACGCCCAGCCCCCCATGTGACCCCAACCTTCGGCGGCATCAAACATGAATCCTGAGCTAATCATGACATCTCTCCCTTCGTTGTTAGCTCGTCAGACGACGAGTCTTTTGTTATATCGACCATTCTACACCCTCCACTGGGGTGGAAGGTAAAGCGCTAAGCTGGGTGACGGCCTGACTTCAAGCAGCGGAGAGAACATCATGAAGATCGGCGAACTGGCTGCCCAAACCGGCGTATCCCCCAAGACCATCCGGTACTACGAGGAAATCAACCTGTTGCCCGAACCCGAACGCGCGCCGAATGGCTACCGCGATTACTCCGAGGAGTCGGTGGAGCTCCTCAAGTTCATACGCGATGCACAGGCGAGCGGTCTCACGCTGGCAGAAATCACCTCGATCGTCGCACACAAGGTCGCCGGTGATTCGACGTGTGACGATGTCCTGCAAATGCTTGGTGATCATCTCAAGGATATCGAGGCGCACCTAGTGACACTGAGCAGCATGCGCAAGCAGTTGCTTGAGATCTTTGACCGGGCTGAAAGTCTCGATCCTGCCGACTGTACCGATACGATCCGGTGTCAGATGATTTCGGCCAACACCCGGGCAAAGCGGGCGGCACGCGAAGCTGCTCTCGTACACAACAGCGGTCTACAACGGCGTTAACCGGCACCGGTCGTGGCGAGATCCATCGTCTCGACAAGTGATCTGTCACCTCGTGTCAGCACGAGTCGCTTGGGTTCTCAGGGGCCCCATTCGATAACGAAACCCGTTCGTAGAAACCCGTTCGTAGAACAACCCCGCAGAAAAGTTGAGGGGAATAGAAGTGTCGGCGCCACACACGCCCATTGCGCGTGCTCTGCCGATGATTTCCCCACAGCCGCCGTTCCTCGATGATCATCGCGCCAACATGCTCTTGTTTTCACCATCACCCGTAACACCCACGAAGTCGCAAGGCGGGTGATAAACCGGGGCGAGTTCTAACGACGTCTGAGCATCGGTGCAAGACATTCCGTTCACCGCTACTTCCGGGCTGGAACTCTTGCGTTGGTGGCGACCGTCTAACCCGAACAAGCCTACGAGGAGGACTAGATGAAGCTGACCACACGAGCGGGCGCACTCTTGATTCTGCTGCTCGCGATCTTCGCGGCGGCGTGTTCGGGGTCGTCAAGCGAAGCCGGGCCGACTCCCCAAGCGAGTGGGTCCACAGCGACCATGGCCCCCGCCGTTCAAGCAGAAGGGGATGCCGGTGGCGAGGACCAAGCGGCGAGCACCGTCGGCAAAGTGCTTGGTGATGGAGCCCTCCCGGTCGCCCTCCAGGTCGGGGTGCCAGGCCGCAACATCATCTTTGAAGCGAACCTATCGGTTGCCGTTGATGACGTACCAGCGGCGAGCCGTGAGGCGATCAGTGTCGTGAGTAGCCTTGGCGGATTCCTCTTCGCGCAACAGACGACCGGGGCGCCCGAGGCAACAAGCACACTCACCTTCAAGGTTCGACCCGGCGACTTTCAGCAAATCCTTGAAGAGTTGGGCTCGATTGGCAAGGTCCGCAACCAGACCATCACCGCAGACGACGTGACGGAACGCATCGTCGATCTCGAAAGCCGTATAACCACCGCCGAAGCGAGCGTTGAACGCCTGCGCGGGTTCTTGGAGAAGGCCGAAGATGTCACGACCGTGACAGATCTCGAAACCCAACTCCTGCTTCGCGAAACAGATCTGGAAACCATGCGCGGCCAACTGCGCACCATCCAGAATCGGGTCGATCTCGCAACGATCGTGGTAACCCTTACCGAAGCGTTGAGCAGACCCGAAATCACCGTTGTAGTGACCGCGTATCCCGGGGCGGACGGGGGAGCATCCTGCCCTGCCAGCTCCGGTGTATCCGTCGATGAGGGTGCAGCCGTCACCGTCTGCTGGGAAATCACGAACACGGGCGACACCGCCCTGACCGATATCGGCCTCAGCGACAATGTGTTGGATATCGACATCGCCGACGTCCTCGTCGTCTTTGGTGATCCCGGTGCAGTGCTTGAGACAGGCCAGTCCCTCGTTCTGGCCACGGAGGTCGAGCTGGCCCGAGATATGCGGACACAAACCCGCATCGTTGGTGTGCCAGTCGACCAGGAGGGCAACCGGCTGGAAGGTCGCGACGTAGCCAACACTCAGGGGATCTTTCTCAATGCCGTTGACCCGGGCGGACTCCCTGGTTTCGGAGATAGCTTCGATACAAGCGTCGATGCCCTCCGGAATCTCCTCGGCCTGGTGGTCCTGGCAGCCGGTGCGGCCCTGCCATTCTTCTGGGTCCCCATCGTTGGATGGCTTGTCCTGCGGCGGCGCAGCTCGAACCGCCTTGCCGGTTCGAGCGCCGGACCCACCGATGGACCGGGACGGGTCGCGGAACCCACCGCCACCGATCGAGCATCAGTTGATGCGAACAACGATCAAACCTCGGCGCACGGTCTTTCGGAGCAAGAGTGACCTGCCGGGATCACGGCGTGCGAACTCGCTTCGTCTCGATTCGGACATCATCCACAAACATGATCACCGGTCCAAGATCGTTGTTGGCAGTAGTTCCAATCTCAAAACGGTCGAGGATCGTGTCGCCAAGCGGAAGCGTTTGGCCGGTAGCGTCGATGACGAGCTCGTTGTCTACCCAGAGTTCGATAGTGCCGCTTTGCGCTGCCGAGAGCAGCATCCGGAGGCGGAGCTGCGTCCACCGGCCCACGGACAATATGGCCTCGGACCGGTACGTTGGTTTGTCGCCCCATTTCAGCTCCACCCGCAAACGTCCGGTCTGGTCAGCGAGGACACGCATGCCGGGTCCCTGATCGATGAAGGAGCTCTCGAGATCCATCAGCCCAACTGGCATCCCCTGCTCGATGAAGTACCAAGCCGAGAGGTCCACGGTGTCACCCTCGACGGCGTGAACCAGAATCGAAGATAACGATGCCTTCGACACGGGGACGGCGTCGGTGCCTGCTACAGCATATGTGCGGAGGGAAGCTGCGCCGCGGTAAAAGTTTTCTTCGGACGGCTCGACCCGGTTGTCCTCAAAGCCTGCTCCTTCGGCGAGGATACGCTTGAAAAGCGCAACGTAGTCGGGCACCGTCGGTGCCGCGGGGGACTGCAGGGTGAAGTTCGTCCAACCCCTCTCAAGCCCGATGAGATCCCGCACACCCTTGGCGTCCTCGAAGCCCATCTCAAGTCGATCGGGAACGTTGTACCACTTGCCATCTTCACCCACCCGCAGCACCGCGTTCCGCGTCACCCGGAACGCTGCTTGAGCCTCCCCGGGAGTGTATAACTCCTTGATGAACACCAGAGACCCGTCGGAGGCGACCACGTAGGCGTTGCCATCGGCGATCGCAACGGATTGTCCGTCAACTACAAACCTCGCATCAACGTCGCCCGTAGGGCCGGTACCCGGTGCTGTCTGGGTACACGCAGCGGCGAGTAGCAGCCCTGCGGCCGCGACCAGGAGCCGACGAGAAACAGGGTTGTTCACAAAGTCATCTTCGCCGATCTTTGATGGAGCCGCTATCGGGGATTCCCCTGAGTCGACTGCGCGAAGCGGAGCAACCGTCACGGCAAGCAATTGGCATACACCTGGGTAGCGCTTGCGGCATGAGTGCGTTGGGCCGCGTCGTCATCGCCGGGGAGTGACCCGTCTCCAAACGTTTCAGACCGCGAGGCCGACAGCTAGTTGAGGCCAACACCGTGGTCGGGCTACTGCGTGGACCAGTGACCCGGGCACCCATCACAATCTTCCCAGATCTGGTCGGGGGGATCCCCAGCGATCAATTGCTCGGCGTCGGCACGGAGGAGGACGCCGAGGAGAACTCCCTGAGGAGTTGTCACCGACACGAGATCCGTCGCGCGCTTTTGCATTCGCTCGACGAGGGGCACCAGCGGCGCGTTGGGCCTGACTGTTGTCGGGCCCAACTCCATTACTGCCGCAACAAGCAAGTCGTGGCTCTGCTGCCAGACAGGATCCCGCAGGCGTCCGACAACGACACCGTCGCAGTCGACAACGATCATGTCATCGCGTCCCGTTCGTTGTGCACGAGCCCAAGCAACGCCGAGCTGTTCGTCGGGTGCCGCGACCGGTGCGTCAGAGCGGGTGGCATCTGCAACGACCTGAGTAGGGGAGTGGTCACCCTCGACCGGTAAACCGGCTGCCTTCCAGTCGGCAATGCCGAGCGTGTAGTCATACACCTGTTGAAAACCGAGGGCTTCGAGCCGGCACGCGGCTCGTGGAGACATATCTCACAGGCCGTCGTGTCAGTAGACGACTACTGGTTTCGATCGTTCCAGATCCGCGACCGCGGCGGTATTGAGCTTTCGAAGCGGCAGGTTCAGTGCCCCCGGGATGTGTCCGGAGGAATACTCCCTCTCCGGAAGGACATCGAGGATGACCGCTCCCATTTCGGTGAGCGCCATGAGGCCGTACCTGTCGATGTTTGTCACCATAGGAACTCCCTTCCGGACGGTTTGCTGAGCATGATTCAACCGCCCCGCTACAACGAGGGTACAGTTCAGCGGGTGTCACGTCCTTCCGAACCCTCGATGTCGCTTGTTTCAGCCATTTCCCTCGGAGTCGGGGCAATGGTCGGAGCCGGTATTTTTGCCCTGCTCGGGGAGGCCGGAGCGCTGGCGGGGAGGCTTACCGTTGCTGCGTTCGCGGTGGGAGGGGTGGTCGCCCTTCTCGCCGCATACTCGTATGCCAAGCTAGGAGCTCGGTATCCATCAGCCGGTGGAGTCGTCGAGTACCTCACCCAAGCTTTCGGGTCCGGAGTGCTCGCCGGCGGGCTCTCCGTGTTCTTCTTCGGGGCACTCGTCATTGGAACCGCGATGGTTGCGAAGGCTGCGGGGGCATATGCCGCCGACCTCCTAGTCGGTGACGCAACGAGTGTCTGGGCAAACGTGTTCTCGACTGTGATCGTGGTCGCGTTGGCAGCAGTGAACATCATCGGAGCGAAGGCCGTCAGCAGCGCCGAACGTGTCATCGTGGCGGCCAAACTCACCGTCCTCGTAATCTTCGCCGCCGTCGGACTTGTCACGCTCCAGGGTTCGTTCCTTACAACCGGTGCAGCACCTGCTACGAGCGGCCTGCTAGCAAGCGTTGGACTGACCTTCTTCGCCTATACCGGATTCGGTGTAATTGCCAACACCGCCGAGGATATGGCCGATCCCAAGCGGACACTGCCGCGGGCTATCTTCATTGCGGTGGGTCTCGTGATTGTTCTCTACCTCGCGCTCACGCTGGCGGTGTTCGGCAATCTGTCGGTCGCAGACGTGATCGCCGCAAAGGAGACGGCCCTCGCCGAGGCCGCCCGCCCGGTCTTCGGCCAGACTGGGTTCACGATCATGGCGATTGCTGCCGTACTCTCGACGGCGTCCGCTATCAATGCCAACCTGTATGGAATGCTGAACATCACCTACCTCCTCGCGAAGGATGGTGAACTGCCCGAACCATTCGAGCGCAGGGTCTGGCGCAGTGGCACCGAAGGCCTGTTGCTTACCACCGGTCTCGTACTGCTTCTGACGAACTTTCTGGATCTGTCTGCCATCGCCGCTGTCGGTAGCACCGCAACACTCCTCGTCTATCTAGCAGTTCAGGTCGGGCATCTTCGTTTGGCAGATGAAACGGGTGCGTCACGTGTTGTCGTCGGTCTCGGAATCGTCGCGACGGCGTGGGTTATCGGGCAGTTCGTCCTTTTCACCGCACAAAACAATCCAGCTCGCCTGGGGTTGGTTGCGGTGTTCGCGGCCGTGGCGTTTGCGACAGAATGGGTACTCCAGAGGACCAAACGTCGGACGATCCGGCCGCGGATCACGTGAACCCGGCCACGCTGTCTGAATCGGCCGGGATGGCGGCCAGGGCGCGGCCCACCCAGTACTGTGAGACCGAAGTTCACGAGGAGGAGGCGCGGGTATGATCCGGGCGTTCAAAGTTGCTGACCGGCGTTTTGTTGAGATGACATCGGATTCCCCTGCCGACCTCGATGCGGCCTTGTGGATCGACCTGCACAAACCGACGCCGGACGAAACCGCCGCCATAGTCCAACGATTCGGAGCAGTGCTCGCTGAGAACACGTCGGCGGGTGAGATCGAGGCAACATCGCGCTACCTCGAGGCGGAAGATGCGATTCAACTTCAGTTGAACTTCCTCGACCACACCGCACACCCACTCCAAAACATCAATGCGGCGTTCGCGTTGAGAGGGGGTCCTCTTCTGTCGCTCCACGAACACGAACTCATTGCAGTGGACCTGTTTCGTGATCGAGCCGAACGTCAACCGAGGCTCGCCGAGGACGGAATGAGCGTGTTCATCGGTATCCTCGAGTCCAAGGTCGACCATCTTGCCGACGTACTCGAGCGAACATACGGGCAACTTGACCAACTGAGCCGACGGGTGCTCGACCATGTGGAAGCCGATCTCAAATCGGACCTCGTCGCTCTCGCTGGGGTTGAGGGTCGCAACGGGAAGATCCGCCTCAACCTCATGGACACCCAACAGGTTCTGACGTCGTTCCACCGCAGCGACAAACTCCCTGCGGAAATTCGTGACCGTCTGAGCAACGTGCTGCGCGACGTTGACTCCCTACTCTCGCACACAGCCTTCCTGCTCGAACAGATCAGTTTCCTGTCCGGCACCATCATCGGCCTGATCAACATCGAACAGAATCAGATCGTGAAAGTCCTGTCGGTCGTCGCTGCGGTATTTCTTCCGCCGACGCTCATCGCGAGTCTCTACGGCATGAACTTCCGCTTCATGCCAGAATTATCGTGGAGGCTCGGATATCCACTGGCCATTGTGCTCATGGTCATTCTCGGTGTCGCACCCTATTTGTACGCCAAGCGGCGTGGCTGGATGTGAGCCGCCGCACGTCGGAAACACCGCCCACGGTCCGCCGGGACTGTGCTGGCAGGGTCGCCAACACGGCTGGAAGAGGGATTGTCGACCCCACGGGGCCAGACTCGGAAGCACTCTCCACTCTCAGTAGCCCGTAGTTGGAAGAGTCGGCACCAGCTAGAAACAAATGGCGTGGGTCGTGATAAAATCAAGGTTATGAGCCTCTTACATAACACTGTCGTTGGAGTTGATGGATCCCCTGGATCCCAGTTGGCACTCGCCTGGGCCGTGGCCCAAGCGGATGGGGGAGAGGTCACTGCGGTTCACGCTATACCACCCCTACCGTCTGTCCTTGCAGCATTCGTCCTGGTTAACCTCGATAGCTTGCGTGCCGAACATCGGAGAATGCTCGAGGGGGAGTGGATTGCGACGGCACTCGAAGCTGGCGCCGCGATCGATCCGGTGCTTGTGGATGACAACCCCGCTGCGGCGCTGCGGTCCGTCGCCAAGCGAAAAGATGGCGCCCCGATCGTCATCGGTTTCCAAGAGGCGCGACGGTGGAGCCGTCACCACGTTGGCGATGTCGCCAACCGTCTTCTCCACTACGCAGATGTTCCCCTCGTCATGATGACAGAGCAATCAGAAGCCAAGGCCCTCGCCGGCACCATCGTTGTCGGGGTACACGGTCTGGTTACGGCATCGCACGAACCAATCGTGTGGGCTACCCAGCTCGCGACGGAACGATCCCTGGCGATCCACATCGTGTCGGTGAATCAGCCGTCGACACTCACCGCGGGTTACGGATATCCAGCGGATCTCTACGAAGCCGACATCAGCGCCGTTCACCAGGCCAACGTCAACACGACCAACGCACTCGTTGAGACCCTACGAGCAGAGAACCCGGACGTTTCGGTAACGTGCGAGACGCTCGAAGGCCACCCGACAACCATGCTGGGTGAAACGATCAACGGACTCAACCCAGCGCTCGTCGTCATCGGGAACTACCACCACACCAAGCTGGCCAGCATCGCAACGGACTCGGTGGCCCGACACCTGCCGACGATGGTGAGCTGCCCGGTGGCAGCGATCCCCGCAGAGTAGCCAACCCCAAACCCCCGACCGTCGGAGCCATGAGCCTTGAATAGGCTCGTGGTGTGTCGCGACACCACAGCTTTGGTGGTCATGGATCTCGTGGGGGACCCCTAGTGCCCACGACGCGGGTGTGTACACGGTCGATACAGGCATCAACTCACCCCTGATCCATAGCTTTACATAACGTGGATTATGGGCGCAGCGGCGGGGAGTGAGGGGACACTGGCGAACCCACGATGATGTCTGTCCGTCGCTAGGTCAAAGCCGTGCCTACGACTGGTATCTCCTCGGACCGTTCCTCGTCATGGCAGCTGGAACACCGCGATGCATCGAGTTCGGCCGAGGATCCGTACATCATCGTCGGCGCTGGACGTCGCCCTTGCTGCGGTATGCGAGCCGCGGGGCCGATCTCGACACGACCCTCGGCGGGCCGCTGTTTCTTGCGCCCGACGCTGGCGGATTCCACCCGGAACGCCTCCTACCCGTGGCCTTGGTTTATCGACTGCAATACGTCACAGTGACGTAAGGACGGAAGGACTGCTGTCATCCGATCGGTTCGGAGGGCCGGTATGTGGCGCGGCGCAGCCGGCCGGAAATCGCGCACCGATCGCCTGGGGGTTGCGGCCCCTTCGATCTGAACAAGCGCTGCCGTTGCCCGTCCCGGCTCCGGTGAAGGAACTATCCGACAAAGGGCAAGAAACGACCGGACCGCTCCATGTACGCGGCGTAACCATCGAACGAAGCCGCGAGTTGGCGTTCCTCCCACCGGCTCTTGTACAGAAACAGTGCGATGAGGAGAACGAGAACGCCGATCTTCAGTGCGTTTCCCGAACCCAACGTTGACCCGATGGCCCAGATGAACACTGCGGTATAGATGGGATGCCTGACGATGCGATATGGGCCAGACGTCACGAGCTCGGTGGACCCGTTCGGGAGTGGCAACGGTGTCAGCCCACGACCCAGGTACGCGGCCGCCCACACACCGATCACCGCGGCGATGATGGTTAACGCAGACGCCGCGGTGGACACCGAAGATGTTGCGCGCCAGTTTGTCCCAGCCGGAAATATGATGAGACCGATGATGAGGACGGCCTGAATACCAACCAGAATGTAGGCAGTTCGGCGGTCTTCTTTCGAATGAGTGTTGCCTGACATCGTCTCTCCGTGAACGCTAGGAGCTGGTCCCGGATGAACCAGCCTGGGGGTGTGCCAAGATAGCGCCTTCCTACCCGGCGGATTCTGTGGACATCCTACTCAGCCCTACAACGATCGCCTGGTTGCTGTTTGCTGCGTTCGCAGCTGGGTTTCTCGATGCTCTCGCTGGCGGTGGCGGTCTTATAACGCTACCGGCGTTGCTCGCCGCAGGGCTGCCACCAGTGAACGCACTTGCTACGAACAAACTTCAGGCAGTGTTTGGCGTTGCCACCTCCTCGGCGACTGTCCTCCGCCAAAAGACGATCTCCCTCGACGACGTCCGGTCCCTTGTCGTCTTTTCTTTTGTCGGTTCGGCCGCTGGCGCCTGGGTTATCCAGCGCATCGACACTTCGGTGCTCAATGCCGTGCTACCGGTCGCCCTCGGGTCCATCGCAACCTACTTCCTCTTTGTGCGCAATGCGGGCAGGACAACCACCGAGGCCCGCATCTCGCACCGGCTCTACCAGCGCGGACTGGTTCCTCTGATCGGGTTCTACGACGGTGCTATCGGTCCAGGAACGGGTTCGCTCTTCGCAACAGCTGGTGTGTCGTTGCGTGGCCTTGATCTCGTTAAAGCAACGGCCCGTGCGAAGCCACTCAACTTTGCTTCCAACCTGGCTGCTCTCCTGTTGTTTCTCGCAGGCGGTGCGGTCATCTGGCAGGCGGGGCTTGTCATGATCGGAGGCCAGGCGCTCGGTTCCTATTTAGGTACTCACACGATGCTCCGCGGTGGTTCCCGCCTGATCCGGCCGATGATCGTCCTTGCTGCGACGGCCATGCTCGCAAAGTACTTCGGGCTCCTCTAGCGGTGGCTGGACGCGAGAAGTCGGCGATCTAGCGGGTCTGTCCGAGGTCGGCAGGAACGCCCGTAGCGATCGGTTCGGGCAGGGCCGCAATCGCATCGGAGCATGTCCTCACGAGTCCATCGACCATCGAACGAGGTTCAAGTCCGTCGGCAAGATCAGTGGCGACATCCTCCACCGCAGCTTCGAGGCGGTACAGCGCATCCTGCAATGTTGCCCAGGCTGTCGCGTCAACAAGCACCTCTCCCCCGCCGAGGCCACGTTCCGAACCCCGTTTGGACGCCTCGAATGCTCTCTGGCGATGGCTCCGTTTGCAGTACTTGGGTGGTCTTCCAACGGTACCGCCAACGAGAAACTTAGTCCCACACCACGCACACATGGCGCGACGCTGCTGTTTCACGATAGTTTCGGTCCCGATGAGCCCGCTGGGTAAGGCAATGGCGCCGCCGCCGGCTCGAGCACGTCCTCATACACCCGCCAGCTCGCCTCGACCTCGTCACCGCGCACAAACAGTGTTTGGTCGCCCTCCAGGATATCCGTCACGAGGGTGCGGTATGCGTCAGGTATATCCTTGAATGCATCGGAATAGTCAAACGACAGTGGCTTGCTCACTACTTGCATTTCCGGGTCGGGATCCTTGACGGAGAAACCCACATCGAACCCCTCGTGTGGTTGAATCCGCAACGTCACGGTGTTTCTGCCAATGGGGCAATCGTCCTCCCGTCCGTGGAATATGCAGACGGGTGCGGGCCGATAGGTAACGACGATCGCACTCGACCGTTCGTGCAAGCGCTTACCTGTCGTGAGGTAGAACGGAACCCCTTGCCACCGCCAGTTATCAATCGCTAGGCGAATGTGGACGAACGTTGGGGTCTTCGAACCAGGATCGACGTCGGGTTCGTCGAGATATCCGGGTACGAGTTCGCCATTGATGCTGGCTGAGGCGTACTGACCGTACACCACGTCTCGAGTGGCAACGGTGCGAACCGATTCGAGAACCCGCACTTTCGAATCACGGATAGCTTCAGCGGTGAAGCTGGAGGGGGCCTCCATGCCAACGAGTGTCGTGAGTTGGGTGAGGTGGTTTTGAATCATGTCCCGCACCGCGCCCGACTTTTCGTAATACCCTGCACGCTCCCCCACTCCAATGTCCTCCGCAACGCGTATGTCGACGGACTCGATCCGATCACGATTCCAGGTACTCTCAAAGAGGGGATTCGCAAAGCGGAACGTCAGCAAGTTCTGCACTGCCTCCTTGCCGAGATAGTGATCCATACGATAGATCTGTGTCTCTGAGAAGTACTCATGCAGCAATTCGTTGAGCGCCGTCGCACTCGCCAGGTCCCGACCGAACGGCTTCTCCAGCACGATCCGGCCCCATCCGCCGGCGTCGAGCAGACGCGCCTTACCGATCATCGTCGAGATCGACGCCGCCGGTCCCGGCGGGATCGCCAGGTAGAACACTCGATTGTTGGGCCCCGGACCCTCGATCTCGCGAAGCTGCCTTCCGAGATCGTCGAGCGTGTCACTATCGCGAGATACGAGTGCGTGCGTCGAACGTTCGACGAAGCGCGCAACGGTACTCCCACGGTTCCCTCGGTCGGCCAGGGACTTACGCACGATCTCTTGTACACCAGCCGCCCCGACGGGCTGCGACGACACGCCGATGAGACGTACATCGTGATCGTTGGTATCGGCCACTGCATCGAAGAGTGCCGGGATCAACTTGCGGTGCGCAAGATCCCCCGTGACACCGAAAACGACGAACGAGGTGGGTACGGCGTGTGTCATTGGTCTCTCCGACGTTCGATATGGACTGCCCCTGAGAATACCTGACTGTGCGCACTTGCCTGGCAACCCCTATCGGCGAGTGTCAACCTGCCGACTGTACCTGTGTGCTCTATCGGAACGAGGGTCCGACCAAGGATGCGAGATGGGAATCACCTACGTAGCCAGACAACCTATCTTCGATGCCTCGATGTCCACTATCGGATACGAGTTGTTCTCTCGCGCCAGCGCCGATAGCACCGGCGCTGACTACGCAGATGCAAGTGTCGCGACCTCGAATGTCCTCGTGTCGACGTTCAGCGATATTGCCATTGAACCATTGCTCGATGACAAGCCTGCTTATGTAAACGTAACGCGCGATCTCCTACTTCGGGATATCCCGCACCTGGTATCTCCCGAACGTATCGTCATCGAAGTGCCCCAGCGCGAGGCTACCGACCCGGACGTCCACTACGCCCTAGAAGAAATGTACCGGCAGGGGTACCACATCGCTCTCGATGACTGGAACCCGTCCGACCCCCCTTCCGTGCTCATGGACCTCGCGTCGACGGTAAAGATCAATATGGAATCGATCTCGTCGGGTGATGCTGCCTCCATCGCAGCACAAATACACGACACCGGCGCTGTTGCCCTCGCCGCCAAGGTGGAAACCCATGATCAGCTCGAGGCGTGCAAGGCCGCGGGTTTCGACCAGTTCCAGGGATACTTTCTTGCCAAGCCGAAAATCGTCGGACACCACGCATTGACCCAAAGTTCCGTCGAACTGCTCCGGCTGCTCCAGGCGTTGCAGGCACCGGACACATCGGTGGAAGACCTTGCGGACATCATTCGACGAGACATCGGGCTGAGCGTCCGAATTCTCCGGGTGGCCAACTCGGCGTTCCTTGCCCTCCCCCGTCGCGTCGAGTCGATCACAGAAGCGGTCATGATGCTTGGCACGCGGCGGATTGCCCGGTGGGCAGTGCTCTTCTCCGTTGCCGCTGCCTCCTCGAAACCACCAGCCCTCGCCGCCACGGGTCTCGCCCGTGCCCGCATGTGCGAGCTCCTCGCGCAGCATCAACGTCACGAACCACCACAAGCGTTCTTCACCGTCGGACTCTTCTCGGTCCTCGATGCTCTGATGGATCTACCAATGCACCAGGTCCTCAAAGCGCTTCCGCTGTCGTCCGACCTGAATGAGGCCCTGCTCCACCGCAAGGGACCGCTCGGCGACACTCTGTCAGTCGCCTGCGCCTATGAGGTTGGTGACTGGGCACACATCGATCGCGTCGAGATCGATCATCGCATCGTGAGGAACGCCTTCATTGATGCGTGTGCGTGGGCCGACGCCGCCACGTCGCAGCGGTGCGCCTAACACTCAGCTGCCGGATGCGCGGTACCTGGCGTCGGATTGAATCACGTCCGTTGCCAGCCCCGCGGAATCAACTAGCCAAGAACTCACCGAGCTCTTCACGCGATGAAGACTCCTGCGGATCCAGGTCTTTCGGCTGACGGCCCTCCCTGAGGGCCAGGGCGACATCGATCGCAGTCACGCCCTCCGGCACCCTCCACGCCGCGGATGATCGCGCCCATTCCGACGTGAGCGACCGGGAGAATCCTCCTTGATCGTGTGCCGCCGCTGCCACTGCTTCGCTCCAAATCCACGCCACGTCACACCTCCGTCGGTTGCTCTCCCCCTCACCGTACCGTGCGTGTCAAGTCGCTCTCACCGGGGGAAACACGCCCCTGTAGTTCGCGGTGTCTGCGGATGTGGTCGCTCTACTTGACGCCCTTGCACTTGACGCCCTTGTCCTAGTCGGGTATCGATGATACGATGAACCCATGACAACGCATCCCGTGCCAGACACGACCCCCCATCGGATCGCAGCACTGGTCGAGTCGCGCCTTACCGCTCTATCGGAACGGTACGCTCAGTATGGACGGTCGCTCGATGATATTGGGTCTCCCGAAGAACTGGCCGACCAGATGGTTGCTCTCGTGCCCAAACCGTCAGCATGGGATGAAGCGATAGGTCCGTTCTACACCACGTCGAGCGTTGGCGCGATTCTGGGTGGTATCAGCAGGCAGGCGGTCGCCGACCGGCGCCGGCGCCACACTATCTTTGCTCTCCAAACATCCGAGGGCGATTGGGTCTATCCCACGTTCCAGTTTCGACCCGACGGTTCCGTCATTTCGGCTCTAGGTTCCATCCAGCAACATCTAGCAGACGACCTGGTCGACGGATGGACACTCGCGGGGTGGCTCACAGCGAACCACGCCCGCCTGGGCGGCGTCAGTGTCGTCGAATGGGCACGCAGCGGTGGCGACGAGGGTGTCGTCGACTCGTTGGTGAGCGACTTCGAACAACGCTCCCGATGAGCCACAACCCAAGGGGGGTGTCACTTGCGCCACCCGAGCCGTTGCTGGACCTCGCCGACTTCCCGGCCGTGACGCTCCGTTCGAATCAGCGCTTCTTTCGATGCTCTAGGTCGTCAAACGGACCGTGGTGGTTTGCGTCGACGGGGGCGGGACGCTTCGACCTCAACGCCCCCCGGGGAACTTGTTATCTGGCTACCGACCCAGTCATGGCGGTGGTCGAGGCGCTCGGCCCGACAGCCGGTAATCGTTTGGTGACGCCGGAGTGGCTGGAGCAACGTACCGTGAGGCTGCTGCGCCTTCCCCGTCCCGTGCGTGTTGCGAACGCTACCGACCGCGCAGCTAACGGATTTGGTGTGACACTCGAGATCAGCACGATCGTGCCCTATGCAATACCCCGCGCTTGGGCCACGGCGCTTGATGACGTCGGTTTCGGTGGGATTGCATACCTGTTGCGCCACAGCTCATCCCCAGAGCGCGGCATAGCCCTCTTTGGCACAGCCGGGGAACGTACCTCGTGGCGCCGTGGTATCGCCCGCAGCCTTGACAGGTCGATCGTTCGCGCGCTCGAACGGCACTTCGCCATAACGGTATCTGAGATACCGTCATCACGGAGTCTGACATTCGCCAACCCGCCGGAGCGCCGCTGAACCGAGACGACCCCGTCAGATTCACGGCTCAGGGTTCGTAGATCGTGGTCGCGGGCTGGAACGTTGACCAGGCGAACCAGAACGTATCGAAGTGGATCACCCTTTCGAGTTGTGTGCCACGGAGTTCACCCGCGGTTGCAAGGCCCGCACCGTTCCACGTCGATCCGGTTTCGGCGTCGACAATCTTGCGATCAGCCACTGAGAACGTGAGCAGACGCCCACCTGTCTCGCGCCGGAAAACACCAACAGTTCCCACGTCGCGCCCCGAACCGACCGTTGCGCCATCCAGAGCCGACACCTGTCCCTGCTGCCAGAGGACAACGATTTCGTCGCCACCTACGCGGTCCGCAATTGCGGAGACACCATCAGCGGACACCAAGGTTCCGAGCCGATACGCTTTCTGTTCACCGTTGATGCTGATACCAGCGACACGTTCCTTGGCGACCTCGCGCGTGTCGAGAAACCCGGTGAAGAACTCCGGGTCCGTGGCGATATCGTCATACCCGATGTAGGGATTGGTGCCGTACGGCTTCTTGAAGCCTGTCCGTGTCTGATCCAGAATACGGCCGTCTGGGTACGTCTCGACAAAGGTACTCCATGCCATGAGCGGTGCGGGGATTGCTTCAAGCTGGTCGCCGGTAAGGAGACCGATCACGGCCTTACCATCGAAATGAGTCCACAGGGTCTCCGTCGCGCGGTCGTACATGACAAGTGAACTGGCGTACAACGCACCGGATGTACCGAATGTCGTCTCGACTCCTCGGACACGGCGAACGAAGGCGATCGCCGAGTTGCACAGTGGGCAGTACGTCACGGCAATAGGAACGCCGGCAAGGGTGTCGTTCACTATCTCGTGCCAGATCAGGACACGTATTGGATAGGCGCGGGCCTCACCATTCACCTCCACGGCGATGACCGGTTCAGAACCGGGAAGGATATCGAGGTTGTCGGCTACTGCGATAAACCGCGGATCGTCGATAGACGGAATCCCGTCGGGTGGCACGCCTCCAGATACGATTTCGGCGGGGCGGATGAGCGGGGTGGGGAACAGCGGTGAGGTCCGAGTTTCCAAGGCAGATGGTCCAGTGGGGAGCTCCGCTCTCGTGGTTGGCGCATCGGCAGTCAAGGAGCCGGTAGATGGCGCACACGCGGCTGCGACAAAGCTCAGCGCCAGGAGAGTACGAGTGAAGCGCATGTTTCGTGCAACGACCGTACCGGACCGTGTATTCCGGACCCCGGGCTATTCAGCACGTGCCGGTTCGGTGTGCGGCGACGGTGCCGCTCTAGGTGTCTTCGAGTGCCACCCGAATCCGGCGAAAGCCACGACCCTTTGATTCGACCTTCCCGATGCGGATCACACCCACCTCCGCTGTCGATCCCACATGGGTGCCACCGTCAGCCTGGCGATCGAGGCCCACGATATCGATCACCCTTACCGTCGTCAGGTCAGCCGGCAAGAGACTGACCTTGGTTCTGATGAGGGACGGGTCCTGGTCTGCTACTGCTCGGTCCAGGAACTCGACCTCAATCGGGAGAGTCCGAGCAAGCTGGGCATTCAGTTCCGCCTCGATCTCGGGTTTGTACTCGGGCTTCCAGTCCGGTAGTTCAAAGTCGAGCCGACCGTCCCCCGGTTTCATATTGCCGCCCGTTACCGGAGATTGAAAACGGTTCCAGACCACTCCACAAAGTGCGTGCATGGCCGTGTGCGTCCGCATCAAACGGTAGCGACGGTCCCAGTCGACGCGACCCTCGACAGTGGTGCCGACCGGTGGCAGACCACCCTCCAGCCAGTGCCATACCTGGTCACCATCGGCCTCCACCCGCACAACTGACAGCCGGTCATCGCCGATCACAATCTCACCGATGTCATGGGGCTGTCCTCCCCCACCGGGATAGAACACCGTTGCGTCGAGCAGCACCCGATTGTCGTCGCGGTCAACATCGGTGATCGTCGCCGCCATGGATTTTGCGTATGCATCTGTTGAGTAGATCTTGTTCGTCATCTGGGTGCGGCTTCCTTGGTGGTCAGATGTGTGTCCCTGGCAGCCTTGCCAGGGTACCAGCGGCATTCACGCCAACGATGCCGTACCGCTCAGTGTCACGGCAGTACCGCGAGCGCCATCCAGTAGAGTTCCGACATGTCAGCCATATACTTCACCACAGATCCCGACGCCAACGCCCTCTTGGCCGATGACCCTTTCGCCCTAATCGTCGGGTTAACGCTCTATCAACAGATCCCGACGCAAAAGGCCTTTGCCGGACCGTCGGACCTGCGGGACCGGCTCGGTGGGACACTCGATGTGGGCAGTATCGCGACCATGGCCCCCGAGGACCTTGAGGCAGCATTTCGCCAGAAACCGGCACTGCACCGTTTCCCGTCCAACATGGCGAAACGTGTGCAGGCGGTCGCCCAATTCATCGTGGACGAACATGGCGGCGAGACGACCACGATTTGGGATGGGATTGGATCCGCTGACCGACTCGTAGAGCGGCTGACCGCTATCCCCGGGTTCGGAGAGTACAAGGCCCGCCTCGCCATCGGCACCCTCGCTAGGCACTACGGGGTGAAACCTCGGGGGTACACCAAGTACCTCCCCGATTGGCCGTCGATCGTGGACATCGAGACGCCGGAGGATCTCACCGACCTCAAGGAACGCAAGAAGATATGGAAGGCCCAAAAGGCGGGATGACGTCGGGTCAATAACACGTCGTCGTCCCGCGCGACCCGCACGAAGTGGGACTACTCCGATAGCTCTCGCAGTACCGCGCCAACCGCCCGGGCACGTTCGATTTCAAGCAACTGCATCTTGAGGCTCAGGGTCGACAGCTCGATCGCCATTGCCATCGAATCCGCCTCGTCCGTGGATCCATCCCCCGTTTGGGCACCGTCAAGGAGCTCCGCAACGAGACCCAGAACCGCACTCAGCACCTCCTCTGATCGTCGCCGCAGGCTCTCGAACCGAGGAGGTGCCTCGACCTCCCGCCAGGCATCAACTATCGGCGCAAATTCGCCGATGGCGACGGCCAAGTCCTCAATCTCAATGTCGGGGTTCGAAAATATCTCACCGACGACCGCCACCACGTTCTCGGTGACAGGCGTCGCCTTCGCCTGGATTGTCAGCATTTGCACAATGAACCAGGCATTCGGATCGTCGGCTTCGGCCGTCAGCACGACGACCGCCATTCGGTCGCGTTCCGACCGCGCATCGAGCATGTCACCCGCAACGGCGGTTACATCTCCCATGGCAGCGCTCAGCAATTCTTCGGCATTCGCCTCCGTCGCGGTTGCTTCGATTTCGGCAAACAGTCTGAACACATCAGCGAACCGGACAAGCACATCGATGGAGTCTTGGTGCAGTTGCAGGACTAGAGGGGGTGGGTCCAATTCGGCAATCCTGGCGGCGGCATTTTCCAACGTGGCAATCTCGTATTGCATGTCGTCAGATACGTAGGGCCCGGCCAGTTCCTCAGACAGGTCCGCGTCGATCTCGTAGAGGGACCCAAGATACCCAGCGAGTGCAAGATCGTCTTGTGCCGGACCCGGTGGGGCCTGGCTCGTAGTCGATGATGATGTCGTCGATGATGTGGTGCTCGCAACTGCGGTGGTAGACGTCACCGTCGTACCCGCAGCCGTACACGAACCCATGACGAGCAACACCGCGGTCGCTGCAGCCACTCCAGCGACCCTTGGTCGCATCTTCATCTCCCCAATTCGGTGCTACACCGACCTAGTTTACCGACAATGTAGCGGAACGTCGTGTACTGGGCAGCAGGCGGTGTCTCTGTGCTGAGATACACATGGGAAGACTTCATCCGAATCGCGGTGTTCCGATCCGTGAATCAATGTCGATCGTTGGACTATCGCGAAGACGCGCATGACCGTCATACAAACATGCTTGCGACCTCAGCCACCAGGGGTTTGTACCGCGCACGCCGGGTGCGTCACCCGGCATGCCCAGGGGGTCCCGCGGACGTACCGAGTCGGGCGGTGAAGGAGCTTACGCGACTCGCGTGCGGGCTCAGTTGGAAGTACCGCGTAGGACGTCGGCGAGGATTCGTAGCCGATCAACGGCGAGGCGTTGTGCCGACCTGCCTTCGGTCTGTAACTGGCCAATAACAACGTCTAGCGCCGCCGCATCGGTATCCATGACCGCGAGCATCTCGCGATACAGTGATGCAGTGGTGTCGATTCCGGCGACGATGCGTCGAATTCGGGTGGCACGTCGAGCTCACGCCAGGGCTCTGCAAAAGCTGCGAAGTCTTCGACCGCAGTTGCAAGGTCTGCCCGTACTGCATCCTGATCAGCGAGGGAGTTCAGGGCACCTACCGCCGCAAGAATTCGGTTGGAGGCGTCGGTTGACGCTATGTCAAGACGCAGCGTCTCCACGGTGTAGGCGGCCGCCGGGTCGGAGACGCGTCCGCTGAGGACGGAGATACTGAGCTCGGCCTGGGATGCCTGAACGACCGCTAAGTTGCGGGCGAACTTGTTCAGTACTCGCTGAAACTCGTTGAACGACAGTCGCAGAAATGTCTCGTCGCCACCGGCGTCGGCATTGTTGGAGACCCAGTTCTCGTAGCCCGACAACAACGCACTCCACACACTGATTGCGTCGAGATACATTTGCTGCGCTTCCTCGGGTGCTCGAAGCGAGAACCACTCGTCGGAGAACTGCGCCATTCGCTCAAGACCGAGTTGTGGGTCGGACGCGATGACCGGGTCTCCTTGAACCACCAGACGATCAGCGAGCATCTCGTAGGTGGTGATGAGAAAATCGGTGAGTTCTTCGGAAGCTTCGTCAACAGGCGCTGTAGTCGTCGTTGTCGAAACCGGTGCAGTGGAGGCAACCACGAGTGACGAGGTGGTGACCGGTGCGATGCCCGAAGTACTGGTGCTCTCCGGTGCCGGTGCATCGCTACTGCCCGAACACGCTCCCGCTATCAACACGAAAGCCAACACGCGCAAAGCGTACCGCTCATTCAACATCCGCATACTCAACATCGTGGACCTCCGCGTCCTCCCGGAGCGAAGAATCCCCGTGGCTGTCCACGTGCTGCCTACCGGCCCTCGCCATCGTGGGTTGGAGTATGGCATAGCCCGAAGCTATCGGGCATGATCACTCACGGTTGTCGGGCGTCTCGCAGTGCAACCCTATCCGGCAGAACGCGGTGCACCCGAGGCCGTGGGCCGTCGCCGTGGCCGACGTCGGGTTCCGGTCCTGACCATCAAGACCACGTATCCGATCGCGGTAACTCCCGAGAAGGCGAACCATTGGAACGCATACGACAGGTGGCGACCCTCATCGAACGATGGATCGCCGAGAGCGCGTGCGCCTTCTTCAGGAAGTTGCTGGACAATATAGAACGGTACGGGATCTGGAACGGGTGCGAGCGTCGCTATATCGATCCGCCCCGCACGGCCAGCTCCCACATCATTCCCGAGTCGAGGAACTCCACGGAAGGTCACCTCGTCGCGCAGTACGTATCCGTCGACGACGCCGGGGCCGGAGCGGACCTCCCCGGCAAGAGGGGGGCCCGCCGTGTCGAGCGATACCCATCCTCTGACCACCATGACAACACTCCCATTCGCCTCGAGGGGGGTGACCACGCGGAATCCAGATGCTCCGTCGAGCGACGACGGACCCACAAAGAACTCGTCCTCGAATCGGTAGGTACCCCCAACGGCGATACGCTGATACTCCACCTCGTTCGGTGCCTCCTGCCACAGTGCTATAGCATCCGCCAGAGCCATCGGAGGACCGAAAGTGCGTTCTTGGATAGTCTGGTTCGTTTCGCGCCGTTCATCCAGGCGACCAAGTTGCCACGATCCGAACAGGAAGAAGATGACGACCGCGACAAGCGCTACGACGTGTCCTGCCAACCATATGGGACGCAGCGCGAACGAGAAGTCGAATTGGCGCTCACTCACCGACGCCACCTGACATCTGATGGATGCTACCGGTTCGTATGTACATCGTCCCCGCTCTTGTTAAGAAACCTACGTCGACCAGACATCGTCGGAGCGCATCGTAATCAGTGAACGCGAGTCGGAGTCGAACGTTCACATCACGCTCCGAATATTCGACTCCCAAAGGAAAGTGCCGGATGAGATGATTGAGAACCACGGCTCGGCTCGAACGGGCGGATGGAACCGCCACGAGGCGCGTTCCAACAAAGTATCTGGCGAGGATCCTCCCCTTCTCCCGCGACCCCTTTGAGCGAGCGCTGGTGAACTTGGGCGGCACGGTGCACCATGTGGACGCCTTCCCTCTGTTGTGGACAGCGTCCCAACATTCGCGACTCGAGTAGTCCACGAAATCCACCGTCGCCAGCCGCTCATGGCCCCACCGAACCATTCCCTGTGATGTGGAGGTGCGCATTGCGTCCTCGGGAACCGTCACCATGCTGATCGAAGTGAGCAAAAGAGCATGTAGGCGGAGCGGATCCACCACCGTTCGCGCGCAATCACCGGTTGGTGCGTTATCCACGATGGCCACCGATGGCGGTGGACCCGTTCCGTCTCGGGTCGCCCACACCAACCAGTGACCCATCAGCCCGGCGTGCAGCGACATGGACACCACCAAAATACATCTGGAGGTCGCCGAGATCTCGACGACCGAGGTGACCGAGAGCCCCGACAGGTAGCGGTAGCGCCGTCTCGTGTGCCACGAGACGCTCTCCTCGGAAGTCCTCCACATGTGCCCGCGGCATCAGCACCGCCTCCTCAAGCTCTAGCCCCGCGATCAGATGGCCGAAAAGTACTGTCCCGATCGCAGTCGTTATTCGGGCGGCACCACCGGAGCCTAAGGCAAGCAGTTCGCCCGTCACGCTGCGCGCCACGGTGGGTGTCATATTCGACATCAACCGGGCTCCCGGCTCGAGGCCGTGGTATTCGCCGCCGGTGAGTTCGAGCTCGCCGAGGGCGTTGTTGAGCCAAATCCCGGTGCCCTCGACCATGGCACCGGATCCGTATCCCGAGGAAACCGTAATGGCGCACGCATTGTCGAAATCGTCAACCGCCGAAACATGCACGGTTGACGGTGGACCGTCGAGCTGGGTCAGGTCCCCTCGTCCGGCCATTTCGAGCATGTGTCGTGCGACCGAAGAGAGGTCCGACGCACCGTCGAGCCGGTCGCGTCTGTATCGAAGAATCCGGTCCTGAATATCAACCCAGGCAGCGGTGCGTTCAGCGCTGCTCGCCGAAACATCAATCTGAGAAGCTGCCAACAGGAAGGCGGCAAGAACGGAGCCGCCCACCGCCGGTGGAGGGTTGGTCGCCACGTGCCAGTCGCCGAACGAAGCCCGGGTGGGTGTCCGATCGACAACGGTGTACTCGGAAAGATCAGCGACGGTCAATATCCCTCCTCCAGCCTGAATCCCTGCTGCGAGCGACTGACCGAGATCGCCGCCGTACAGCGTCGCAGCACCATCTTCGGCTAACGCACGGAGTGAGTCGGCAAGGTCTGGCATCCTCACCGTGTCGCCGACCTGCAAGGGTGAACCATCGAGCCGATGCACGAATGGGCGTGCGTGGTCGAGCCATCCGAACACCGCATCGTGAGATGACGTGAAGTAGTTGGCGGACGATGCCGGAAGTGCGAAACCTTGCTCGACGGCGTCCGTTACCGGCTCGAAGAGTACCTTCCATGGAACCGTACCCCACCGCCGGTGAGCATCTTCGAACGCTGCTAGTCCGCCCGACACTCCAACGGACCCGAAACCGACGATCGTCCGGGTATACCCGCCGTAGTCCATTTCGATCTCGCGTCCACCCCCACCAAGGGCCTCCGCATCGATTCCCTTCCCTGGCATGACCGTATATCCATCTATGACGCGGGGTGCCTCGTCGGTAGGCCACACCGTCACGAAACCAGCAGCATCGAGACCGACCATGCCCGGTGTTGTCGCCATCGCCATCAGCGCACCGCCAATCGCCGCGTCAACAGCGTTGCCGCCAAGCTCTGCAATGTGCACGCCTGCGACCGCTGCGCGCTGTAATCCACAGCTCATAACAACTTTGGCCATCGGGCAAGCGTAGTAGTTCAGCCGGGGCAGGAGTTCATCGTGTAGCGGGTGCTGCGGCGCCAGAGAGATCGCCGATCTTCACTTCATGGGCAACCACCTCGATACGAGCGCGTCCCGCTCCGGTGGACTGCCAGAACCTGCGCTGTACCGATCCAGCAACGATCACCGGCGTACCGGAGCTCTGCTGCGCCACCGCCTCCAGATCTGGACCCCAAAGCGTCACCGGCAGCACGTCAAGACGGCGCGCAGGCGACTCCGACCGAACCGTCACAAGGTACCGCACCAAAGTGGCACCCGACTCGAAGGACTGGATTTCCGGGTCGCTTGCTAACTTTCCAGCGAGAACGACGACGTTCATGTCCATAACTTCCCTTTCTTGTGTGGGGAAGTGTGGGTCCTGTCAAAGTACATTCACCATGTGACAAGAACTCTTCGGAGCATCGGGTGCCCGAGGGGTTGCGCCACTCTTACAACAGACGGTCGAGCGCCTCGATCCCGGGGAAAGCGGGATCGGCCAACAAGACGTCGTCGCGTACCTCACGTGCAGTTGCCGTGTCCCCCTGCAGAGCGGCCACGCGCGCGGCAACGTACGCCACCTTCAGATCCTCTGGGAACGGATCGTTCTTCAAGCGCGCCGGTAGGACCAGGGACGCCGCGCTATCGAGATCACCTTGGTCGATCAAGAACGATGCGAAAACGACCAAAGCCTCCTTGTAGACCACAGGACGCGCATCCCACCGTTTGAACTCCGCCCACAGCGACGCGACATCGTCGGGTCGCTCAAGTGCCCGCAGGATATCGAGCTCCACCGCTACATGGACGAGATCGCCCGATAACCTTCGGTACGCGCGGAGCTCGGTGAGAGCGACCGACCAGTTTCCAAGGCGGTACGCGCCAAGTCCAAGGATCTCGCGTACCGTGGCGTCTCGCGGTGCGAGCTGTTTGGCACGCTCCGCCATTTTCACCGACTTGTGGAACTGCGCATCGACGAAGGCAACCGATGCCTCACCAAGCGCCTCCAGGGCGGCCGATACGCGTTTGGGAGATGTGACTCGTGCAAGATCGTCAATAACCCATTTTGGAAGGTCAACGGCTGCACCGATCAGGTCTCCACGTTTGTCGGTTACACCAGCTGCTTCGCCGGAACTCCGACCGCTTTGAGCACGATCCCGCTCGCGATCGTTGCGTTGATACCGTTCTCCGCCGCGTTGCGACGATCGATCACTCGGCGCACCCCGACCATCTCGGGCGCTGCCACTCGACTCCCGGTCGTAACGGCCAGAGCCGCCGCGGTTGTCGCGACTACCACCGGAATCACGCGAATCACGGTCATACCGACCGCTACTCGAACGGCCACCAGAACCACCATCACGGCCACCGCGGGTGTCGCGCGAATCACGGTCATAACGGCCACCGGAACCACCATCACGACCGCTACTGGAGCGTTTATCACCCGACGAATACCGCGAACCGCCATCACGACCACCACGGGAATCACGCGAATCACGGTCATAACGGCCGCCACCGGAACGTTTATCACTGGATCCACCATCGCGACCGCTACTGGAGCGTTTATCACCGGACGAATACCGCGAACCACTCGAACGCGAATCACGCCCACCAGAACCACCATCGCGACCGCTACTGGAGCGTTTATCACCGGACGAATACCGCGAACCACTCGAACGCGAATCACGCCCACCACGGTTGTCGCGGGAATCACGCGAATCACGGTCATAACGACCGCCACTAGAACGCTTCTCACCGGACGAATACCGCGAACCACCATCACGACCACCACGGGTGTCGCGCGAATCACGGTCATAACGGCCACCACCGGAACGTTTATCACTGGATCCACCATCACGACCACCACTGGAGCGTTTATCACCGGACGAATGCCGCGAACCGCTAGAACGCGAGTCACGCCCACCAGAACCACCATCACGGCCACCACGGGTGTCGCGCGAATCACGGTCATAACGGCCGCCACTCGAACGCTTCTCACCGGAACCACCATCGCGACCGCTACTGGAGCGTTTATCACCGGACGAATACCGCGAACCGCTAGAACGCGAGTCACGCCCACCAGAATCACGGTCATAACGGCCACCACTCGAACGGCCACTGGAACGCGAATCACGCCCACCAGAACCACCATCGCGACCACCACGGGTGTCGCGCGAATCATGCGAATCACGGCCGCTACTGGAACGCTTCTCACCGGAACCACCATCGCGACCGCCACTGGAGCGTTTATCACCGGACGAATACCGCGAACCACCGGAGGATCGAGAGTCACGTCCTCGAGAGCCCCCATCGCGGCCACCGCTCGATGAACGATCAC
>JAADIG010000064.1 GCA_013151445.1 Actinomycetota bacterium
ACAACACAGCAATTTTCTTGAGGAGGTCGTGATGACCAGCGAAATGTGGGACGAGCGGTATGCAACCAAGGAGTACGTCTGGGCGATAGAGCCCAACCAGTTCGTCAAGGAGCACCTCACCGACCTCGACCCCGGAACCGCAATCGATCTCGGTGCCGGCGAGGGTCGCAACGCAGTGTGGCTTGCGTCGCTTGGATGGCAGGCAACGGCCGTCGACTTCTCGGCCGTCGCACTCGAAAAGGGAGAGAAGCTCGCCGCCGACCACGACGTCTCAGTCAATTTTGTGCAGGCCGACGCCACGACGTACCAAGCACCGGAACAGGTCGACCTCGTTGTACTGTCGTACCTCCAGCTCCCCGCGGACAAACAATCCGTGATTCTTGAACATGCAAAGACCTGGGTGCGCCCGGGTGGGACTCTGTTTGTCATCGCGCATGACGAGTCGAACGTTGCCGATGGTTACGGCGGGCCCCCAGTAAGCGAAGTTTGTTACACCGTTGACCGCACGGTCACTGCTCTCGACGGTCTCGACATTGTCACGGCCGAGGTCGCCGAACGGATCGTGGATACCCCCGACGGCCCTCAGACCGCACTCGACACTCTCGTGATCGCAAAAGGCCCTTCCGAATCGAACAACTAACACCGACCAGAACGGGTGCTCAGATCTCCGATTGGGCCACTGGCTCCGGACCGACATAACGTGCTCGAGGGCGGATGCGTTCGGCGGTAATGGCTTCGGTCGCGTGTGCGATCCAACCGGCCATACGGCCGACAGCGAAGATCACCTCTCCAGCACCGGGTGCGAAGCCATACGCTGCGGCGAGGGCACCGAGGCCCATGTCGACGTTGGGATGTCCCCAACCGCGATCCGAACAGGTTCGCTCGAACTCGTCGAGCACCCCGATGATTCGGGAGTCCCCGACACGTTCGCGTAGGGTTGCGACGATGGCCACGTATCGCGGATCACCACCCGGGTAGAGCGGTTGGCCGATACCGGGGACCGTTCCAACCCGAAGAGTTTCCTCGAGCGCCCGGGCCGGCGATGTCTCGAGTGCGGTGCGAAACAGACGCTCCGTGGCCCCCGATGCACCGCCATGCAGCGAACCGCTGAGTGTCGCCAGCCCTGCAAGGATGGACTGATAGATGCTGGCACCGAAACCCGCAGCGACACGCACTGCCATCGTCGATGGCGCCAAACCGTGGTCGGCGAGCAGACCTAACGCCTGATCAACCGCGGGCGTTGCAACGTGGTTCCCGAGACCGCCAGCCAGGGCCGCCGCGATAGCCGGCGCCGCATCCACCTCTTGGGATTCTGGCGTCCGATTGGGCCGTATATCGCCCTCCTGGACGCCAGAATCCGGTGGCGATGCGGCGCCGCCGAGTGAGTGTGCGACCGTTGCGAGGATTCCTCTCCCCGTGGATACGATCGCTCCAGCCGAGCTCGTGGAAGCAAGAGGATCCGTCGCCGCGAGGCTCAATACGATCGCCTGGATGCGCTGCAACATCGTTGCCTTGGGAGGCAACCCGGCCCACGCAAGAGTCGCAGTGAGGACGGCTCCCTCGTCGATATCCCAGCGCCCTGACTGCTGCTCGCTCCAGAGAATATCGGCAACATCTTCGAAACAGAGCGAACTCGCAAGGTCCGCAGCGTCCCGGCCGCGATACCAGTACCTGCCGTCTTCGACCAACGAGATCGCCGAGTCAATGACAAGCCCCTGGGTCGTTGGCCTCGGGTTACCGCGGCGCAGAGACTCCACTTCATGTGCGAGGAACTGGCTCGCACGTTCGCCCGGCCGCTTGATAGGACTGAGTAATCCACGACTCACATAGGCGTACACCGTGGAGGGTTTCACACCAAGGTTTTGCGCGACTTCGGTCGTTGTCAGGAGGGTAAACGTCACGATCTCTTCCTACTTGATATATATTGATCAATATATCACGAATGGAGATGGCCGACATGAGCGACATACAGGCACCACCCGGCCTCGCGGGAGTGGTCGTGACCGACACAGTCCTCGGCGGTGTGCGGGGCGACGAGGGTTTCTTTCACTACCGCGAGTTCTCCGCAACGGAATTGGCATCCCGACGCACCCTCGAAGATATCTGGTATCTGTTTCAAACCGGTGAGCTACCCGATAGCTCTCAGTCGGTCGAGTTCGCCTGGCGACTTGCCGAACACCGAGGGATCACCGACGAAACACTCGAGATAGTCGTTGCTGCCGCCCGGCTTGGCTCGGGGCGAGCCTCGTTGTTGTGGATCAGGACGGCGGCTTCGATACTCGCCGAGTCGCTCGGTATTGAGACGTGGCTCGGGCGTCCCATCGAAGATGTTGCCGACGAGGCCGAGCGCCTCGTCGCAGCATTGCCAACAGCCATCGCGGTGGGGTGGAGGAGCCAGCAGGGACTCGACCCCATCATGCCGAACCCGCGACTTCCACTGGCGACCGATTTCCTCACGATGCTGTCCGGAGTGACGCCGAGCGTGACCGCAGCGAGGGCATTCGAGCAGTACCTCATCCTCACCATTGATCACGGACTCAACGCATCGACGTTTGCTGCTCGCGCCGTCGCTTCGACAGGAGCGGACGTGGGGTCGAGCATCGTCGCCGGGATCGGGTCACTCTCCGGTCCCCTGCATGGCGGCGCGCCGAGCCTGGTGCTCGACATGCTTGAGGACATCGGGACGATCGACAGGATCCGCCCGTGGGTTCGGAAACGCCTCGCATCAGGAGAACCGGTGATGGGGTTCGGACATCGGGTCTATCGCACCGACGATCCTCGCGCCGTCATGCTCAAGGGTGTCGCTCTCGAAATCGGCGGACCCCTGGTTGACCTCGCGGTCGCATCCGAGGCGATCATCGTCGAGGAACTCGACCGGCATCGACCCGGGCGCGACCTACGCGCCAACGTCGAGTTCTACGCCGGAGTGGTACTACATCTCGTCGGAATACCAACCGAACTCTTCCCGGCTTGTTTCGCGATCAGCCGCTCGATCGGGTGGACCGCACACATCCTCGAACAAATCGCCGACAACCGAGTCATCAGACCGAAAGCGACGTACGTCGGACCCCCACCGCCGGTACCGGTGCCCTGATCGCGCTTCGTGGCTGTTAACCCTTGAAGCAAGTGAGGAGCACAACGTCGACCACCGGCGCGTTCTCCCCCGGTTGATAGACGACAATGGGATCTTCGAACGCCGATAGGGATACGTCTGAGTACTCCTTATCAATCCCCCCGCGGGAAGTCGCGTCGTAGGAATAGAAGAACCGATCATTCCCCACGCTCAAGCGAATCACCGTCAGATCTGGGAGCGTCATTTCGACGGGGTCTCCAACGGCGAGGGGACCGATGACCTCGTTGGCAGTGTTCTCCGATTCGAGAACACACGCAACCTCGCCTGGTGCGATATCGGGCACGGAGATGGCGGTACTACCGCCAGAACATGCAGCGGCAACCAGGGCGACCGCGAGTCCAGCAACGAGTAGTGCTCTCAACTCCTGGCGCGCCGTGCGCATGGTCCCTCCTCCGGTTGCGGCGACCGTTCAAAACCATCGCCATCCGTTCAAGTATGACACAGCGAGCGGACCTGTTCACGCGATAAAGCCCCCGCCGAAGCAGGGGCCTTATCCAGCGCACGCCCGGAGGGACTCGAACCCCCAACCTCCTGATCCGTAATCAGGTGCTCTATCCAATTGAGCTACGGGCGCATACGGACACAGCTCGGGCGTGCGG
>JAADIG010000151.1 GCA_013151445.1 Actinomycetota bacterium
ACCTGTCATACCTCGCCGACCTCGTAGCCTCCGGCGAACTCACACCAGCCATCGACAGGCACTACGAGTTGCGCGAGGTTCCAGCAGCCCTCACGTACCTTGGAGAGGGACACGCCCTCGGCACGATCGTGATCAAGATAGAGGAGCGCTTCCTCAGGTGACGCCCACCCCAAGACCACCCACACAACGGTTCCCGCCCAGCAAAGCTAGATGATGTGAGGGTACCCACAAGAACCGCGGACACGCGAGAACCGGATGCCGCAGCACCGAGGATGTCTGCCTCTTCGAAGCGCGGCACCGTTTCCGGTACGGTCCCAGAACACCGGGCCGTATCAACTCGGCCTCGGACAGCCGGTTATGCCGATTTCGGGGTAGTGGACGTAGGCATGTCCCGCCGAACAGGGATTCGCCGCGGCGGGCTGCACCCGGCGTGGTGGCCAGCCTCGTCGGGTTGTTGATTGCACCGGTGTCGGGATCGAAGCCGAGCACTGCGAACCGTCGGGTCATCGGATCATCCAGCCTACCCGAGTAGAATCGGACGCGCTCGCTGGATATCGGACCGGGAGGGGTCTTATGTCGAGAAATATTGTCATCTGCTTTGACGGCACCGGGAACGAACCGGAGGACCGCAACAACACCAACGTAGTTCGCATCTACGACATGCTTGAACCGGGACAGATCTATGTCCCCGGCGTAGGAACGGTAGGTGAGCTGGCAACAGCCAACTGGTGGATACGCTCCAGGGCAAAGATCAAAGGGCTCGCGTTCGGGGACGGATTACGCAGCAACGTCGCCGACGCCTACCGGTTTCTCATGAACACGTATGAGAAGGGCGACAAGATCTACCTATTCGGGTTCAGCCGCGGTGCCTACACAGCACGTGCCCTCGCCGGACTCCTCCAAGTGTGCGGACTCCTCCAGATGGGCAACGAAGCTCTCGTATACCATGCCATCAACCTCTATTGGAAGCAGGGGGAATGGTCGAACGAGGACTGGAAGAAACGAGACGAATTCCGCACCACCTTCGGGAACCCGCACTTTCCCGAACCCCGCAAACCGTGGGACAAGGCGGACACGAACAAAGAGCCGCAAGTTCACTTCCTGGGGATCTGGGATACCGTCAAGTTCGTTGCGGGTCTTCAGTTCCCGAAAATCAAGATCCGCGGCCGCCTCGGCATACAATGGTTCAAGAGGATCAAGGTGCCGTTCACACGAGAGCTACTCAGCGTACGCACGATCCGTCACGCCGTCTCCCTCGACGAGCGACGCTATCCCTATCGTGAATACGTGCTGGACCCGGAGCTGACCAAGAAACGAGCCGAGTGGCGTGAGATCTGGTTCGCTGGCGTGCACTCAGATATCGGCGGTACCTTCGAGGAAGGGGACCACTACCTGGCCGACATCACCTTGCGCTGGGTTGCCGACGAAGCAGAGAGTGCCGGTCTGGCGCTAGACCCGGCAACCAAGGCGAAGCATGCAACCCTCACCCCCGATCATCCGTACGGGTTGCGGCACAAGATGGGCCTCACCTGGCGTTTCGCTGGCGGTTGGAGGAAGCGTCCGGTGGTCCCCGAAGACGCTTTGGTCTACGAGGGAGTGAAGCTCCGAATGGACAACGAGACCGAGGCGCCCCCGCATGGGCGAAGATTGCCGGGCGACAAGAAACGATACTCCGACCTGCTTCCCGAAGGGGCCAAGTTCGTCGGTATCTGAGAGGGCAACTTCCGGACTCGGTGACAAACACCATCACAGGCAAAGCTACCGCCTGCGGGGCGCCGTACCGGCTCGGATTGCTGGGAAGCGTCGACCGATCAAGACCTGCATGCACGACTTGCTGACCGATCGGGGCTGCGGCGTGCGTGGTGGCGTGACACGTACCGGTCTCAATCGTATGCCCGCAACGCCAAACAGCGGTGTGTATCCGAAGTCCCCGATTGGCTGAACTCTGCGCCCAGCCTGTCTGCTCGTAGCGGGCACGCGACATGTTCGCCGGGTTCCGCAGGTCAACGACGGTCCCGAAGAGAAAGAACTGGTCAAGGCACCGAATCGGATTCGATGATGGCGCCCCGTACCTTGGTTGTATGCCAGGAGTCATTCTTGACTGACTGCCCGGCATGGCGGGCAGAGCTTTACTCCCCCGCCACTTTGATGGACGCCCCACAGACGTCTACTTCGCTCAGGATGCCCGATCCACTATCGGAGTGTCCACCAAAGCGCGTCGAGTTCATCCCAAGGAACGGAGGTTACGACGTTCCCGTCGGACCGCCCGTAACATGAGAACTGTGCCTTGCTCTGCCGCGGCGAAGCCTGTGGAGAGTCGCAGAGCGTGAGCAGCCGGCCCAATAGCCGCCAACTTGCCGTCAAGAAACAGACATTCCTAGCCAGATTTCCTCTTGACGATCGAACATATGTTCGATATAGTTCGGGTATGAGTTACGGACAGTTGACACCAACACGAGAGACGACATCGGAACCGATTCCGGTATCTGACATCGACCGGTTGTGCGCCCTGCTCGGAGACGAATGGGGACCCGACTGGGAACCCGGCACCGATATTGACATGGAGACTGAGTTCCCCGAACTCGCGGCGATGGCGTACGGTGACGCGGGAGGCCTGTCTGTGTTGGACGAAATCGCTCCTGGTCTGGAGCTAGCGGCATGCCTATCGGGTATCGATATCCACGAGCTGTCTGGATTTGACCAGATCATCGTGTTGCGCGCCCATCAACGTATGGCGTCGCACCATCAGGCACGGATGTATGGGGCGATGGCTGCGGTCACCAAGACGTTCGAGGACGATGCCCAGGAGCCCGATATCGGGTTCCATAGTGCCGCCGAGGACGCCGCCGCAGAAATCGGCACAGCCCTCAGGCTCACCCGCCGTGCAGCGGATAGCGAGCTCGGATTTGCATTGAACCTACAACGACGTCTCCCCCGGGTACACATGATGCTCAAGTCTGGCGTAATCGACCAGCGCAGGGCGCGTTGTATTGATGACTCCACAACTCATCTTTCCATCGCGGTGGCCCGCGACGTCGTGGAACGTATTGCAGAGGCCGCCCCGGAGTTGACGACCGGCCAGCTACGGGCCCGCATCAAGAAGCTTTGCATCAAAACTGACCCCGACGATTCCAAGATCCGGCACGACCGTGCCGTCACGGATCGCCGTCTCGTGATGGAGCCGACATTCGATGGTACCGCAAACCTTTTAGGCCTCGACCTCCCCACCGCTGACGCCACCAGAGCAGCGAACCGCATCAACACCATCGCCAAAAGCCTCCGCCGTCACGGCGAAACCAGGTCGATGGATCAACTGCGCTCAGATGTTTTCCTCGACCTTCTCACTGGCACCAACCACTATCCCATCCGCGGACGCGGCACGGTGCATGTCACGGTGGACCTCGACACCCTCACAGGCCTCACGGAACACCCTGGTGAACTCGCTGGTTACGGACCCGTCATCTCCGACATCGCCCGCCAAATCGCTGCGGAGTCACCCGATGCTGAGTGGCGCTGGACCGTCACCGACACCGAAACCGGGACACCCATCACCAACGGAATCACGAGTACACGACCAACCGCCCAGATGCGCCGCAACATCGAGACCCGCGACCGCGCCTGCGTCTTCCCCGGATGCCGCATGCCCGCGGTCGAATCTGACCTCGACCACCGCGTTGCAGTAGCCGACGGCGGCCCCACGAGTGAGCACAACCTCGCACCCCTCTGCAAGTTCCACCACATCCTCAAACACCACGGCTGGACCATCGAAAAACTCAACAACGGTGCATACCAATGGACCAGCCCCCTCGGCCACACCTACACCCGACGAGGCCCACCGTAGATTGCGGCGCCGCTGCCAGCGATGACCGCCGCCATCAATCAATTGAACCTCGCCACGAACCGGGACGACCGATCCCGCCGCGCATACCGCAGCTACTCGTTCGTGTATAGCGCCAGCGAACCCGGCGCCTCATGCCTCGGTGTGATGAGCAGAGCCCAGCCAGCGGCGATAACGATGCTGACCGCCACCAACAGGAAGGCCCAGATCTTGGGTCGACCCCAGTCGATGAGCATCTCGCCGGCTCCCGATTCACCACCGGCGAAGCGGGGGACGGCGACAACCTCCAGGAGGCCGAACAGTACGTACCCGGACATCCAGGGACTGACCCGTCGCAGATCGTTCTCCCAGAGTGCGTGTCCAACCCCCACTCCCACGCCGAGGAGCCAAGCGCCGATAGCCCCACCGGTGAGGGCTGTGAGCGGCCACGGCCAGAGTG
>JAADIG010000058.1 GCA_013151445.1 Actinomycetota bacterium
TTCGCCACGGCAGTTCAAGCTGGGCGTCCGGTTGCACGGTGGCATGAATCATCGTGATCGGGGTGTGGGTTCCTCCGGGTCCGCGGTGCTCACCAAGATTCCCCGCAATGAGTCGGACCAGGGCACCACCGTCGTGTGATGACAACAGCACAACGTCGTTGCGACTCAGCGATTGATACTTCGGTTCGAGGAACTTGTCCTTGCTGGGGAGATTCACCCACAGCTGGGTCCCGTGGAACAATCCCCCGGACATCACCAGCGACTCGGGTGGCGCCTCGATATGGAGAATCCCAGACCCGGCCGTCATCCACTGGGTGTCGCCGTTCGTGATCGATCCACCTCCACCGTTGGAGTCCTGGTGATCCATCTGGCCATCGATCATGTAGGTGACGGTCTCGAAACCGCGATGGGGATGCCACGGTGTCCCCTTGGGCTCGCCGGGTGCGTATTCGACTTCGCCCATCTGGTCGAGGTGGATGAACGGGTCGAGATCGGCCATGGAAACACCAGCGAACGCCCTGCGCACGGGGAACCCTTCGCCTTCAAAACCCTTCGGTGCCGTGGTGAGTGACTTCAATCGCCGCGGCCCGTACGTCGCGGCATCGATAGCTGGAACCTTCGGTAGAACAAGCGGATTGTCAACTGTTACTGCAGGCATGGGATCCTCACTCGTTGGGGTTCATTCTCGCAGTCGTATCTACGTCGCCGACCGCAAAGTTATTCCGATTGACTCCACTATCGGCACAAGGCACCACATCGCGGAGCACCACCGCTCCGTTCTTGTGACGTTTCGAGGGGATTATCCCCTCGAAACGTCACAAGAACGGAGCGGGGTGGCTTGATGTCAGTCAGCCAACGCCACATCGACCGCGGCGAGCGCGTGGATCCGCGTGGTCGGAAAATATGGCACATCGACATCATCCACACCGACCAATAGCTCGATCTCAGTACACCCGGCTATCACACCCTGAGCGCCCCCTCGGACGAGGCGCCCGATGACTTCGAGGAATCCCGCTTTCGACTCAGCCGTCACGACCCCACGTACAAGTTCGTCGAAAATTACGCCATGGACGAATGCCCGGTCCGTCTCGTCGGGCACGATGACTTCGAGGCCATGGTGTGCGAGGCGTCCGCGGTAGAAATCCTGCTCCATCGTGTAGGCAGTACCGAGAAGGGCAACTTTGTTAACCCCTGCGGCGACCACGGCCCGTGCGGTCGCGTCCGCCAGGTGAAGAAACGGCACGTGTATCGCCGCTTCGATGGTATCGGCGACCCGGTGCATCGTGTTGGTGCACAAGATGATGATGTCCGCACCTGCCCGTTCGAGGGCTGCTGCATCGGTGGCGAGCCTCCGTCCAGCCTCATCCCACTGATCGGTTTCCTGGAGAGCTTCGATGTCGTGAAAGTTGTAGGACCGGATCAGGAGGTCGGCCGAATGGACGCCACCGAGACGGTGACGGACCTCTTGGTTAATAATCCGCTCGTACTCGATCGACGACTCCCAGCTCATGCCGCCAAGCAAACCAATCGTCTTCATCAAAGTTCTCCCAACGTGGAAAGGTGCGCCCCGTGCTCAGGCGAGGACGTTCTTGGTGGCGACGGTGATCGGGTCGCGATCTACCGACAGGAAAGACATATCAACGTCGGTGTCGTAGCTCGCCCGTTCTCCGGTGATGAGCTGGGCCATCATTGACCCAACCATCGGCGATTCCTTCAATCCGTGACCGGTGAATCCGTTGGAGATCAAATATCCCTCAATTGGCGTCTCACCGAGAATGGCGTGAACATCGACACGGTTGAAGGTGTAGAGGCCGGCGATGCCTCCGAGCTTGCCGCGAGATTCCAATTCTGGGATTCGGTGGTGGAGGCCAATAATCTTCTCTTCGATGAAGGCTCGCTCAGCATTGTTCGAGTAGTGGTCCGGGTCGACCTCTTCCTCCTCGTCTTTCTCCAACAACGACCCGACAATGACGGACTGCCCGTTTGCGTCGGGACGAAAATAGATCCCACTTGACCCGTCACCAACGACAGGCAACGGTCCGGACAGAGGTGGGAGGCTACGATGCACAACCTGGACACGCGTCGGGACGAGGTCCCAACCGGGGTCGTAGTCAAGCATTGCGTTGATCCGCATGCACCACGGACCGGCAGCGTTCACCACAATGGGTGAGTCGATTGACGAGCCATCCTTGAGGTCGACCCCGGCGATCCGGCCGCCGGAGGTACGAACGTTGGTGACCTCGGTCGAGAACCGGACCTGCGCACCCTCGCGACGACTTGCCTCAACGAGGTCCTGGGTGCCGCTTGTCGAGTCGAAGTATCCCGCGTCGCGTTCGTAGAGGAAGGCGTTGCCGGGTTTGCACTCGTGGTCAACTCCACCGGTGAGATCCAGTGGCTCAAGGCATGGATCGAGAGAGGGGAACCGCGCGGCTAGCTCATCCCGGTCGATCACGACAGCGTCGACCTCGAGTTCTCTCAACCGTGCGGCTTCTTCTTCGAGCTGGGGCCCGGGTTCGCCCGTCATCCAGACAACACCGATTTCGTTGAGACGGGCACCCGGGTTGGCAAGCCCAGTGAAGTCACCCCAGTTCCGAAATACACGGTTGCCATCTCGGGCGATACGAACCATGGACTCGTGGGTGTAACGCTGGCGAGTGATCGCGGAGGAGTACCCGGTCGAACCCTCTCCGATACCGGCGCCCTTTTCACAAACGGTCACCTTGAGATTCGAGCGGCGCGCCGTCTGATAGGCGATGGATAGGCCGATGATTCCCCCACCAACAACGACGACGTCTGCGGTTTCGGACATGGTTTCTCCCGGTCGGGTTCGACGATACCGTGACTGTAACGAGTCTGAGCAGCAGCTGGGCCGCGGGCCGGTCCCCTAGACCGATAGCCACACGAGATATAATCGCTCGCAACCTATGGGTGTCGATTCAATACGCACACACCCACGGAGGCCTCCACCATGCAACCAACTGAGATCGAACTACTCGCCCGTGTGTTACTCGCCGCCGTCCTCGGTGCCGCACTCGGGGTCGAGAGAGAATCCCAGCAGAAACCTGCGGGGCTTCGCACCCATACCTTGGTCGCGGCCGGCGCGACACTGTTCACCGTGGCGGGTGCATTCGCCGTGTCCGGAACGATCGGAGATCCGACTCGTATCGCAGCCCAGGTCGTCACAGGTATCGGGTTCATTGGCGCGGGTGGCATGATCCGCACCGGCTTCACCATGACCGGGATCACAACCGCAGCGACGTTGTGGTTCGCTGCCGCGATCGGCGTCACCGTCGGCTTCGGTCTCTACTTACTTGCCACTGCGTCTCTGGTCATTGCGTTGGCCATGATGCTCGGTTTCGCACCCATACGTCACCGGATATGGCGTAACGCAACCCAGCAACTCGAGATCAGATACCACGCAGGTCACGGAACTCTCACCCCGCTGTTTGAGACGTTGAACGCAATCGGTGCCCAGATTTATCGTATGTCGATGACCGAGGACAAGGGAACCCGCCTGCTCCGGTGCGAAATTACCGGCATTGGTGAGGACTATATGAGCGAGATCGTGTCGTCGCTGCGAGCACGTGACGAGGTCCTGCACGTCGGTTCATCATTCGACCAAAACACATAACACTCTCCCCATTTTGGCGTCCATTTGGGCGGTATACCGCCCAAATGGA
>JAADIG010000152.1 GCA_013151445.1 Actinomycetota bacterium
CTGGTCCGTGGGTTTGGTTATACCGACACCGGGGAAGGTGGCCTTTTTGCTGATACGACAGGGTCGATCTTCGGCAGTGACATAGACAAACTTGCCACCGCAGGTGTCACAAAAGGCTGCAACCCTCCGGAGAACGACCGGTTCTGCCCAGATGAGCTGGTTCTGCGTGATCAGATGGCATCGTTTCTTGCGCGGGCGCTCGGTCTGCCCGCCATCGTGCCACCACCGGCGACACCGCTGATGGCGATCGAGGATCTCGCCTTCACCGGAGCGTTCCGCCTGAAGAACGGGGACTTCGGCGTCTCGAACATCAACTACGCCGTCGGTGCCCTTGCCTACAACCCGATCAACGACTCACTCTTCATCGTCGGCCACGCTAACCAGTCGGCGGTTGCGGAGTACCCGATTCCCGAAGCGGGCATGCAAGCCGCAGTAGCCGACCTCCCCGAGAGTGCGGACCCGCTCCAGGTGTTTGTCGATGTGTTGGCCGCGACCAGTGATGGCAATCCGGACTCGTTGGACCGCATCACCGGCATGATGGTCGTAGACGGGGCCCTGATCGTGAATGCAGAAACGTGGTACGACGCTCCCGCCGACAACACCTATACGACGCTCGTGGTGCCCGATGCGGACAACCTCGGCGCCAACGTAGGAGGGTTCTTTCGTCTCGACGGCGCCGTCCACGCCGGTGGCTACATGTCGCCGATACCCGCCGCCTACCAGGAGACGTTCGGTGCGGGATATCTCACAGGATGGTCCTCGGTGTACTCCATCGTGTCGCGATACAGCGTTGGTCCCTCGTTGTGGACCTTCGAACCGGCCGATCTCTTGGATCCCGGGCTGTCGCCCGGAGACTCCGTGACCGCCACTGCCTTCATGAACTTTGGTTTCAGCGAGGGCAGGCTTGGCGACCGTGCCGTCGAGTACGCACCCCAGGGCCAGGCCGGACCCTTCGAGCCGGCGTCACCGTTGTGGAACATTCTGTCTCGGGGCCGGTACGGGTTCATCGTCCCCGGCACCAGGACATTTGCGGTGATCGGGTCGTCCGGCGGGCTCGAAAACGGAATCGGGTACAAGGCCGTGCAGGATGACGGGAATGTGTGCGGCGGGCCATGTCCATACACCGCCGGCGATTCATACAACTACTACTGGCTGTTCGACATCGACGAGATTCTCGGTGCCGATAACGTCTACGGCCCCCGGCCCTACGACTACGGGAAATGGTCGGTGCCGTATGACGACGGCGGTGCCAACAAGGTCATCGGTGCAACGTTCGATCCTGCCGGGGGTGTGCTCTATGTGGCGCTTGGCGACGCTGCCCAGGTCGGTACCTACGATCGCCCGCCCCTGATTCTCACGTTTCAGGTCTCCCCTTAGGTTTCTTGCGTAGCTCGGGGCCATATATGGCCCCGAGCTACGCAAGAAACCTGTGTTACTCGGCGTTGAGGTCGAGGCGGCGCAGCAGCTGGGCGTTTACTGCCACCACGATTGTGCTCACCGACATGAAGATCGCTCCCACGGCAGGTGGCATGTCGAAACCCCACGGCACGAGCACTCCCGCGGCCGCAGGGATCGCGAGCACGTTGTACCCGGCGCCCCACCAAATGTTCTGGAGCTGCTTGCGGTAGCTCGCCTTGGACAGGCGCAGGATCTTGACAACCTCACGGGGATCGCTCTTCACAAGCACGAGGTCGGCGGATTGGACGGCAACATCGGTGCCACTTCCGATGGCGATACCAATATCGGAGCGAACCAGGGCCGGTGCGTCGTTGACGCCGTCGCCAACCATGCCAACACGATCCCCCTGTTCCTGGAGTTGGGTGACGTAGGCATCCTTGTCGGCGGGCAGCACCTGAGAAAAGACGATGTCGAGACCGAGCGTGCCCGCGACAGCCTGGGCGACATCGTCGCTGTCACCCGTGATCATGCCGACCCGCACACCGCGTTTCTTGAGAGCATTGATAGCCTCTGCACTTTCCGGGCGCACGATATCTGAGATCGCGATTGCAGCGACGGGTGATGTCCCTTCGATCACGTAGACGACCGATTCGCCACGTCCCCCAGCCGTCGTCGCGAACGTGTCCAGAGCTGGTGGGACGACGATGTTCATGCTTTCAAGCAGTCGGGGGCCACCGACGAAGACGTCGGTCCCCTCGATGATTGCCCGCACCCCGCGTCCCTTGAGTGCTTCAAACGATGCCGGGTCGGGGATTTCGAGGTCACGCCCCTCGGCGGATTCGCGTATCGCCCGGGCCATTGGATGTTCGGAATCTCCCTCGACAGCGGCAGCGAGGGCAAGGGCACGGTCATCCGTCATGCTCTCGATCGTCAGCATTTCCGCGACACCCATCTGCCCCGTGGTGAGTGTTCCCGTTTTGTCGAAGATGACAACGTTGAGGTCCTTGGCGGTATCGATCGCCTCGCGCTGGCGGATCAGGATGCCGTTCTGTGCTGCGATTGACGTCGTGTTCGCCACGACGAGTGGGATGGCGAGTCCCAATGCATGGGGACATGCGATGACGAGCACGGTCACGACACGGGCGACGGTGCGGCCGTCCAAACCACCATAGATGAGTGTCCAAACGACGGCGGTGATAAGAGCGGCGGCGACGGCTGCATAGAAGAGAAACGAAGCCGCTCGATCTGCAAGGAGTTGCGTGGGCGACTTGCTCGCCTCGGCCTCGGCCACAAGTTTCATGATGCCGGACAGCGCAGTGTCGTCGCCGCTGGCGGTTACTCGGGCTCGCACCGCCCCGGAGCCGCTGTTGATTGTTCCGGCGATCACCGTTGCGTCGACAGTCTTCTTGACAGGTCGCGACTCGCCGGTAATCAGTGCCTCGTCAAAGTCGGATTCACCATCGATGATGGTCCCGTCGGCCGGTACGCTCGCCCCCGGCCGAATCAGCACGACCTGGCCCGGTACGAGGTCGGTGGCGGGTATTTCGGTGATCGTTCCGTCGGAAGCTTCGACGTCCGCTGTGTCGGGCATGAGTTTTGCGAGCGCTCCGAGTGCTCCCGAGGCCTGGCGCACGGCACGCATCTCCATCCAATGACCGAGCAGCATGATGTCGATCAAGGTGACCAGCTCCCAGAAGAAATCGTCGCCGAGTTCTACGAAGAGGGTGAGCATGGAAAAACCGTACGCAACGGAGATGGCGAGCGCGATAAGCGTCATCATCGCGGGCTGTCGTTTCTTGATCTCGAACGTCGACATACTGAGGAATGGAAAACCGCCGTATACGAATACGGCCGTCGAAATGATGGGCACAATCCAGCTTGATCCGGCGAACGTCGGTGCGTCGTAACTCAGCCACCGTTGCACCGGCACGCTCCAGTACAGGACCGGAACGCTGAGCGCGAGCGCGATCCAGAACCTCTGCCGGAACATGTTCTCGTGACCGGTGTGGTCGGGGCCGTGCCCGCTGTGGTCATCGCCACCCTCGCCGTGGTCCATCGTGGAGTGATCCATGCCGGCCATGTCGGCCTGAGCCTCATCCCCGTGATCCATGGTGGAGTGATCCATGTCGGCCATGTCGGACGGTGCAGCGGGAGCCGCGTCGGCCTCGTGCACCGGTGCCGCGGCGGGCCCGGCATCGACGACGTGAGAGGAATGATCGCGGTGTTTATGGTCACCGTCGGCCGGGGACCCGGCGTCCAGTTTGCAGAGCCGACAACACGAACAGTCGATCGTTGCTGTATTGCCCTTCGCGCGTTCGTGCATCGCCATTCCCACTCCTCGGACGCTGGACGTTGTTCGGTACTGTACCGGCACGGTGCGGAACTCGCTCTGCGATCTCACCAACTGCGAGTTCACAGCACCGTCGGGAACGTAGGTTCTGGTGAAAAACCGGGTGGTAGGCTTACCTGACACAGGAGCGGGTGTCGTGGTGGCACTATCCATCTTCCGTAGGAGGGAGATGGTCGCTAGCGGAGGATGATCGCAGTGCACAGAACGGTTTCTCGTGGTTTGACAGCCTTTCGACACGACTGGTCGTGCGCTGGAAGCCTTACTCGAAGGAGCGGGCAATGAAAAAGCTTCGTGTCCCGCTTATCGTGGGTGGCATTGTTGCTGCTGTCGTGCTTCTCGTCCTCGCCGGTGGCGGTGATCCCAATGATCCATCGTTGCCCGTTGACCCGATGACCGGGTTATCCGAATTCAACATTCCCGTCCAGGATCCTGCCCTTGTCGCCGAGGGCGAAGTGTTGTATCAGGCCAGTTGTGCGACCTGCCACGCATCGAATCTTGAGGGAACTGCAGTCGGGCCTTCTCATTTGTCGGTCATTTACAACCCGGAGCACCACTCCGACGAAGGTTTCCGTCGCGCGGTGCTGGGGGGTGTGCAGGCCCATCACTGGGGGTTCGGCGACATGCCGGCGATTACCGGCCTCACCGACGACGATCTTGTCAAGATCATTGCCTACATTCGTGAGAACCAACGGATCAAGGGGTTCGAGGCGTACCCGCCGCGGTCGTAATCACGGATCCCTTCCCTGGGTGTCGCATAGGTGTGATCACCAATGCGTTCTCGATTTCTATCGATCCGTTCGATACCAGTTTTCGATGTTCCAGGTGGAGCCGGCCCTGGAGATATTGAGTATGTAACCGCCGACTTCATCGCCCCAGACAGCGCCAGCCACCGGTCGTGCGAAGAGGGGCAGGATCACCGCCTGATCGGCGAGAATCGCTTCGGCCTCTGCGATAAGCAATCGGAGGTCCCCAGCGTTGACACTTGTCCTCATTGTCGCAACGATCTCGGCGAACCGGCGCGTCGAGTCGTCGTCGACGGACGAGTCCGACGTACCCCATCGATAGAAGTTGGAGCCCTCGGGTGGTAGACCCTGCGGATCGAACCGATCGTGGAATTCGACTGCTTTGGCGAGTCCGACGGAACCCGCCCAGGCCCATTGGCCAACGTCCCAAGTACCTTCGGGGAGTACCTCGCCGAAGAATGGCTGCGAGTCCATGAGCGCAAGTTCGAGCGGAATGCCAGCCTCGGCGAACATGTCGACATACAGTTTGCCAAGCCGTGGCCGTATCTCGGCGTTGGCCGATGTGGAGAACACCGCGGTGCACTCCCGTCCGGTCTCTTGGACTGCCTGGAGATAAAGCTCCTGTGCTGCGGCTGGATCGTGCGGATACCGTGCCCATGCGTCGCTCGCAAGGGTCGGTGAGAACGCGTCGAGGTAGGAACCCATTGGCGGGATCAGGTCCCCATAGATCGCAGCCACGGCGGCTTCCCTGTCGATCGCCTGCATGACTGCTCTTCGGAACGCCAGGTTTTCGTTACACGAGTTTGGCGAAGTCTCAAGGCGCCGCGGACCAAATTGGAAGTTCACGTGCTCCCAAACTCGCCCGGGCAGGACCGTGATCACCGCACCGTTGTTCTCAAGGTCCATGAGGGGATCGATTACTTCACGGATTGAAGGAGGCGGCTGGAAGACGTCGATATCGCGATTGGTGAAGGCACGGACAAGGGAGGAAGTCTCCTCGATGAAGCGGAACTCCACACCATCAAGAAAGGGGAGTTGCAGGCCGCTGAGCTCGTCTGTTTTCCAGTAGTTCTCATTGCGGACCATCACGATTCGGTCGCCTGGTGTGATCGTATCGAAAACAAACGGGCCGCCGGAGGGCCATGGCGTATCGGTCCAGTCGTCAGGAAATGCCGTGCCCTCGACCGCATGTTTGGGGATGAGCCATCGGAACAGCTGTTCGAATTGCAGTGTTGGACTCTCGAGAGTCATTGAGAACGTTTTGTCTTGCGCCGCCGAACGAACAACCCGAGCAGCGGTATACCCCAACCGGGCGTCGGAGGTTTGTTCCAACTCAAGCAGTGTGTCCAGCGTGAACTGAAAGTCGTAGCCCGAAATCGGTATTCCGTCCGCCCACACAGCCTCGTCGCGCACGCGGTACTGCACGGTCATAGTGCCGTCGGCGTTGACGACGACCCCGCCGTTGGCGACGGTTGGGAGGGCGGTGACGACCTCCGGGATCAATTCCAGCGTTGTTGGGTCAATATCCCAGACGCCGGTGAGCCATGCCTGTCCGATGATCGCCACGATCGGGGAGTCGCCGTCTGGTGCGTAGGGGTTAACTGTCGATGGAATCTGGTCGTCACCGATGATTGCGATGCCGCCGTATCCAGCTCCAGACGGCGCATCCGTCGTTGATGAGGACGCGGACTCGAGACTGGTAGTGGTTGTTGGTTGCATCCCGATCACCGTGGGTGGCGGGGCGGTGGTCGTGTCGGTCTGGCCAGTGGAACATGCGATAGCGACAACGCCCATGATGACACCGGCGAACACCATCCGATGCACACGGCGTTTTGTGGTGCCTTGCCGTGATCGTGCAGTCGGCGGTAATGAATCGGCACCGCGGTGCTGGTGTGCCATGGCGGTGTTGCTGTGGTCCAATCGAGGACTCCGAAAGGCCGCGCGGGATGGAGCGCTGGCGTTGTCATCGACCATAACCGACACCTGTCTCGAGTTTCCAGGTCCCTACGGACCTTACCCGCGACCTTGAGGCCGCGGGCGATCGACGCGACGAGAATCGGCGGTGTCGGGCTGACATCCTGGTTACGCATCTGGTCTAGTCGACCGTCTCACCCATCTTGCGCGATACTTGACAGCATGCGGATTCCAGGACCGGCCGTCGTGCTCCTTCTTGTCGGAGCGGCGTGTTCCCCCTCGGGAGCACCGGTAGTGACGACGTCCGCAGCGGTCGGCTCTGCGGGCGACGCATCGGCATCAACGACATCAACTGTTTTGGCTCAAACATCAAGTTCTACTGCGACGACCACGACTCTTCCCGCACCGGACGGTGCACCCGATGACGTTGCTGTTTTCACGTACGCAGTCGTCGCCGAGAAGCAGTCTCGACGTCTTGCGATCATTGACCCTGCTGGTCCGTGCCTTTCGAGTGAGGAACCCTGCGAGCTCAGCACTGTCGCAACGATCGGCCTTCCTCTCCGTCCGCACAACATCGCGAGTCTCGGATCTGTCGTCTATGCAACACATCCAGATGCCGGTTCCATATCTCGTGTGGATGTCCTTACGAAAGAGGTGCTGACCGCTAGCGTTGGCACGGAGCCGCACGACGTGAAGTACGACGCACAATCTGGACTCTTGGCAGTTGCCGACGAGGACGGCCGCAGAATCCTGTCTGTCGACCCCGAAACCTTGGAGGTTGTGGGCACCGTTGAACTCCCTGCCAAACCACATGACCTCACCGTTGATAGAGGTGTTCTCTGGGTCACGATGATCGGTACCGGTGAGTTGGCACGCATCACCGGCGATACCGTGGAGTTGGTGGAGACTGGAGGTCTCCCGCATGATCTCGTCGTTGCTGGCACCGGGTCGGTGTGGTTTTCAAACTGGGGATCAGATCGGCTCAGTATCTTCGATCCGATCGTTGGCCTCGCCCCGGATGCGCCGGCTGGTGTCGGTGAACCACAGCATTTTGCGATTGCTCCAAACGGTGTCGTATGGATCTCTGACATTGCTGGGGACGCAGTGGTCGGTTTCTCCGCAGAAGGGCCAACTACCGTCCTGGTTGGGGAGTCTCCGCATCACATAACATTCGCTGGCGAGATACTTGTCGTGGCTGTGAGTGGCACTGGTGAAGCGGTGTTTGTCAAGGATGGGGTCGTTGTCGCTCGATCAGCACTAACGCCTGGTCTGCACGGCGTTGCGATTGTGGAGTTGACGGAACAACTAGCTTCCTGACAGTGGGTCTCACGGTCGACTTCGAGGTCTCGTTGGATCCGTGCGATCGGGTCCGTCGACGGGCCGGGTCACATTGTGTCGGATCGGGAGTGTGAGGACAAAAGTCGCACCGCCCCCAATAGTTGGCTCATACCGGACCCTTCCGCCGAGCGTCCCGGCGAGACCAGCGACGATGGATAACCCGAGGCCCGTGCCGCCACGATGGCGGGTCTGGAGGTCCTCCAACTGGGTGAACGGCTCGAACACCCGGTCCCGCCGGTCGAATGGGACGCCGGGCCCATGGTCAACGACACGAATGTCGACTTCCCGCTCGGATAGTGTGGTCTCTATTTCGATAGTGGAGCCCTCGGCGTACCGGACTGCGTTCGAGACAAGGTTCGTGATGATCCGTGCGAGGTGATCCGGATCCGTGTGGATGATCGGAACGTCGGGATCCGCCGAAATCGTCACGGTCGTCCGGTCGTTCACGGAGACCGATGTCACGGTGTTGTGAAGAAACGCAGTGAGTTCAACCGCTGTCGGGCGGACCGGGAGCGCGCGGTTGTCCAGTCGTGACACGACGAGCAGATCTTCGATGAGGGTACGGAGCCGCTGTGCTTGGCGTTGGGCGGTCGCGACGAGTTCCTGGGCGTTGGGGTTCGGGGGGAGCAACTCCGGGCGCTGCAGTGTCGAGAGGGAACCGATGATCGAGGTGAGTGGGGTGCGGAGTTCGTGGCTCACAACGGACACGAAATCGGTCTTCATCGTCGCAATCTCTTCGAGGCGGTCGCTCTGGTTCAGTGCCTCCTCGTACCGTGCAATCTGGCGAACAACGAGGGCGGTCGGCCCCGCTAGAGCGGTAAGCCTGGCAGTGTCCTGAGTCGTGAAAGCGCCAGTCTTCTTGTCACCGATCACCAGCACCCCGATCGTTTGGCGCTCAATGTCGAGAGGGACCATCGCGACCTGGTGGACGCCCAACGAACTGAGGAGGCGGTCCGACGTGTCGCGCTCGTCGACGAAGTTATCGACGTACGCCGCTCCGCTCACGAACACCCTCTGGCCGTGCCCGGCTTCGGACAGACTGAACCCCATCGCACGAGTCTTCTCGGACCGTCCATGAACCCAAACTCGCTGTATGAGGTTGAGTTGCTCATCTTCACCCGACCAGAGGAGAACACCTCCGACGGTCGCACCGATGGCCTCGGCAACCCTTCCGACGAGGCGGGGGAGCACCTCATGGAGGCTGCCCCCGGCACCGATCATTCTGGAGATCTCGTAGATCGACGCAACATCGTCCTCGCGATCCTGAAGGCCAACGATGCGATGATCAATGCGCAGCATTTCCTCTTCGGCAATGCGGAGCAACCGCTCGATACCGACGCGGACTCCAATGAGCGTCATGATGACAAGGGTGAATACTGCGACTCTCGTGCCTAACCCGAAAATGTCATCGGTCGGGAAAGGAACTTCGGGCAGGATGTATCCGGCAATCGCGAGACCACCAACGATGGCGATAAAACGTGGTCTAGCCAGCAGCGCTGCGGACGTGACAACGGGGACCAGATAGGCACCAAAGCGCAGACCGGGATCGGCAAGATCGGGTATACCGGTGAGGACCGCGATGACAGTGAGCGCCCAAACGAGCCCAACGAGGTCGTTCCTTCCGTAGGTCTGCCAGACGTCCCAACGGAAAAGTGTCGCCGCGGCGATTGCCACAACGGCGGCGATGACGGCTCCGATGGATCCATCTAACTCGTTCGCCTCTCTGAGGATCTGGATGTAACGAGCAACGATGAGCCAGCTACCGGCGAGCGCGAGACGTCGCGCCCCGCGCTGGTAGTGACGCAACGCGGCGGCGATGTGATCGCTTGCGATCAAGCGTTCTTGTGTTGTTCCGGTAATATTCTTCATATGGCTCGTGTACTAGTTCTTTTCGGCGGCACTTCAGAGGAACATGAGGTGTCGTGTGTTTCCGCGGTAGCGGTCGTCGATGCTCTTCAGGCCGCGGGTCATCGTGCAATCGGGCTCGGCATTGCACAGTCGGGTGAATGGTTCATCGCTGACGTCGAACGGCGCCCGCTGCGTGCCGAGGGGCGTCGGGTCGAGCTCGCCATCCCGAGCGGGACGCTCAGCGCAGGGGAGGATGTCGTCGCGTTCGATGTCGTCTTCCCGGTTCTCCACGGTCCGTTTGGGGAGGACGGAACCATCCAGGGCATGTTCGAAGTTGCTGGCATTCCGTACGTTGGTCCTGGTGTCAAAGCATCAGCTGTCGCGATGGACAAGGACATGACGAAACGTCTTGCGTCGCATGCCGGGATCGCTGTCGCGCAAAGTATCACTGTCGGTATCGAAGAGTTCGCTGCTGACCCTCAGGGCGTCGTTGACAGAGTCGTCGCCGTCACTGGTTATCCGGCGTTTGTGAAACCGGTGGAGCTCGGGTCCTCGGTCGGGATCAGCAAGGCAAATGATCGGGCGGCCGTCGTACAGGGCATCAAGACGGCGTTTTCGTACTGTGATCGGGTGATTGTTGAGGAGTTCATCCGCGGTCGCGAAATCGAAGTAGCCGTCACCGAGGGACCTACGGCCGCGTCTCCCGGTGAAGTGGTGCTCGAAGCCGAATGGTATTCGTACGATGCGAAATACAAGGACGACACCAGTCAGTTCGTGACGCCTGCGGTCCTGTCACCATCCCAGACATATGAGGTGCAGGGTCTTGCGGAGCGCATGTTCGAGATTCTCGGGTGTCGTGGTCTGGCAAGAGTCGATTTTTTTCTTGAGGAAACCGGACGCGGTTTCATACTCAACGAAGTGAACACGATGCCCGGGTGCACACCGATCTCGGGTTTCCCCATGATGGTCGAGGCGGCCGGGACGCCGTTCGCCCAAGTATGTTCGGATCTCGTTGACCAGGCCATGCGCGGAGCGGCAACACCCTAAACCACGAGGCTAGAACCACCAGTCCACGATACGGGTTGGTTGGCGGTCCTTAGAACGTGATGACGGGGCAAGTCAGCGTGCGGGTAATCCCCGGCACCGCCTGGACCTTGGCGACAACGAGCTTGCCGAGCGAATCGACGTCTTCCGCCTGCGTTTGGACGATGACATCGTAGGGGCCAGTGACCGCTTGGGCACTCACCACGCCTTCGATGATTCTGATCGCGTCAACGACCGTGGAGGCCTTGCCGACGTCCGTTTGTATGAGCACGTACGCAGATACCATTGGGGGCCGCCTTTCTTTGTGTCTTCGCGATCATCCTACCCCAGCGCATGCCGGGGTGTTCAAGCGAACGGGTTAACTGCCGTCGGACCCGAAGCGGAGGTTCACCGCGTAGGTGTCTCCATCGCGTGACTCGGTCGAGAAGTTCACCCTTTGCCCCTGTCGGAGCAGGCGAAACGCCGATCCCGCGAGGGCACCCGGACCGAGGACATATTCTTCACGGTCGGCGTCGGACACCACAAGGCCAAAGCCTGTCGTGGGGTCGTAGACCTTGACGACACCCTGCATCGTCAGACCTTCTCGACCTTGCCAGATTTGAGACAGGACGTACAGACGCGGAGCCGTTTGGAGTTCGACCCGTCCTTAACTCGGACACGCTGAATGTTGGGGAGCCATCGCCGGCTCGACCGCTTATGAGAGAAACTAACTTGCTTGCCAACCCACGGCTCTTTGCCGCAGACGTCACAACGATACGCCATGGTGTGGGAACCTCCTAGGGCGGCCGGAATTGTAACACGTTGTCGGTCGGTCAAGTCCTCCGCGGTGTCCTGAGGCCATCCTACAATCCTCTCATGGCTGGACGTCACCTCTCTTTTCTTGCGGGGATACCCGTGGACAAGCTCACTGGTATTGGTCCGCGCGCGTCCAAGAAACTCGCGAGTTCTGGTATTCATAGCGTCGCCGACCTGTTGCTCCATGTCCCGCGCCGATATCTCGACCGATCCCAACTCTTTGACCTGGCGGCTGTTCCGCTGGGAGAGGAGGTCACCGTTGGTGGCACTGTGTTATCCGTAGTGCAGCGGCGGATCTCGAAGGGCCGGATGATGACGACCGCCGCCATCGGTGACGAGACGACCGTGATGTCCGCAGTGTGGTTCAACCCCTACATCAAGATCAAGGAGGGTGAGGAGCTCTTGTTGTCGGGAACGGTTGAGAGGTTCCGTGGCAGTCTTCAGATGAAGAGTCCCGATATTGACCGTCTCGAGAACGGCGAGTCTCTGGTCACAGGTCGGGTGGTCCCGGTGCATCCGAGCCTGGCCGGGTTGACCCCGTACAAACTCAGGTCCACTATCGCAAACGCATTGGCGCGCTCCCAGCCGATAGGGGAGGTGTTGCCGGAAGAGATGCTCGACCGGCTCGACCTTATGGATCGTGCGACGGCGTTCCAGAACATCCATTTCCCCAGCGCAGTTGAGCATGCGGCCTCCGCCCGGCGGCGTCTCGTTTTCGATGAGCTGTTCCGGCTGGAACTCTCGCTGGCACTGCGCAAACACGCACAACAGGCCCTGGCTACGGGTGTCCGGCACAACCCGGGCGGCCCAACTGTCGATACTTTCACCACGGCCTTGCCCTACACGCTCACCGGCGCCCAGGAGCGATCGATCACCGAGATCCAGACGGATATGGCGTCACCCAACCCGATGCATCGTCTGTTGCAGGGCGAGGTCGGGTCTGGAAAGACAGTTGTGGCCGTGGCAGCCTTGCTCACTGCGGTCCAGAGCGGCTTTCAGGGGGCAGTTATGGCGCCGACGGAGGTGCTTGCCGAGCAACACTATTTTGGGACAGTTGCACTTCTCGAATCAGCGGGGCTCAAACCACCGCTGATCACACCATCGGGTGATGCCGGCACCGAGAGTCTCTTTCAGAGCGCTCCGGACGCCGGCGTCGGCGGTGTTCGCGTTGCGCTTCTCACCGGGAATCGGGCCTCTACCAACTTTGTCGCCGGGACGGTCAGACGAGCGGATGTCGTCGCCTGGATCGCCGACGGAACGGTCGATGTTGCCGTCGGCACCCACGCACTAATCCAGGACTCCTTGTCTTTTGCGAAGCTCGGGTTGGCAGTTGTTGATGAGCAGCATCGTTTCGGGGTGTACCAGCGGGTTCAGTTGCGCGACAAGGCCGATGGGTATGTCCCCGATCTGCTCATCATGACCGCAACACCGATCCCTCGGACTCTTGCGATGACCTTGTATGGGGACCTCGACGTCTCGGTGCTTGATGAGATGCCTCCCGGCAGGATGCCCGTCAGAACCGAATTGGTCCCGAAAACCGATGCCGCGCTATCCGAAATGCACTCTGCGGTGCGTTGTGCGGTGGCCAACGGGAGGCAGGTGTTTGTCGTCTGCCCACTTGTCGAGGACTCTGACAAGCTCCAAGCCGCGTCGGCAACCGCCGAGCATCAGCGCCTGTCGTCCGTGTTCTCCGAACTATCCGTTGGTCTGCTGCATGGCCAGATGCGACCCGATGACAAAGAAGTTGTGATGGCACAATTCAAGCGGGGACAGCTCGATGTACTGGTGGCGACGACGGTTATTGAGGTTGGGATCGACATTCCCAATGCGGCCGTGATGATCATCGAGGATGCGGATCGATTCGGGTTGAGCCAACTTCACCAGCTCCGGGGACGGGTTGGCCGTGGCGAACATGCCTCAGTGTGTTTCCTTGTCGCTGATCCCTCCACCCCCGAGGGAAAACGCCGCCTTGCGGCGATGGTCAAGACGACGGACGGATTTGAGCTTGCGGAAATGGACCTGTCGATTCGAGGGCAAGGTACCGTGTTTGGGACCCGCCAGGCTGGGGCGAAAGACCTCAAGCTTGCCGACATTCTCCGCGATGCCGAAACGTTGATTTCTGCTCGCCGCGAGGCCTTCGCCATCGTTGCGGACGACCCCTCGCTTTCGGGTGCCCCGGCAATGAGGGAAGAACTCGAAGTGTTCTTGGGTGAGGACGCCGAGTGGTTGGTGCGGTCGTGAGGATCATTGCGGGCATCAAGAAGAGCCTCCGGATAGATGCCCCCAAGGGCACGGTTACCCGACCAATGACGGACCGCATGCGCGAATCATTGTTCTCGTCTCTCGCCAGCCGGATCCCACAGGCGCGCGTTGCCGATTTGTTTGCGGGTAGCGGATCGATCGGTCTTGAGGCGTTGAGCCGAGGGGCGGAATCGGTAGTGTTCGTCGAGGCGAATCGCGATGTCGTGCGGGTCCTACGCTCCAACGTTGAGCGCATTGGTCTCGGCGGCTCAATCGTTGCGGCAACAGTGGAGTCGTTCCTCTCCACGACACGGGATGGGTATGACCTGGTGTTCGTCGACCCCCCGTACCCCATGGAAGACCCAGACGTCGAGCGGATCGTTAACCAGGTGGCCAGGATCCTGGCCGATGACGGCCTGGTGATTCTTCACCGGCGCTTTGATCAACCGAAACCCGTGACCACCCTGAGTATCATGCATGAGCGACGCTATGGAGATGCCGTTATTTGGCGTTTCGAGAAGGACAACTCGTGACTGTTGCACTAGTACCCGGGAGCTTTGACCCGCCGACCAAGGGTCATATCGATGTCGTTGAACGATGTGCGAACATCTTCGATGAGGTAGTCGTGGGCATCGTTCGGAATCCATCGAAGACTCCGCTCTTCAGCACCGAGGAACGCACCGGATTGCTCGAAGCGTGTCTGCCGTACGACAACGTTTCGGTAGATTCCTTCAGTGGTCTCCTTGTTGATTTCACGAACCGCCGAAACATCGATGTGATCGTCAAGGGGCTGCGTGCCATCACTGACTTTGAGTACGAGATTCAGATGGCACAGATGAATCGTCACCTCTCCGGGATTGTGACGCTGTTCGTTGCGACAAAACCCGAGTTCGGGTATTTGTCATCTTCGCTCGTGAAACAGGTACGATCGCTTGGTGGCGACGTTGATGCGTTGGTGCCGGCACCCGTAAAAGCCGCACTAGATGAGAGGTTTCCGACATGAACGATACGAACCCTCCGCCGATTCCCGGTCGGCTCCTGGACATGCTCGATGAAGTGATCCTTGAGATCGAAGAGGCACGCCCGGTTCCGCTATCGAACTCGATCATGCTCAACAAGGACGAGATCGTCGACAAGATGGAACAGGTCCGCCAGGCACTCCCCGAGGAGCTCCGGGCCGCCCGCTGGATGGTCCGCGAACGTGAGTCATATATTTCCCGCACCAATGAGAAGGCCAGAGAAATGTTGTTGAAGGCCCGCGACGAGTCTCAGCGGCTTGTCTCTGAGTCCTACATTGTGGCTGAGGCCGTTGCCGAGGCGAACACGTTGGTCCGAGCTGCGGAGAACGACGCTCGTCGTACCCGGCTGGAGGCTGAGGATCAAGCGGAACGGCGCCTCATCGAAACCGAAGCCGTACTCGCCGAGTCCCTTCGGTTCATACAGGAGTCCCGAGCGGTCCTCCACGAAAGTCGACCACCTGCGCCGCCGGCACCGATCTCGGAGTAGTGCACCGTGACGAGTTCCCCGTTCGTCGTCGACATCACCGACCTCCTCCGTGGATCGACCGGTACCCGACCAGAGCAGTTCGTGGCGCCGGTCGAGTGGCAGCTCGGCGAGACGACCATCGTCGCAGAGCCCCCACTTGACGTTGCCCTAACTCTTGCGAGAATCTCCGGTGGCATTGTCGCGTTCGGGACCGCTACCGCTACCGCCCGATCGACCTGCGATCGCTGTCTGGGTGAGTATGAGACGAAGCTTTCGGCAGTAGTCCAGGTGTCGCTTCTGTTTGAGGTAGACGAGGACGACGAAGACGCTTACATCATCGATTCCCCACGGGTCGACCTCGAGCCGATTATCCGCGATGAGGTGCTGCTCGGTTTCCCTGTGCGTTCATTGTGCGGTGATGATTGTGTGGGACTTGTCGATCACCCCGAAAGCGACTTGAATACTGACGCTCACGACACAGAAGCGACCGGTTCGCCCTTCAGCGTTCTGCGTGATCTGCTTGAGACACGTGAGTAAGTCGAGATGAGGTTTCCCTGATGGCCGTACCAAAGAAGAAAATGTCGCGTTCACGGACGCGTCGACGCAAGGCACAGTGGAAGGTCTCTGCGCCGATGACGGTGAAGTGCAAGCAGTGTGGTTCGGCGTCGCTGCCACATCGGGCCTGTGCTGAATGCGCTACCTACGGAGGGCGGGAACTAACTGGAGCCGACGGCTCCTAGTGAGAGCCCCGATTGCCCTCGATGCGATGGGGGGCGACTACGGACCCGAGGTTGCGGTCCGAGGTGCAGCCCGTGTTGTCAACGAGGGGATTGATCTCGTCCTTGTAGGGGACAAAGCCCAACTCGAGCCGATCATGGCGAACCTTGAACTCAACGTTCCGATCGTGCACGCCAGCGAAGTCATTGGGATGACTGATGACCCGGCCCGGGCCTTGCGTGAGAAGAAGGATGCGTCCGTGCTCGTCGCAGCCAAACTCGTCGCAAGCGGTGACGTCGGCGGATTCGTCTCGACCGGTTCGACCGGTGCTTCAATGGCTGCTGCCGCATTCGTCATTGGGCGGCTCAAGGGTATTTCGCGCCCCGGCGTTGCGAGCCTGTTTCCCCACGGTCCGATTCTCCTGGACGCTGGCGCCAACACCCAGGTGCGTCCCGAACACCTCGTCCAGTTTGCGATCATGGGGTCGGCGCTTGCTGAAATCCATCCGGGCCTCGATTCTCCCCGTGTCGGTCTCCTCAACATCGGAGGCGAAGATTCCAAGGGTCGGGACTTGGAGAAGGAGACACTTGCACTGCTTCGTGAGGTCCCTGGTATCAACTTCATAGGTAACGTCGAGGGAACCGACCTCATCGGTGACCGGGTGGATGTCTTTGTGACCGACGGATTCACCGGCAACGTTGTCCTCAAGACGGCTGAGGCCGTGTCCCGGTTGATCTTTGGGCTTGTTTCCGAGACGATCATCGATCTGGGGATTTCAGATGTTGAACAAGTCCAGGGTGCGCTTGGACAGCTCGCCAACCGCCTCGCCGTCGACGAGAACGGTGGTGCACCACTCCTCGGCATCAAGGGTGTTGTGGTAGTTGCCCACGGTTCGTCCAACACCTCGGCGGTCGCCTCTGCGTGTCGATTGGCAGCCGAAGGAGTCGAGCACGACCTTCCCGGATCTATCGAGGCTGGCCTGGCTCGGATGGGCAACGGAGCGCCATGAGCGTTCTCGACGAATCGGCACGGGCTGCACTCGAGGAGGCGATCAACTACCGATTCCGCGACGTCCAGCATCTTAAGACGGCCCTCACGCATCGGTCCTACGTTGCAGAGAACCATGGCGTGACGTCCTACGAACGCCTCGAGTTTCTCGGTGATGCTGTCCTGCAACTCTCGGTTACGTACGACCTCTATGACGGGCTGTCGGACATGCCCGAGGGTCAAATGGCCAAAGTTCGTGCCGCAGTCGTGAGCGAACCCGCACTTGCGGTTATTGCCCGGACGTGGCATCTGCCGGAGTTGTTGATTCTGGGTCGTGGTGAGGAGCTCACGCGTGGACGCGAGAAGGACTCGATCCTGTCCGACGTGGTGGAGTCGGTTCTGGGTGCGGTATATATGGAGTCGGGTTTCGACCGTGCCTACCTGATCGTCCGGGAGCATTGGGCGGATCTGCTGGCAGAGCGTGCATCGGCACCGGGGAGTCGAGACTACAAAACTCGACTCCAGGAAACGCTCGCCCAGCGAGGGAAACGGCCCCGCTATGCGGTGACCGAATCCGGACCGGAACACCAGAAAAGCTTCGAAGCTCAGATCTTCGTCGGCGACGATCTTCTCGGTATCGGTAAGGGGTCCTCCAAGAAACGCGCCGAACAGGCCGCCGCCGAGATTGCTTCCACCGTCGACCTCGATGCCTGAGCTGCCAGAGGTCGAAACAACCCGGCGGTCCATTGAACCGACACTGGCGGGGCGGCGTATCGTCGAAGTCATCGTCGGTCGAGATCGGGTGTTGCGCCGCCAACCGGTACCGGAATTGTTCGTCCCTCGAGTGAAGGGCAACACGGTCACCGCCGTCGGGAGATTGGGGAAGTTCCTCGACGTCTCCCTCGCCGATGGTATTTCACTCGTGATCCATTTGGGAATGTCGGGTCGCATCGAGCACCACCCCGATTCGGAGATACCGCACGCGCGACACACTCAGCTCGTGCTGACGACCGACGTCGGTGAGCAACTCCGGTTTGTGGATCCGAGGACGTTCGGGTTCGTGGCGGCACTGGACGAGGATGAACGGCACCTCGTGTTTGCGAACATCGGTCGCGATGCGTTCACCGACCTTCCGACGGCCCGCGAGCTCCGTGAGGCGTGGGGGAGGAGCCGGTCACCGATGAAGGCGCTTTTGCTCGATCAGAAAGTCGTGGCGGGAATCGGCAACATCTACGCCGATGAGATCCTCCACCGGGCGAAGGTCCATCCACTGCTGCGCGGTGAACAGCTCACAACTCGACGGATCGCGACGATTCACGCGGCGATCCATGACGTCCTCGCCGACGGGCTGCGGTGGGGCGGCACCAGTCTTGAGGATCTGGCGTACCTGCTCCCCGATGGTCGAGCAGGGCAGTTCAAGGAACGCCTGGCGGTGTACGGCAAGACCGATGAGCCGTGTGATGTGTGTGGTCGTGCGATCCGTCAGATCACCGTCCGCCAACGCTCCACCCACTTCTGCAACCGATGCCAGCGAGAACCACGGGCATAGCGGCGGCCAAGGTTGGTCCCTGGCCTCAGCCACGTCCATCCATCTATGGGCCGCAGGGCGGTATCCTCAACAGGTAGATACTTGCCAACGGGGGTGCTGATATGGGAGTCACGCA
>JAADIG010000087.1 GCA_013151445.1 Actinomycetota bacterium
TTGACATGGCCTGGGCCGATGGCATCGAGTACTTCAGCGGTTCGCTCTTCTTCCGAGTCGACGACATGGGTGTTGCCAGAAGGGTGAACGCATCGGATGTGGGAGCAACACCAACCACGTCAGCGAGCTGACCCGACAACGCACAGAGCTGCTTCCCTGGGGTCCGGAGGCGAGCGACGGCTGTCGCGTCGTTGCGTCGTTCCTGCAGGATGACAATGCGGCTGATTCGAGTAGCAGATTCTCCATGTCGGCGGAAAGGCAGATAGTGGCGTCGCCATCTGTGCGAGCGGTGATGCGCCGGAGGTTGATGGAGGCAGGTGATAGGCGTGGTTGATCGAAGACGCCAGTCAGGTCGATCACTGTGTTGGTGTCTGATCATTGGTTGGCGTTCTCGATCTGGCGCTCGATCCACTCGGCGACGTCGGTCCGTTGGTAGCGGATGTGCCTTCCCACGCGGAATCCGCGAGGTCCTTCTCGGCGATACCGCCACCGGTAGAGCGTGGTCGCCGGAACCCCGAGATACTCGGCGAGATCACGTACGGTGAGGAGGCGATCGGGGAGTTCCATCCCCGTATCTTGCTCCCCGACCCTCTCATGAGAGTCTCAGCAACCCTCTCACCAGAGTGTTCGCAGCCCCGTCAGCAGAGTTGCCGTCACCCTCGAACTCTGAACGGTTGGCCGTTGAGTTCACCGCGAGGTAGCAGGTAGCGATTCAGCCGTGGCGGCAAGATCGACTTGTACACTTTCGACCACCAGCAGCACTTGGAAAGGACAGCACGGTGACCAAGACCGTCCACCGAGTCAAGCTCACTCTGCGCGGCATCAGACCGCCGATCTGGCGGCGCATCGAGGTGGCGTCCGACACGACCCTCGGAGACCTCGCACCGGTTCTCGAGGCGGCGATGGGATGGTTGGGTGGCCATCTTCACATGTTCGAAATCGACGGAGTCACCTACGGCACTCCCGACCCAGACTGGGACACCGACGACCTCGACGAGAACAAGTACCGCCTGGGCGATGTGCTCCCAACAGTCGGAGCGAAGATGACGTGGGACTACGACTTCGGGGATGGCTGGCAGCACAACGTGCTCGTCGAGGCTATAGAACCTGCCGCAACCGACGTCCTCTACCCACGATGCCTCGCAGGGAAGCGGGCTTGCCCTCTGGAGGATTGCGGTGGGCCGCCGGGATACGCCGACATTCTCGCCGTCATCGCAGACCCGAGCAACCCGGCCAACGCCGATCTGCGTGACTTCGTTCCCCTCGACTACGACCCCGAGCACTTCGACGTGGCCGAGACCGACGTCGACATGCGTTCAGAGCGTCCCCTTGAGGGCTGGTGAGCCACCTCTTCTGGAATAGTGCGATCAGATTCCGCCCCTTATTCTAGATATCGGCGTTTTGCTAGAATAGTAGCTATGATATGTGCACGAAACACGAGTGCACTGGAATAGCAGAACCATGATCGATCGAGCGGGTACCTACATCCAACAGCCAACCGGCTATCGATCCTTCGTGCCCAAGCCGCTGCCACCTGATCCGCCGATCGAGTGGAACGATGAATTGATCCAGGCACTCTCGGATGCAGACCGCGCGGTCGGCCGCCTCGACGGACTTGCCCGCAACCTCCCGAGCAGTGACCTGTTCGTTGCGATGTATGTCAAGAGGGAAGCCGTCCTCAGCTCCCAGATCGAAGGCACCCAATCGAGCCTCGACGACGTGCTCGCGTTCGAAGCAGCCATCCCCGGGGTACAGCAGCCCGCAGACATCGCCGAGACCGTGAACTACGTCAAGGCGATGAACAGAGGCATCGAACTCCTCGACGAGCTCCCACTGTCGGGGCGTCTCATTCGCGAGATTCACCGAGAACTGCTCACAGGCGTGCGAGGCCAGGAACGAAACCCGGGCCACTTCCGCACATCGCAGAACTGGATCGGCCCGCAAGGATGCACCCTCAACACTGCAACGTTCGTCCCCCCGCACCCCGACGACCTGCACGAGACGTTCAGACACCTCGAGATCTACCTCAACGACGACTCGATACCGCCGATCGTCCAAGCGGCGCTCTCCCACGTGCAGTTCGAAACGATCCACCCCTTCCTCGACGGCAACGGGCGAGTCGGACGGCTGCTGATCACGCTCCTCCTCATCGAGAAGGGAGCGTTGGCCGCACCGCTCCTGTATCTCAGCCTGTTTCTCAGAGCGAACCGGACGGAGTACTACGACCGGCTCGGGCGTGTACGCACGCACGGGGACTGGGAGGGATGGCTGCGGTTCTTTCTCCAAGGTGTCACCGTGACCGCCAACGACGCAACCGACACTGCCCAGGCGGTCGCGAAGCTCCATGCCTCCGATGTGCGTATGACGTCCGAATTCGCATTCGGAACGTACGGGCCAGCGTTCGTCGATCTCATGTCGCAGCAACCAGTCGTGACTGTCTCATTCGTATCGGAGCAGCTCGATACATCTCCAACGACGGCCGGCCTGCTACTTGGAAAGGCAACGGACGCTGGGATGATCGAGGAGATCACCGGCAAGAAGCGGAATCGGATCTTCCGGCACTCGCGACTTCTCGACCTCTTTAGTACCGACGAAATCGATCCGCCTATGGAGAGCACAGCGGGCAGCACATGAGTATCGAAGAGGCAGATCTCGAAGTGGCAATAGTGCGGTGCCTGATACAGGGCGGCGGGTAAGTCGAGGGCAACCCGTCAAGATACAACGCGGAACTGAGCTTGTGGCGACGGGTCCGCGCTTCCGCTCTCGGCGATACCGCCATCGGTAAAGCGTGGCGCCGGCACACCGTGATACTCGGCGAGGTCACGCGCTGCGAGGAGACGATCGGGGTGTTCCATTCCCGTATCTTGCTCCCCAACCCTCTCACCAGGGCAGTGTCCCGTTGGGTGGTGTGACTGAGGTTGTGTCTCTCAGCGGTTCGTTGTCATTCTATGCGGCGGGCAGTTCGGGTGCGTATGGTGCGGTGACCTCCTCGAGTTGTTTCCCGATCTGGTTCATGGATCCTTCGGAGAGGTAGCGTTTCTCAGCGGTCTGCCATTCGTTGTGTTGCTCTGTGAGGGCGGCTCCGACAAGTCGGATGACGGAGGCGTCGTTGGGGAAGATCCCGATGACGTCCGAACGTCGTTTGATCTCTTTGTTGACCCTCTCCAATGGGTTCGTCGAGGCGATCTTTGACCAGTGTGCCTTGGGGGAACACGGCGTACGCCGTGACGTCGTGTTCAGTGTCGATCAACAGTTCGGCGGCTTTCGGATACCGTACCTCGAGCATTCCTGCGACTTGCCTCAGTTGTGTCCGCAGGTGTTGTGGCCGGAAGATCGACAGAATCGGGGCGGCCCCCGCAGGAGGGTTGTTGGGGGAGCAGCTGTTGTATTCCGGAGGTGTGCACCGAAGGTCTACATGATTCGGTTGAGATGTAACGCATAGGTGACTAGAGTAGTAAGCGTTACATAAGGAGGTGGGGATGACCCTCGAACAGAAACAGACACAGATGCA
>JAADIG010000126.1 GCA_013151445.1 Actinomycetota bacterium
GGCGTAACCAACGATGGTCACGGCGGCATCGTGTGGGCCGAGGGCGAAAAGCTGTGGTGGCTCCCTGCCGGTGCGACCGCTCCTGAACTTGTTCCCCATGTGGGCGAGATCTGGTGGGGGGTGAGCAGGGCCCCGCTCGCTGACAATCCCTCCGTGCGAATCGACGGCGGAGTGCTCGATCTTGCTACCGGAGAGATTGGGGAGTCAACCGTGGATTTCTTGCAGGAGCTCCGAGCCGGCAACGGGCTGCTCGCCAGGATCGTTGCCGCCGAAACGCGCCGAGACTCGGAAGGTTTCATTGACCAGATCACCGAACCGGCACATCTTCAGATCGTCCAAGATGGGGCTGTTCTCTTTGATGTAGCTGTCGGGGGAGGCGTCTCGGAAGATTTCGTCACCATTGAGGACTTCGACGGCCGGCGGTTGATCCTCAAGCGCATTCCGGAGGAGCCTGCGAACGCGACCGAGACGTTCATCCTTTTCGACCTTGCGGACGGAACCGTCGTTGAGCGTTGGCGGGGTGCTCTTTCGACAGCGGCCCTTGTCGGCAACCAGATGGCGGCGATCCCGGATGTTGTCACACCGGACATGACCCAGCTTTGCTCGACCTGGACGGGGACCACGACTGTCGTGCCGCAATCCGGTCTCTCACCGTTCATTCAGGGAACCCGCACCTCCATTCTGGCTGCTCTCCAGACCTGTGACTTCACCGCGCTCGGGTGGCTCGGTTCCGGGGAGCCAGCCGATGCGGCCGACTGGGATTCAGCGATGTTTGCGACTCTCGAAGAAACGTTGACGATGCCCTTCGCCGAAACTGAGGGCGACTTTGTGTGGCCCAAGTGGGCGGGGGTGGCATCCGTTGACGAACTCACCGCTGGCGATCTCGAACTGATGCGATCCCGGTACGAAGCAGATCCGCAGGACGTGGTGGGTTCGCCCGACCAGAACGGCATCGTCATCATCAGAGTGGATCAGACCACGGCCCGACCCATGCTCCTACTACCGGCAGGCTGCTGATTTCGTGCCAGCTTCGGGATCCGCACCGACAACGAAGAATCTCGGGCCGTCGAGCCTCGGTGCTGGCAACTAGGCTTTCGCGATGGGATATATCGCATCAATTGATCAGGGAACGACCAGTACACGCTGTGTGATTGTTGACAAGCAGGGCACGATCGTGGCGTCCTCGCAGGTCGAGCACACCCAGTTTCATCCCCAACAGGGCTGGGTCGAACACGACGCCGCGGAAATCTGGACCAACACCGAAGCGGTCATTGCAGGAGCTCTCGCCCAGGGTGGATTCACCAAGGACGACATCGACGCGATCGGAATCACGAACCAGCGCGAGACCACCGTGCTCTGGGACCGTGCGACCGGCGAGCCCGTCGCACCGGCGATTGTGTGGCAGGACACCCGAACCGCCGCAATGGTCGCAGCCATGGCCGACCAGACCGACGCGATCCGAGCAACCACCGGGTTGCCACCCGCAACGTATTTTTCGGGCCCGAAAGTCAGGTGGCTTCTCGACAACACACCCGGACTCCAGGACCGAGCCGAGGCGGGAGAGATCGCCTTCGGCACGATGGACTCGTGGCTCATTTTCAAGCTCACCGGGAGACACGTCACTGACGTCACGAACGCGTCTCGCACGATGCTCGTTGATCTCGCTACGGGCGAGTGGGACGACGCCATGTGTGAGCTGATCGGGGTGCCCAAGGACGTGCTCCCAGAGATCGTGCCCTCTGTCGGTGTCGTCGCTGCGGCACGCGGCGACCTTGCGGGAGTGCCGGTGGCCGGGATCCTCGGAGACCAGCAGGCGGCGTTATTCGGCCAGGGCGGGATCAGCCAGGGCGATGCGAAGAACACCTACGGAACTGGTTGTTTCCTCCTGGTCAACACGGGGCTGAAACCAGTGCAGTCCAACGCCGGTCTGCTCACCACCATTGCGTACCAGATCGGATCGGGAAGACTTCACTACGCCCTTGAGGGTTCGGTCGCCGTTGCCGGGTCCGCCGTGCAGTGGTTACGCGACAACATGGGCATGATCGAAACCTCCCCGGAAATTGAGTCGCTGGCAAGCGAGGTCGAGGACAACGGTGGAGTCTATTTCGTTCCTGCGTTTAGTGGTTTGTTCGCCCCAAGGTGGCGTCCCGATGCCCGGGGTGTGATCGCCGGTCTCACCCACTACGCGACGAAGGCGCACCTTGCCCGTGCAGTACTGGAGGCGACCGCGTTCCAAACTGCCGAAGTTCTCGAGGCCGTCGAACAGGACACGGGGATTCGCATGACGGAGCTGCGTGTCGACGGAGGGATGGCAGCAAACAATCTGCTCATGCAGTTCCAGGCAGACATTCTTGACATGCCTGTTGTTGTTCCCGAGAACCTTGAGACCACTGCCATGGGCGCAGCCTTTGCTGCCGGCCTTGCGGTCGGGTACTGGCGAGGACCGGACGACATTCGCGACCTGTCCGTCGAAGACCGCCGTTTTGAGCCGAACATGTCCGAGGAGCGACGAGCCGAAACCCGACATGGGTGGGAGAAGGCCGTAACCCGCTCCTTGTCATGGGTGGATGAACCGCCCAGCACCTAACATCTCGCGGTTCTGGCGTCCAAATGCACCCATATAGCGCCCAAATGGACGCCAAAAGTTGTGGCTGTTGGCCGGTGTGGGTATCGCGTGAGCTGGGCCACTACCATCGCCTCGATGAACGTCCCGAACGCGCTTGCCACAACCCGAATTCTTCTCACCCCCGTGGTTATGGCGTTGGTCTTGTTCCGAAGTCGCATAGACAACGCCTACGGCATTGCCGCGACCGTGTTCGTGATCGCTGCTTTGACCGACTTCGCAGACGGGTACCTGGCCCGGCGTTGGCAGATCACCTCCACCCTCGGTGCTTTTCTCGATTCGGTAGCCGACAAGATCCTGATGACCGGCTCGATTCTCGTGCTCGTCGAGGTCGACCGCGCATGGTCCTGGGCGGCATTCATCTTGATCGGCCGAGAATTCCTCGTGATGGGTCTCCGGGGTGTGGCAGCACTCAACCAGGCGAAATTGCCGCCAAGCTTTTGGGGAAAGCTGAAGACCAATTTCCAGTTTTGGGCGATCGGGCTCGCCCTCGTTCGTGGGACCGAAAGATTGGGTGCCATGTTCCTTGACGAATGGGTCATGACCGCCGCGGTGATTGCCACAATCGCGTCGGGGTGGGACTACTTCCGCCACAGCGGAGTGGTGTTGCGGTCCGACTGATGCCTGCATCTCGCACGACCTTTATCACCGGTGCGACCGGGTTCATCGGAAGTGCGTTGCTGGATCGTCTGCTCGAAGATGGACGACGGGTCAGCGCCCTGGTGCGTACCGCCGCCGCGGCAGACCACCTGACTGCCCGTGGGGTGAGGGCCGTGCTTGGCGACATTGGCGACACCGATGTCCTTGCTGATGGGATGGCTGATGCACACACCGTCTTTCATGTTGCCGGTATCAATGAAATGTGTCCGGCCGACCCCGACGAGATGATGCGCGTCAACGTCGACGGAACGCTTGCGGTGTTGCGGGCGGCAACGACCGCCGGTGTGTCTTGCCTGGTGTACACGTCGTCCGCAGTCACGGTGGGCCACGCTCATCCAGGAAGTCTCACGGACGAAACGGCGGTCCATGACGAGAGGTTCGTGTCGCACTACGAACGCTCCAAGTACGACGCAGAGAATGCGCTCCTTGGGGCTGCCGCTGCTTCGTCGATGCGGGTCGTCATAGTGAATCCCGTATCGGTACAAGGCCCGGGTCGCACCGGTGGTAGTGCCCGGCTGTTGCTTAGCATTCTGCGGCGAAAATATCCCGTGATTCCCGCGACGACAGTATCGCTGGTCGACATCGCCGACTGTGTAAGCGGCCACCTTCTGGCTGAAACCCACGGGGTCCATTGTGCTCGCTACCTTCTCAGCGGTGCCGTTATCGATACGAGACAGACCGCGACGATCCTGGGGGCGGTCGTCGGGGAGCGCAAACGTCCGATTGTTGTCCCGTCCGGTGTCCTGAAGGCCGCGGGGATCCCCCTTGCGTGGATCGCGAACAGGGCGGGCAAGGAATCCGTTTGTCCCGAGATGATTCGCACCCTGGTCAAGGGCCATGCCTACGACGGGTCCAAGGCAACGCGCGACCTTGGTCTTGTCTACACACCGGTCGAAGACACGATGAGGGCCACCGTTGGGTGGTACCGGGACCAGGGCCTGCTACCGAGCAAATAGCCGTTTTCGGGTCCGTCGGTTGTTGTACGATGGTCCGCCGTGACGTCACCTCTCCAATCCCTTGTTGCGGACCATCCCGCCATCCCGCTCGACGGGACGCGCCGTCTCGTCGTACCGCCCCAACTCAGGGCGGTGTATATGGCAATCGCCGCACAGAACTCTGCCGCACCGCTTCTTGCGATCGTCCCGGGCGAACGAGATGCTGACGACCTCGTTGACGATCTCCGCCTGTTCATTCCCGATGTGATCCACTGTCCCGCCTGGGAAACGCTCCCGTTCGAACATGTCTCGCCGAACGTGCTCACGATGGCCCAGCGGTCTGTCGCTCGACATGCTCTGGCCACGGCCGGGCCCGGAACCGTGGTCGTCGGGTCAGTGCGGGCCGTGACTCAGCGTATCAGTCCGTCGTTTGTCACTCCCCAGGTATTGCACGCCGGCGACGAGATGGACTTTGAGGCGCTCATCGGGGAGCTTGCCGGCATTGGTTATGTGCGGTCGGATCGCGTGGAGGGCCGTGGCGAATTCGCCGTGCGGGGCGGCATTGTGGATGTGTTCCCCGCCGAGGGTGACGAGCCTGTGCGCATCGAGTTTTGGGGCGATGAGATCGAAGAGATTAGGACTTTCTCGGTTGGATCCCAGCGATCGACCGACCCGGTCCAAGAATTTCTCATCTTCCCGGCCCGTGAACTCCGTCCCGAGGGCGAGGTTCGCGATCGTGCGGCGAACTTGCTCCAAACCGAAACGTGGGCATCGGCGACATGGGACAAGATTGCCGCCGGTCTCAGCTTCCAGGGTTTGGAATCGTGGCTGCCGTGGATCACCGACGAGGTGGGAATACTCGATGAGAACCCCGAGGTCGAGGTCGTCGTATTTGACCCGTCGAAGGCAGCGGGACGTTCGCTCGAACTGATCAACGAGGAGAGCGACCTCGCGGCAGCTCTTGCGCCCACTTGGGGTTCCGGCGCTCCGGAAGCCGGTGCCCACCCATCTCTGTACCTCCCGTTGGAGAGGGTGCTTGAGCCTGTGAATCCGGTGATAGCGCCACCCATTGCGGCCGGACCGACCGACGTTGCGCTCCAGACCCGTGGTCTTGATGGCGTCGTTGGCGACCCCGAGTCCATCGCCGCCGCGATCAATCATTGGACGGGACGCGGCGTACGGATCTTTGTCGCAATGGACGGTGAAGGCGCGGCCACCCGCGTGACACGACTCCTTGCCGAGAATGGTGCCGACCTGCCGGTAGTCGACGTTGTCGGTGGCGAACGGGCGGCGGCGATCACCACGGGCGTCCACCGTGGTTTTGTGTCGCCCGATCTTGGGTTCGGCGTCGTGGGCGAGATGGACATCGCTGGGCGCCGTAGATCACACCGCAAGGCGGTGGCGCGTAAACGAACCGACGTTGGGGATGCGTACCGTGACCTTCGCCCCGGAGACTTTGTTGTCCATCACCAGCACGGCATTGGCCGTTTCGAGGGTCTTGTCCACCGCGAAATCGCCGGTGTGGAGCGGGACTACCTTTTTGTCGCGTTTCGAGGGGAAGATCGCCTCTACGTGCCAACGGACCAACTCGCCGCGATCCGGCGTTACACCGGAGGTGAGCATCCCAAACTCTCCAAAATGGGCGGCGCCGACTGGGACAAAACGCGCAAGACGGTGCGCAAAGCAGTCGCGATCGTCGCCGAAGAAGTTATCGACCTTCATCGGAAACGTGAAGCCGCCAAGGGTCACGCCTTCGATCTCGATACGCCATGGCAGACCGAATTCGAAAGTACATTTCCGTTCGAGGAAACTCCCGATCAGATGCAGGCAATCCTTGACGTAAAAGCCGATATGGAGAGCGATCGGCCAATGGACCGGTTGGTTTTCGGCGACGTCGGGTTCGGTAAGACAGAGGTCGCGCTGCGTGCCGCGTTCAAGGCCGTGCAGGGTGGCAAACAAGTCGTCGTGCTCGTCCCGACAACGCTCCTCGCACAGCAACACTACGCCAACTGGGAGGAGCGTCTCGCTCCTTATCCCGTACGTGTCGAGATGCTGAGTCGGTTTCTCACCGCGAAACAGCAAGCGGTCGTGATCCGAGACCTAGCCCTTGGCGAAGTCGACATGATTATCGGCACCCATCGAGTACTGAGCCAGGATGTTGTCTTCAAGGACCTCGGTCTCGTTGTGGTGGACGAGGAACAGCGCTTCGGGGTCGGTGCGAAGGACCGGCTGAAGGAACTCCGCACGTCGGTCGACATGATGACACTCACCGCAACGCCCATCCCGCGGACACTTGAGATGGCGTTGACGGGGATCCGTGAGGTGAGCCACATTCGCACACCCCCTGTCGACCGTCACCCAATTCTGACCTATGTCGGCGGCCTGGACAATCAGGCGATATCGGCGGCGATTCGCCGCGAAATCCTGCGTGAGGGCCAGGTCTTCTATGTGCACAACCGGGTGCAATCGATCGACCACTGCGTCGTCCGTCTCAAGGAGCTCGTTCCGGACGCACGGTTTGCTGTGGCCCATGGCCAGATGTCTGAGGGTCAACTCGAACAGGTCATGTTTGATTTTTGGAACGGTGACTACGACGTGCTCGTTGCCACAACGATCATTGAATCGGGCCTCGACCTCCCGCAGGTGAACACGTTGGTTGTCGAGCGCGCCGACCTTCTCGGCCTCGCCCAGCTCTACCAACTCCGGGGAAGGGTCGGCCGGAGTCACCAACGTGCCTACGCCTATCTGTTTCATCCCGAGGAGAAAACTCTGTCAGAGGATGCCTACCGACGGTTGGAGGCAATAGGGGAGTTCTCCGATTTAGGCAGCGGGTTCAACCTGGCGATGCGGGATCTCGAGATCCGTGGGGCGGGCTCCATCCTCTCCCAAACCCAGGCCGGCCACATCTCGGCGGTCGGTTTCGACATGTATGTTGAACTCGTCGCCAACGCGGTCAACAAACTCAAAGGCGACGAGACCCCCGTCGAGGCCCCGCCGGAGATACGCATCGACTTGCCCGTCGATGCGAGCCTGCCCCCGTTCTACGTCCCGGACAGCGATGCCCGGCTGGAGGCGTATCGTCGGCTCGCATCGGCAATCACCCCCGACGCGGTCGATGACGTCGTTGCCGAATGGGAGGACCGGTTTGGGGAACTCCCACCCGCGGCCCAGCGACTCGTGGATATGGCGGCGCTGCGGTGCGATGGGATCCGCGCTGGTCTGAGCGAGATCGTCAAAGTACGCGACGAGATCCGAATAGGTCCGGTCGACCTCAAGGAGAGCCAGATGGTGCGTCTGCGTCGCATCGCTCCCGACGCGGTCCAGCGGGGGGCGATACTGTTCCTCCCAGCGCCCCGTCGCAAACAGCAGGTTTTGGATGCAGTACTTGAGTTTGTCCGTAGAATGTGGCCCGCCCCACCATCCACACCGTAGGAATCCACATGTTTCGTCGATTGTTACTGCTCGCTGCCACGCTTGCTCTTGTTGGCGCCGCCTGTTCAACCACCAGCCGCGTGCTCGCCACGGTCGACGGCAAGGACATCACCTACGAGGACCTCAATGTGCTGTTGACCGGGGAAGAGACCACGGTTCTCGACTCTGAGACCATGCGCCAGGATCTCTCAACTTACATCATCCAGGGGGTCATCATTCGCGAAGCCGAGGCACTTGTCGGGCGTTCAATCACCGATGCGGAAGCCGCGGATTTTGTCACCAATCCGCCGTTCGAATATGAAGCAACGATACGCAACGTGGAGTCCGATAGCCGCTTCACCGACCTGGCCGTGAACCGGCAAGCGAAGCTACTCATCGCTCGGCAAATCGTTGCACAATCACAGATCGCCGAAGACGAAACTTTCGCCGTTGACATCTGGAACAACAACCGAGCGGTGCTCTATGTTGGGTGTGTTCGTCAGATCCGAACGGAAACCGAAGCGGAGGCCCGAGATGCGTACGACCGCATCATCGCCGGCGAAGACTTCGTTACGGTCGCCGAGGAAGTGACGCTCGATTCCCAACTAGGAGGCAACTTCATTCCCGACGACAACGGTCAGTGCCCTCGCCCGCTGTCGGGGTTCCTTGACCAATTCTCCGAAGCAGCAATCAACGCCGAAATTGGTGTCGTGACCGAACCCGTTGCAACCGATGCTGGTTTCCATTTGTTGTTGGTCGAATCTCGCATCGGTCCAGAGTCCTTCGAAGAATGGGCTGCCGACCCGCTGAGCTTTGTGACCCCCGGGCAAATCGGAGATGTATTCGTGCCGTGGTACAACGATCGCCTGCTTGAGGCGGATATCGTTGTCAACGAAGAAATTGGGACCTGGTCCCAAGCGGGTATTGGCATCACTCCGCCGGAGAACTAGTGGCCGCCACTCTCTCTCTGATCGGTCTTGGTCCCGGGAGTCTCGATCGCGTGTCGGCAGGGGCACTCGCCGTCCTGGCGGATCCCGCGGTGACCGTGATTGTGCGCACGCTGGCTCATCCGTCCGCACGCGAGTTGGCTGCCCAACGCCCCGTCGTAACGTGTGATGATCTGTATGACGTCGGGAGTGACTTCGATACGGTCTATACCTCGATTGCTGACCGGGTCATTGCCGCTGCGACCCAGGGCCCGACGGTGTATGCCGTGCCCGGTTCTATCGGGGTTGGAGAGCGTGTCATTCCGCTCGTCCAACAAGCCGCAGCCGAACGGGGGCTCACCGTCGTGTCATTCCCCGGGGAGTCCTTCCTGGATCTGGCCTTTCTCGCAGTCGGTGTCGATCCGATCGCCGATAGCATCCAGATACTCGATGGACGCTCCCTGACAGACGTTCCGAACCTTACGATCCCGACGATAATCACCCAGGTTGACCGCCCAGAGGTCGCCGACCGTGTCACGGGGGTGCTTGCCAAGGTCCTCGACGACGACTTCGAGATCGTTGTCCTGGACGCTCTTGGCAGTGTCGGAGCGAGAGTGGAGACCATTGCGCTCAGCGCCCTCCCAGCAACCACGCTTACCGCCCTGACGTCTGTGTTTGTCCCAGCTGCGATGGTTGGGCTGCGTGGACTCATCGCGATAAACGAAATCCTGCGCGGTGAATGTCCCTGGGACAAGAAACAGACACATCGCAGCCTGTTGCGGCACCTGGTGGAGGAGACATACGAGGCTGTTGAAGCGCTTGAGCGACTCAGCATTCTCGCTCCCGAAGGTGACGTTGACTGGGTTGCGTACGCTGAGGTCGAGGAGGAACTCGGCGACGTACTCCTCCAAGTCGTGTTCCATGCCACCCTCGCAAGCGAGGCCGGGGCGTTCACCATGGACGAGATCGCCGAAGGTATTCGCCGTAAACTTGTTCGTCGTCACCCGCACGTCTTCGGTGACACTCAGGTCGATGACGCCGATGCAGTCATCCGCAATTGGGAGGCATTGAAGGCGGACGAGAAGGATCGTCAGTCCCTCATGGATGACATTCCGGCTGCCCTTCCCGCCCTGGCACGGGCAGACAAGACCCAACGTCGTGCCAGGTCTGTCGGATTCGACTATGACGATGTCGCGGGAGCGCTCGGCGACGTCCACGCGGAGCTGAGTGAGTTCGTGGGTGCATCCGACGAGGATCAAGAATCCGAACTTGGTGATGTGCTGTTTGCGGTGGTGAACCTCGCACGGCACATTTCGGCCGACGCCGAATCGGCTCTCCGAGGCGCGATCGACCGTTTCGAACTTCGTTTTCGATCGATGGAGGCCGCTGCCAGCGTTGGCGGTAGTGGTTTGGGGGACCTGTCGATGGAAGAGATGAATGATCTCTGGCGTGCTGCGAAGGACCAAGTCGGCTGAATCGCTCGTGGCTGCGCGAATGCAACCGCACACCGGCCAACCTCTGATACTCTCGCGTGCCCACGCGGGGCTGGGCCGTCCTGACCCAGCAAATCGATCTGAGGAAACCGACCTGCAATGACCACGATCGCTAAAGTTTGGGCCCGAGAAATACTCGACTCTCGCGGAAACCCGACGGTGGAAGCCGAAATCACTCTCACCGGAGGAGGTTTTGGCCGGGCAGCGGTCCCGTCGGGTGCGTCCACGGGTGCGCTCGAAGCGAGCGAGCTTCGTGATGGTGACAACCGATATCTTGGTAGGGGTGTCACCACCGCCGTGGGTTTTGTCAACGGCACAATCGCCAGCGCAGTTGTCGGCCTCGATGCCACCGATCAGGAACTCATCGATCAAACAATGCTCGACCTGGACGGGACGCCGAACAAGTCGAAACTTGGCGCCAACGCCATCCTTGCCGTGTCGCTCGCCAATGCACGCGCCGCTGCCGTGGGAACCGGTCTTCCGCTCTATCGGTATCTCGGTGGCACCGCCGCGCGGCTTCTACCCGTACCCTGCCTGAATGTGCTCAACGGTGGTGTTCATGCAGCAAACAGCATCGATATTCAGGAGTTCATGCTCGTCCCCGCGGGTCTACCCACCTACCGGGACGCTTTGCGCGCCGGTGTCGAGGTGTATCAATCTCTCAAAAAGGTCCTCGGCGGGCGGGGGCTTACGACGAACGTCGGTGACGAGGGAGGATTCGCCCCGAGCCTCGCAGCCGACAAGGCCGCACTCGAAATCTTGACCGAGGCCGTAGAGGTCGCCGGATATGTTGTTGGCGAAGACGTCGCGTTCGCCATTGACGTCGCGGCAACCGAAATACATCGCGACGGCCGCTACCAACTGGATGGGAAGCAGCTCACATCGACCGAAATGGTTGACTACCTCGAAGGACTCGTTGACGAGTTTCCGTTGGTGTCCGTCGAGGACGGCCTCGCAGAAGATGACTGGGAGGGGTGGAAGATCCTCACCGACCGTCTTGGTGATCGGGTGCAACTTGTCGGCGATGATCTGTTCGTGACGAACGAAGAGTACGTTCGTAAGGGCATCGACATGGGTGTCGCCAACTCCGTGCTCATCAAGGTGAACCAGATCGGTACGTTGTCAGAAACGTTGCACACAATGGAGCTGGCCGAGTCGAACCAGTACTCGCAGATGGTGAGTCACCGATCCGGCGAAACTGAGGACTCGTTCATTTCCCACCTCGTGGTTGCGACGAACGCCGGTCAGATCAAGACCGGTGCCCCGGCACGCGGTGAACGTACCGCAAAGTACAACCAGCTTCTCCGCATCGAAGAAGACCTCGGGTCATCTGCCCGGTACGCGGGCTGGGATGCGTTTGGGGGACGCCCATAGTGGACACGATCGACCTCACCCTCGTCGAGGGATACGAAGAGGCCGAGGTGCCGCCATCCGTGAGCAGACGCCGCGGGTGGACCCGATCGCCGTTCCTTGCTTTCGGTCTTGTCGTTGTCCTCGCCGGGACATTGTCGGGGGTAATCCCATTCCGCGACATCCTCGCGCGCAACCGACAGGTCGAGATTACCCAGGAACAACTCGATGCGGTCCGTGCCGAGAACCAGCTCCTTGAGCAGCAGATCGCGGCACTGGGGTCTATCGCTGGTGTTGAACGGCTCGCTCGCGAACAGTTCGGTCTGGTGTACGACGGCGAAGTTTCCTACGTTGTTGAGACGATCACGGTCGAACCCGCCGCGGTTGCACCACCGTTATCGATGGACGAATCGGCACCCTGGTACGCAAAAGTGTGGAATTACCTGACCGGACGGGACCTTGTCCCCGATGAACAGTCGTGAAGTCGTCGAAGTTCAGATCGGGCGGCCACCGCGCAGCGAGGTAGTGGTTTCCAAGGAATGTCACTTTGATCTCCCTGTGGTGACCGTCGTACCTCCCCACCTTGAGGATGGCACACCGTTCCCAACGACGTACTGGTTGACATGTCCGTTGTTGCTGCGCCGGGTAAGTCGTGTTGAGAGTGGCGGCGGTGTGCGTGCCTTCGATGAACGTATCGCAACCGACGCAGAGTTCTCGCGACAATATGACCGTGCCATGGTGCGCTATTCGGAGCATCGCGATACGATGATTGCTGACGCCAGTTTGGTTGCCCCCAGTGGCGGAATCGCGGGCTCAAGGGGCGGTGTGAAATGTCTCCATGCCCACGTAGCGGATACACTTGCGGGGAACGACAATCCGGTTGGTCACGAAGTGGCGGGGCAGGTGCTGCCACTCGATTGTGTGTCACCCTGTGTGGTGGCTGGGGAAGTGGTACCTGAATGGAATCAAGCATGGGTGGAGCCACAACATGAGGGTTGCAGCGATTGACATCGGGACCAATACGTTGCGCCTGCTCGTCGCCGACGTAGAGCGCGACGCCGGTCCTGGGTTGGTGCCCATCGAGAGGCGGACAGTTGTTGCCCGACTCGGTCGTGGAGTTGACTCTACAAAACTTATTAACCCTGACGTTCTCGGGCGCGGCGTTGCGGTACTGGCGGGTTTCGCTGACATTATCCGGCGGACTGGTGCCGACGTCGTCCGTGCGGTTGCGACCTCAGCGATGCGCGATGCCGCAAACTCGGAAGTGTTCCTAGAGCGATCAAGTGGAGCCCTTGGCGTTACGCCAGACATCATTGATAGTGATGAGGAGGCGGCGCTTTCTTTCCGCGGGGCGACAGACGGCCTCAGCCCCGACGGACCCGTCCTCGTGATTGACCCGGGCGGTGGGTCGACCGAGTTTGTGCTCGGCACCACCGAACCGGATTACACCGTGAGCATTGATATCGGCTCGGTCCGGATTACGGAACGCCATCTCCAGGAACGACCGGTGCCACCGCGAGTCCTCGCAATTGCCCGATCCGCGGTCGATGAGCTGATGGCGCGTGTGTCGCTGCCGATGACACCAGATGTGGTCGTCGGAGTTGGTGGGACCTTCTCGACGATGGCCGCACTGCACCTCAATCTTGCGCGATTCGATTCGGAGAAGGTACATCGTTCCACGTTGACTGATGATGCAATCGAGGGCCTCGTCGAATTCCTGGCCCTAAAGTCGGTCGAAGAAACGGCTCAGCTTCCGTCGGTAGAGACAGGCCGAGCGGACGTTATTCTTGGCGGCTCCATCGTTGTTGAGCGAGCGATTAGGGTCGCCGGGGCCTCCGAGGTTGTCGTATCCGAGACCGGGATCCTCCACGGTCTGGCATTAACGCTTGCGGAGTCGCACGCCTCGTAACGCGATCTACACTCTGTCCAGGCCCGGGTGGCGAAATCGGCAGACGCGAGGGACTTAAAATCCCTTGTCCCTAAGGGACGTGCGGGTTCAATTCCCGCCCCGGGCACGGGAACTTCGCAGGACTCAGTTCCTTGGGAGCTGCTGCGCAGCTCCGGGGACTGCTGTGTCTCTGGGAACTTCGCAGGACTCAGTTCCTTGGGAGTTACTTCGTAACTCCGGGGAACGCGGCACCCTTGGGAAAGCCGTTGGCTTTCCCAAGTCGCGTGTCGCGCTGGGGGGTGTGGTGGGAGTTTCGGTGGGGTCGCGTGTTGCGTATTCTTGGTTCAATTCCCGCCCCGGACACCACAAGAGTCAGGCGAGTTCATTGGGTGTTGAGCTCACCGCTCGACGGAATACATGTTCTACGGCAGATAGTGGGCAACGGTGCAGGCAACATTCGGCTCTGGCGTGGCGTATGGTGAAGGTGCTGGATGCCCTCCCAAGAGCTGTCCAATGTGCAGGGCCCAGGTGCGGAAGGTCGCCGAGTACATCGACTTCATCAGGCCACAACAACAAAAGTAGGGGCGAACGCGATGGACGAGCACCGACCTATCGATCTCAGCGACAGTCAGCGAATGCGCAAATACTGGAAGCGGCGGGCGGAACTCGAGTACATCGACAAGACCGGGAAGCTGTCTCCCCCCGAGGTTATAGAACTCAACGCACTCAGACGTGACCTATCGGAGAGACACGGCGTACCACCATACGAGGAATAGTGAACCGAGTACCGGATAGGGGAGGACCCTCATGCAATGGCAATACCACGTCGAAGAATTTTCGATGGCAGACCGATGGTCAAAGAAACGAGCAGCTGACGAACTCCAACGCTTCAACGACCGCCTCAACCAAATGGGTTCGGACGGGTGGGAAATGATCTCCTACGAAACAGTCTCCCTCTACGGCGCGTTCTCCCAAAACCTCAAAGGCACCACCTACCTCCTCTTCTGGAAACGCCAAGCGTGATCTCAGACGACGAGCGAGATGCTCTCATCGCATACATCCAACGACGCAAATGTGTCGATGCGCAGCGAGGAGATCCCTGCATCGATCGACAAGGGAAGCACGACCTGATCGGCGACCGCCATCCAGCCTGCTACGAGGCCGAGCAGATGATCGAGGTTTCCTCTCGAGCTGAGTAAGCCATTTTCATCTACGAGCCAGTGTTCTGGACCATCGAGATCCCGTAAACCACCAAACGAGAGACAAGCAGGGGAGAACCCGCATGCAATGGGAATACCACATCGAGGAAACGTCAGGCGGCTACGGCGTATGGCCGGACACTGAGAAAATGGCTTTGGATCTCCTTCTGGAACGCCTCAACAAGCTCGGATCCGAAGGGTGGGAACTGACCTTATCTGAGGACGCCGCGTTCTATGAAGCGACGACAGCGGCACTAAAGGGCCACGTGTCCGTACTCATCTTCAAACGCCAAACCCAAGCTGAACCGGGCAACCCAGCCACCACCCACAACTAACCGATCGGAGAACACGCAATGGCAATATCAGACCAACAATCGATCGACGAGTTCCGCAATCTTAAAGAGGAACGGATCCGCATAGAGAAACTCATCGCCGACGATCCGGAATCGCCTCGAATCAACGAATGGAATGTAGATCTCGAGCGCCTTGAACAGGCAATCGCGGACCACATGGATCTCCCGCTATAGCTCCTGACGGCGGGCGCCTCGACATGCCCGCCCGCGCGTGCGGCAAATAGTCACCAACAATCCACAGGGGTGACGAGGTCATTCTGTAGTCTTCCTACATCCGCACGGCTTCTGGGAAAAGTTACAGGGGCCACACGCATGGCATGTGACCCCTGTAATAACCGTCCGGTCAAGGGACCGTTGGGCGTTGATGGAGATATCATATGACGGACTCTGGACAACAGTCAAGGCAATCGGAGCGAGTCGCCGTCTACATCGACGGTTACAACGTCTACTACGGGTTGCGCAGTAAGGGGTGGAAACGCTATCTCTGGCTCGACTACCGCAGCCTGTTCGACAACCAGTTGAGGCAGGGCCAAGAGTTAGTGGTTGTGAACTATTTTACTGCGCTCGGTCGCCGGCAGTCGACTGAAGCTGCAGAACGACAGCGTACCTACCTGTCGGCGATCAAGACTGTTGGAGGAGTCAACATCAAGATCGCTGGCAAGTTCGAAACTCGGCCGTGGAAGTGCATGCATTGCGACCAGTCGTACAAGAGGCCGCAGGAAAAAATGACGGATGTCGCGATCGCAGTACAACTTGTCGGAGATGCCCATAGTGACATATTTGACACAGCCTGGCTCATGAGTGCTGATGCTGACCTTGTCCCGGCGGTCAACTATGTAAACGATTCGTTTCCCCAGAAGCTGATCGTGGCGCTACCACCACGAGGGAGACGCAGCGATCATCTCGTGCAAGCGACCGGAAACGAGATGTATATCAGTAAATCAAGACATTCACAGGCCCAACTCCCTGACACGATCATGGGACTCGACGGGAGAGTGCTCAAGCGACCTCCCGAGTGGAGCTGACTCAACGCCGACACGAGGAAACGAACTGTCACATCTTGGTGGTGCTCACTGATATGTTGGTTGCGGGCGAGGACACGAGGGGTTCCCATGGCATACATTCGTTCCCGCGGCCAAGACCATGTACGACATCGATCCGGATCCCGTCTCGGGACGTCGACGGCAACGATCCATCACCATCAACGGCACACGTACCCATCGACGCGGTGGCAGAATCAACAAACCAGAACTGGTGTTCCCTCAGTTTTCCGGAGCCAGCTTGCTTGAATTGCTAGGCCGGTGGTCGGGTTGCCGTGGTGGATGCCTTCATACTCGTTCGGGATGGTGTGCCGGCCAAGGTCGTTTCTGAACGTCTCGGGCATTCATCAATCCAGGTGACGCTCGACACGTACACGCATTACGTGCGTGAGCTCCACGACGACGCAGCTGCGAAAGTCGCTGGGTTGATCGGACTCGAGTAGCCCGGGCAACGTACGAGGCAACACCCGGGACCGCATGCGCGGGTTTCGGCTGCGGGCGGTGGTTGTTGGGGTTTCGTTTCGCGCTCTGCGTTGATGGTGTTCGTAGAGTTACGTGTAGTTACGCGGGTCGTGTGTGTGGCGGCAGACTTAAAATCCCTTGTCCCTAAGGGACGTGCGGGTTCAATTCCCGCCCCGGGCACGGGAACGCCAAAGGCGTTCCGTGGGAGCTGCTGCGCAGCTCCGGGGGCTTTCAGGCTTCTGGGGTTGGGTCAGCCGCAGCAGCCGGAGCCGGCGTCTGCAGCGACCGGTTCTGTCGTTGTTTCGGTCTTCGCTTTGCCGGCGCCGCCGCAGCAGGCGGATTCGTTGGTTTCGGCAGCCTCGAGGCGGGCGGGAAATGCGTCAGGATCGTTGAGGAAGGTGGTGCGACAGCCGGGAGCACAGAATGCAACGTCGTCGTAACCAGGGGCGCGTAATGCGGTGTCTTCAACGGTCATTCCGCAGACGGGGTCAAGTAGTTTTGCCATGGTGATAATCCTTCGGGAAATCCGTGTCTGTAACCTCACGAGTATACCCCACCCCGGGTGGGGTATACACCCCTCATTTGCGATCTTGTGACGGTACGGCGGCGCTTCCCGGCGAGGGCCTAACCCAACGCCTTGGCTGCGGCGATCGCAGCCTCGCTGAGCCCACGCTCGCGCGGGTCGTCGGGGAGGTAATAGTCGAGACGATTCATGGCGTAGGCGAAACCGAGTTCGAGGTCTGGGTCCGCAAAACCAAACGACCCACCGGCACCCGGAGTACCGAACGCGGCATCCGACGATCCGAAACGGTGCGACTTCGAAGGTTTCTTGAAACCGAGGGCGTATCCGGTGTCCATGTGCAGTACGAGATCCATGTTCCCGTTCGGTGGAGCGACGGCCGGTGCCGTCAACGCGTCCAGGGTTGCTGGTGTTATGCCGAGTTCGGCACCCCCCGTGGCAAACACGCCGTAGGCCTTGGCGATCGAGCGGACCTGGCCGATGCCATTGGAGGCCGGTAGTTCGATTCGTTGCATTTCCCGGTCGTTGTACCGCACCGGTTTTCCGAGAACCTTGGGATTGGCAAACGTTCGGGCAGTGATCGTTCGGGGGTTGAGGAAATCGCGCACGAACTTACTCGGCAACTTCTTGAGATTGAACAGCATCTTGACCCGAAACCATTCGGCCTGGATCGGAGCGATGCGATCGTCGGGAACATCATCAGGCAACCCGATGTAGAACTCGAGTCCGAGCGGGGACGCGACCTCGTCGGCGAAATACCGACCAATAGTTCGATGCTGCGGATCGACCCTGCGCAACAGCTCGGACTCGTACCAACCGAGGCTGATCGTGTGATACCCGTGGCTGGCGCCTGGCTCCCAAAGCGGTTCCTGTTTAGCGATCACTGCTGCGACCCGGTCAGGATCACCGAGGAGTTCGAGATCCATCTTCTCGTCGATGGCACACACACCTGCCTGGTGTGCGAGGAGTTGGCGCACGGTGACATCTTGTTTGCCACCAGCAGCGAACTCGGGCCAATACGTCGCGACTCGCTCGTCGTACTCGAACAGCCCGCGACTGTGTGCGACAGCCAACGCAAGCGACGACAATCCCTTCGTTGTCGAGAACACGAGGACCAAGGTGTTCTCCTCCCACGGAGCGTTGGTTTTCGGGTCTCGTAAACCTCCCCAGAGGTCAACGACCTTCTCACCCCTGTGGTAGA
>JAADIG010000060.1 GCA_013151445.1 Actinomycetota bacterium
CCGATCGCTTCACGATGGTTACGGGCGGCGGTAGCGAAAAGTACCGCCCGATTCTCGGTTCCCGCAGCATGACATCGACGGCGATTTTTCAGCATCCGGAGTCGCCGCAGCGGTTCAGATCCATTCGTGGCGCATACCAGGCATCACTCGCCCTAGTTCCTCGGCGCTAACGGGCATCGAACCCTCACGATCGTGACCGCAAGCGGCCATCGTTCGGCGATCAACGAAGTCCGCGGACGAACGGCCTGGACAGTGCTGCTGGTTGGCGAAACTCCTTCGTAACGAAGTACATCACGATGAGCGTCAGCACGTATGGGAAGGCGGCCATCATGTGTGCGTTGAGCCGGTAGCCGAGCACCGGCATCGTTAGTCGGAATGCGTCGGCGAAACCGAACAGCAGTGCCCCGAACAGCATGCCTTTGAGCCTCCATCCCCCGAAATAGACTGCCGCGATCGCGATGAACCCCCGTCCGCCCACCATCCCGGTATCGAAGCTCCCGACCTGACCCACGACCAGGAACGCACCGCCGAGACCCGCAAGCATCGCCCCGTAATAGATTGCCTGACGGCGGCGCTTGTTGACATCGATACCCGAGACGTCCGCTGCCTGGGGGTTCTCACCGACAGCACGTACTTCGAGGCCCCATCGGGTTTTGTACAGCCCCCACCACGTCAGGGGAATCAACGGATAGAGAATGTACGTCGGCCACGTCTGGCCGAACAATGCCGGTCCGATGAGCGGAATGTTCGACAGGATCGGAATCTCGATGATGCTCGCTCGACGAGCCGCCGGGTTGAGAACCCCATTCAGAAACCCAACGAATCCGACCACGAGGATGTTCGCAGTGATACCAACAATGAACTGGTCGGCGCTGAGGCGGTGACTCATGTTCGCCTGGATCAATCCGACCAAGAGTCCACCCACCACACCGAAGAGCAACCCGACCCACGTCGATCCAGTCATGTCATAACCAACTGCCCCTGCAAAGGCACCGGCAAGCAGAGATCCCTCGACGGAGATATTGATCGTTCCCGCCTTCTCCGCGACGAGCTCGCCCAGGGCGGCAAATGCGAGGAATCCGCCGAGACGGACAGCACTGCTGTACATCGTCGGGCTGGTGAAGATATCGGCGATCGCCGCAAGGATGTCGGTCATTCGGATGTCTCCCCACTAGCTGCGGCTCGGGCACGCCGTCGCATTCGGATCTCTTGAACAGCTGGAGGTATCAGCAGAGCCAGGACGAGTAGCGCTTGCACGACATCGACGATCTTCCGATCGACTCCGGTCGCTGCAAGGAATCCTGCACCGGTGCGTAGCGCAGCGAACAGGACTGCCATCGGGATTGCTGCAAGTGGGTTGCTTCGAGCGAGAAGGGCCACGAGCAAGCCCTGCCAACCGATGTTCGTCGAGAACCCTGTCGTGAGTCGGTAGCTTGACGCACCACCGGCGAGCATCACGGCACCGGCCAACCCGGCGAATGCGCCCGATGCGAAAAGGGCGAGACTGCCGGCCTTCTTGGCTCCGACACCGATCATCTGTGCGACGTTGACGTTTTGTCCCAGCAGCCTTAGCTTGAAACCCCAGACAGTCCGTGCGAGGACGTATGCAACGATGACGGCCAGGATGAGCGCTATCACGAGGCCGGAGTGAAACTCGTTGCCAAAGATCCGTATGATCGGAAGGCGAACTCCCTCAGGTAGCGGTGCGCTCGTGACTGCTTTGCTCGGGCGGTTGGGATCGAGGTCGCGAAGAAACCAATCGGTGGTGATGGCGAAACCCACGATCTGGAACGCAATGAACACGAGGAGCAGTGTCGAGATGACCTCAGGTACACCCCGCCGGTAGCGCATCACTGCGGCGACGCCGGCGTAGGCGCCTCCTGCGAGCGCACCCAACGTGAGCCCACCGATGAGCAACACCAAGCCCGCGCCCTGCAGCTTCGTGCCGACGAATGCCATCGCGAGCGCACCCATGAGCAACTGACCTTCCTGCCCGATGTTGAACAGGCCGGCCTTGACACCCACCACCATCCCGAGGGCGACCAGCAGCATCGGCGCCGCGATAGACAATGTTGTCCCCCAGCGGCCCGGAGCGAGGAATGCTCCGTCGAGAAGAGCCTTGAGAACCTTCGGCGCCGAGTTCCCCGTCATCGCCACGAGGAACCCCGAAATCGTGAGTGCCGCACCGATGCTCAGGACATAGAGAATCGTCACATCCCGGAGCTGGCTCCAGCGGCGATTCGAGGAATCCACCATTACGTTTTCGAGCTTTGGGGGTGGTGCGTGTGTCATGCGGCACTCTCCCCGTCCTGAGAACCACCGAGGAGCAGACCAAGCCGCTCCATGTCGAGCTCATCGCGACGCATCTCTCCGATAATCGATCCGCGGTAGATCACTTTGATGCGGTGTGAGAGCGAGGCGAGCTCTCCGAGATCGGTTGTGAGCAGCAAGACACCGATGCCGCTCTCTGCCGCAGCTCGCAGCCGATCGCCGACGTATTCGATCGCTCCAACGTCGAGTCCGCGGGTGGGCTGGTGGGCGACGAGTACTCGAGGTGAGATGCAGAGAGCTCTTGCGAGTACGACACGCTGTTGGTTTCCGCCCGAGAGCTGGGCGAGAGGAGTATCCGGACTCGGTGTGTGGATCCCGAACTCTTCGATGAGCGTGAGCGCCTGTTCCCTCACCTGATCGGGCTGGAGCACGCCGCTGCGCGACATCTTACCGATACAGGCCACCATGAGGTTTTCGGCCACCGTCATCTCGGTGACACAACCCGAGTGGAATCGGTCCGCGGGAATCACCGATATGCCCGCGCTGAGCATCGCTCCTGCGACACCCGTGCGTACTGTGGCACCGTCGACTGAGACGGTTCCTTTTTCGAGTGGCAGAAGGCTCGCAAGCACGCGCGCAAGTGGAGTCTGGCCGTTCCCTTCGACTCCTGCGATCCCGACGATCTCCCCCGGATAGACCTCAAGAGAGAGTCCGTCGAGAAGGACAGCACCGTCCTTTGCACGTAACGACGCATCGGTGATCTCGAGTGCTGGCCGTGACTCTGTGTCGCGGCCGACATCGCGCTCGCGATCGACCGTCTTGATCACCGGACCACTCGTTGCGGCTCCAAGGGCGGCCGCTTCGTTTATGAGAGCAACGGGACGCCCAACCATCGCCCTGGCCAATGTCGGAGCATCCGTTTCTCGCGTCAGGACTCGTTCCACCACGCGCCCATCCCTCATGATGGTGATCCGATCGGTGGCTTGGGTGACTTCGTTGAGCTTGTGGCTGACGAGGGCGACAGTCCACCCTGATTTGCTTACGCCCTCTCGAAGAACTTCGAAGAGATGCTCCGACTCGGTGGGGGTGAGCACCGCGGTCGGCTCATCCAGGATGATGATACGCGGCTCACGACGAAGACACTTGATGATCTCGACCCGTTGGCGCAGACCAGCCGTGAGATCGCGAACGTGGGCATCCGGGTCGACCTCGAGACCGTATCGCTCACTGATGCTGAGAATGAGGTCTCGCGTGGCTGCTCGGTCAACAGGACCCTCCTCGCCGAGGGCGACGTTTTCCCACACTGTAAGGGCGTTGACCAGGCTGTAGTGCTGGTGCACCATCGCGATCCCGTGTTTGGCGGCCTCCACGGGATCGAAGATCTGGCAGGGTTTGCCATCTATCAGGATCGAGCCGCGGTCTGGGAGGATCAACCCGATGACCATTCGCATCAAGGTCGACTTGCCCGCTCCATTCTCACCAAGAATTCCGTGGATCTCGCCCCGCTTGAGCACGAAATCGACGTCATCACATGCGACGACGGAACCGAACCGCTTCGTCATGCCGCGGAGTTCGAGGATGGCGGGTGCTTCATCGGGGGAATGAGTTGGCATTGATCCTTCCAGAGATCAGCTTGGCGTGACATGCGGTCGGACCCCGCAAGAATTGGGGTCCGACCACACTCGAATCATCGCGGCGGCTGGCTAGAAGCCGTACGCCTTGGACAGGATGTCGTAGATCTTGTCGCTGAACTCGCCCGCACCGATACGAGCATTGAAATCCGCCAATGCTTGAACCTGCTCGGGCGTTGCATTACAGAACGCAGCGCCGACCTGTGGATCGATACCGACCGTGAACATGCGGACACCACCCTCTGTGGCATCACCCGAGAGAATCTCTGAGAAGATCGTATCGAGGTAGTCGCCGGCATCGAACATCACTTCGATGTCATAGCTAAGGTCCTCGCGTTCGCAGCCCTTCGACGAACCGGCCGTCATCACGATGAGGCCATCCTCGTTAGCGAGCTGGACGATCGGCTCGTGTGCTCCTCCGAGGAAGGGGTACACGGCGGCCGCGCCCTCTGCCACAGCGCTGCTGTAGGCCTCGGTGGCTCCAGCAGTATTGTTGAAGTCGAAGGGGAAATTACCTGTCGGCACGTACGTAACGGTAAACGATTCGTCGACCAGACTGAGTCCGAACTCCATGGCGAGGAGGGACTCGACCTCGAAGTTGAGATCGCAACAGCCAAGGAACACAGTCTTGTCCTTGCCGCGCTCCTGGAGTAATAGACCAGTTGCGTATCCCGACGAGATGTTGATCTCTGCGCCACTGTCGGCGCTACGGAGCAAACCCGGAGTGTCCTGGAACCCGGAACCGCAGTTGCAGTACCAGAAGATGTTGTCGTATTTGGTGAAGAGATCCTGGTTTCCGTCGGCGAGACTGCTTGAGCCGATCGCAATGACATCCACCCCTTGTGCGGCGAGGTTCTCAAGCTCTGTACCCGAGTTCGCCGGGTCGATCTGATCGACGATGATCGGAGCCTCATAACCAGCGGCTTTGGATATCTCCTCGACGGATTCGACGAGCGCCTGATAGTACGCGCCATCGTCGCGGGGTCCATCGGTTGCTACACCGATCCGCACAACGCCGTCTCCATTGAAATCCGCTGCTCCCCAGTCCGGTGCCGCAGTGGTCGGAGCCACCGTGGTATCCGGGGCCACCGTGGTATCCGGGGCCGCAGTGGTCGCAGCCACTGTCGTATCCGGGGCCGCGGTGGTCGGGGCCTCCGTCGTATCGCTGCTGCTGCTGCTGCACGCTCCAGTGGCTAGAGCGAGGAAGGCGGCGAGAAACATGAATAGCATGATCCTCGAAGGTATTTTGTTCGACCGGTGCTTGCCCATGAATTTAAAACCTTTCGACTCGTTCTCATCATTGTTCCGGGCCCGGCCACCGACGTCCTTGAACCGCGTGCACGTCAGGTCCCCTGTGACGCTCGCAGAACACCCTCCCGTCGCCTCGGGTGACACAAAACCCAAGGTTGGACTGATGGTCAGACCAACTCTTAGATGCAACGATAGCCAGCGAGTACGAGGTCGTCCACTCCGTTTTGTTACATGCCGACCGTACGGTCCAGTCCGGCGGCTTCACCGACGGGGAAGCGTCGAGAAATGGCGCCTGCAGAGAGACCAATCCAACCCTCGATGGGACCGACGTGGTTGTCGACGGCCTCGAGCAACGCGTCCATATCGCCGGACATGAAGGTCTCGGCGATGGCCAAGTGTTCACCCGCAACCCGCGTGATCGCCTCCGTCTCGTCGAGGTCATCGCTTACCCCAACGAGGATCTCCGGCGAGAGGTTCTCCATCATCAACGCTTCGACCACGCGCCCGTATGCCTCAGTGAGGACAGGGTTGGCGCATGCGGTGGCGATCGTCGCGTGGAACTGTCGGTCGACGAGGATGAGCTCCTGAAGGCTGGTAGGGACCGGTCGACGTGCCAGGTCGAGCGCCCTTTGGCGCTGACGGGCCGTTGCTCGTCCCGCGGCGAGTTCGAAGAGAAGCCGTTCCAGGATCCGGCGAGCAGCGAGGAGGTCCCGAACACTCTTCATTCGACCGTCGGCCGCCGGGATCCCAGCGCCGCGGAGGCGTTCCGTTACATACGATCGATTCCCGCGGCGCTCGATGGCACCGACGGCAACGAGCGCCTGTATTGCCTCACGGACGGACGTTCTTGCGATTCCAAAGTCGGCAGCAAGTACCCGCTCGGCGGGTAGCTGGGTTCCGGGTCGCAACTCACCGCTGGTGATCCTCGTGAAGATCTCGTCGCGCACCTGTTCGGCGACCGTGGTTCTTGCGAGCGGAGCGAATGGACGTGACAAGCTCATGAGCGATCACCCATCGCTTCGTTCCAGATGGTGTATGTACCCTGGTCATACGAGAACTCGATCGTGTTGCCGTCGGGGTCCTCGACGAAGCAAATGAACCCTATCGGTGGCTGCATCTGTGTTCCTGGGTACGCAAGGATGCCCTCAGCTTCTGCCATCTTGGCAATCTCAAGAACGGCCTCACGGGTCGGCAGTTCGAATCCAATATGTGCGTAGGGTCCCAGAACAGTCGGCGGTGCAAACCCGAAGGGGTCGCGTTCCGGAGCGAACTCCGATAACACGAGCACGAATGGTGGACCGCCGGAGTCAGGGTCGGCAAGCCAAGCACCGTTGCCGTAGTCATCAGAGAACGATCTCAGCTCTCGCAGCGGCGTATACCGCTCATACCACTCGACAGACCGATCGACGGAGGTCACTCGCAGTGCGAGGTGCGTCCAACTCGGTCTGGTGGGGCCGACGTCATATACCGGGTTAGAAGCCATTGCGCACGCACCCGTCTCCGATCACCAATCGCCCTACACTTCTTGTGCGGTGGGCACCAGGTCCCCATAATAGGACTGCATCCAGTACACGAGGGTTTCATCCTTGGACACGTCTCCACCCGTCACTCTGGCAAGCACTACTGCGGTCTCATTGTAGACAACCACTCGGTCGATCTCGCACATCAGATGGGCGGCGGTACCTGCCAGGATCGGCGTGCCATCGGCGGCGGGAGACCAATCGAAGACCTCGAACGGATCCTCGGTACCGAACGCGAACCCGACCGACTGATCCACTTGATCCGAAGCCAGTACGTTGACGCAGAAGGCCTGCCCGGTTACAAAGGATGGTCTCATGGACGCAGCTGGCCCAATGCATACGAGCAGTGTGGGCGACTCTGCAGAAACGGGTGTCAGCGATGACACGGTCATCCCGCGCGGGTTGCCGTCTGCATCTCTCATCGTCACGACCTCAACCGAGGCAGCGACACGAGCCATCACCGCTCGAGCGGTTTCCTCCAATGGATCGATCGATTCGATCATCAAGACACTCCTTCGGATCGGCGTTATTCTCCGTGAACGGCGGCGTGCAGCTTCTTGACCATCTCAGTCGGATTCGCGGCACCCCAGGTGTTGCGTCCGAAGGCGATCCCGGATGCTCCGGCAGCGACCACGCTGGTCGCATACTGCAAGACCTCGGCCTCGCTGTCCTTCTTGGGGCCACCGAGTACGAACAGAGGCGCCTCACAGTTGGCAACCACTTCAGCGAGTTCTGAGGTCTCGGGTGGTGCCATTGTCTTGACGGCGTCGGCGCCGATCTCGACACAGATACGCGCACTCTTGGATATGTGCTCGGCATCCCACGGAATCGTCTTTGCCCATGTCCCGGGAATCGACTCGGCGATCACGGGCATTCCGATCTGCTCGCATTCCTTGACTACTGCCGCCAGACGACGGAGCGACAGGTGTTCGTCATCTGCTCCGGGGAACGCCATCAGCACGACAGCATCTGCACCGATCATCGCCGCCTGCTCGGCTCCGTACATCAACGAGAACGTGTCGCTCTGTCCGTAGTTTCCCATCTGGGAAAGGGCCCCGTCGATACGAAGTATCAGGCCACAGTCCGAGAATGCTTCCGGATACCGACGTGCCACCTGCCACGAAGCGAGGATGCCATCGGGACCGCCTTCGGCGATCTGCTCGACAACGTCGAGAGCGGGGCCACTTCCGGTCGATGACTGCATATCGATTGCGACGAGGAAAGAACGGCCGTCGCTCTGAATGAATCTCGATGCGCGGCGGATCTTGCCCGCACCGATGGCTGAGGACATGTACTTCATAGTGACCTCCTTGGGGTCAGTTGTTCTTGTTGGGCTGTGCTGTGGCAAGGGTCGCTCGATCACCGAGCGCGATGAAACGGTCGAGACCTTGCCTATATACATCCAGTGGTTTTGGTTCGATGGTCGTGACCGCTGGCATCGGCCAATCACCCGATACGCCCTCGCCGGGCCGCGGCCACCAGTCAACCGCTGCCCCCGCTGCGAGGGCAGCTCCAAAGGCTGCCATCTCGGAACAGTCGGGGACATCAATGGGCACCTCAAGCACGGAGGCCTTGATGGACGTCCATAGAGTACTTCGCGACGGCCCTCCCGAGCTCACGACACGCTTGAGATGTACCCCCTGGGATGCCAGGGTGCGCGCGATATGCCCAAGGCCGTATGCCGTGGATTCCAGTAGGGCTCGCGTGACCACTCCGACATCGCTGTCGATCGTGAGGCCCTCGATGACTCCACGCAAATCTCTGTCCCAACGCGGTGCCCGTTCTCCCTCGAGGTAGGGGAGTGCCATGACGCCCCTCGCTCCGGGCTCCACGGCTGCGGCAAGCTCGATGAGCTCGCCGACGCTGCGTCCGGTGGTGGCCGACCACCAATCCAGGAGTGCGCCGTGGGACGCCACGGGACCTCCGAGGATGGAGATCCCTGGAACGTGGCTGGGCATCCCGTACCTGGCGAGGTCTTCGTGGTCACCCTTCAGCGCCGCAACACCAAGGCCGCCGGCTCTGCCCCCGGGATCGAATGCTCTCCCCGGGGCATCGATACCGCTCGCCCACGCCGTCATGTAAGCATCGTTCGACCCTGGGACCAGCATGATGTTGGCGGGCACATCGTGATCTCCCGTACTCATGCCGACGTTCACGCCGACCGGCACAGGACTTCCAAATCCGGAAAGGGGACTCATCCCCGGCCACACACTCTGCACGTCCGGGTTGCCTCCGAGCTGTGACAACAGGTAATCCCATAGGAGGCGTGGTTCAATATCGCGACCGAGACGTTCTGTGAGAACCGCGGCGTGTGCGATGTGTTGGTCGGGTGGGCTGGATGACTCTCCCGCAGAGTGGCGGAACGTCAACGCTAGTTCACCGCTGGACGCAACGGTCGTGGGGCTGTGGCCACCAACACCGAGCGCAAGGGGAGTGTCACACGCGAGCGCCGCAACGGAAGCGGACAACCCGGCGAGCCAGATACCTGGATCGGCCTCGGCATCTGCTGGATCGTACGGTCCATCGTATGGCACCGAGGAGACTGCGACGACCTCTCCTTCGCGGTTAATCGCGACGGCTCGGGCACCACTGCTCCCGGCATCGACACCGACGACGAGCTTCGCTGCCATCAATCGTGCTCTGGTTCGACGAAGACCCGATAGGTTGGCTCGCTCGTGACGAGCTGAAGGGCCTCGCTGATCCTCTCGAAGGGGAACGTCGCAGTTACAAGACTGTCGAGTTCATCGGCAATGAGACCGGATCGAATGAGTGCCGCCCCATATTTCCAGTCGTCGGGCTCCTGGCTGAACGCACCCACGATCGAGACCTCTTCACGGTGTGACTTGTCGGCTCCCACGGTCGCGGGGAGCTCTTTATCGAACGCGCTGTAGAGCACGACCGTGCCTCCCTTGTTCGCCATTTCGACGGCCAGATCGACACCGGCCATGGCTGTCACGAAGATCACGTCCTGCATGCCGCCCGCTTCGAGAGCATCCTCCGGTTTGGCCACCCAGTCTGCACCCGCCTCCAACGCGGCATCGAGTCGTTCCTGGGAAATGTCGATGACACCAATGCTCGAGGCTGCTCCCACGCGGGCGAGCGCCATGTGGATTCGGCCCATGAGGCCACCACCGATAATCGCAACCCGGTCACCGGGGCGGAACCCGCCCTGACGGAGTGAGTGCACACAGCACGCAATCGGTTCTCCCATGGCTGCGTGAGTCATCGGTGCATCGCCGATCGGATACACGGACTTGGAGTCGATGGCGATGGAATCGGAGAATCCTCCCATCGACATGGTCCCGTCGGACAAGATTCGGCCCTGACGGTGGCGACATAACGAGGTTTTGCCACGCCGGCAGGGACCGCAGGTCCCGCACCTCGTCAGCAGGTCGAAGGTAACGCGATCACCGATCCGTGGTGCTCCCGCCAGACCGTCCACGCCGGGCCCCACCGCAGTGATAACACCCGCGGCCTCGTGGCCGGGTGCGACGGGGTACAGCTTCTTATCTCCGGCGAATAGTCGGCGTTCGAACGTGCAGATCCCACAGGCGGCTACCTCTACGACAACCTGGTCGGGACCAGGTGTCGGATCGGGCTCCTCGCGTAACTCAACGTCACCGGGTCCCGTTATCACTGCAACCTTCACAACGCCTCCATAACGTCTCGACCAAGGCTGACCCGATGAGCCGGGTCGACTATGTATGCGGTTCGGACCGATCGTATGACCCCCGAACCGCTCTTGGTCATATGGTCAGACCATAGCAGATGTGGAGGTGCATCCGATCGGTATCAGTCTCCCCAGGCGACCTCACCGATCTTGATGCTCACGGCCTTCTGGCGGAGAAACTCGAAGATGGCGTCCGGTCCCTCGCTTACACCGTGACCACTCGCCTTGTACGGTGTCCGGCTGACCTCGAACGCAGCGGTGTAGTAGTGGTTCACATACACCTGGCCGGCATCGAGTGCGGCCGCCACCTGATGTGCGCGCTGCACGTCTTGGGTCCATACCGCCGAGGCGAGACCGTACTCGGTGTCGTTGGCCATAGTTATGGCCTCTTCTTGTGTCTTGAACGATGAGACGGAGAGCACGGGGCCGAAGATCTCCTCGCGACAGAGAGAGGCATCGCTCGGGACACCATCGAAGATCGTCGGCTCTACGAAGAACCCGTTCTGCAGTTCGGGAGCATTCGGAGTGCCCCCACCTATCACAAGATCCGCGACACTTTTCGCTCTTTCGATGTGCTCGAGAACCTGATCACGCTGTCGCGCGGTGATGAGGGGGCCCATCAACGCATTCGCCTCCGGACCACCGATAGTGATCTGGCGAGCCTTGGCGACCAGCCGGTCGACGAATTCATCATGAATGGAGTCCTGGACCAGGAGCCGTGAACCCGCGACGCAGATCTGACCGGCGTTGGCGAAGATTGCCAGGATTGCACCGTCGAGGGCGGCCTCCATGTCGGCATCCTCGAAGACGATGTTCGGGGATTTTCCACCCAGCTCCATCACGGTGCGCATGTTGTTGTGCGCCGCATGGTTGAGGATCTGGCGTCCGGTGTGCGTTGATCCGGTGAAGTACACACCGTCGAGTCCCCGATGGGCGGCAAACAAGTTCCCGGTTGTGCTCCCGCGGCCGGTGACGACGTTGAACACGCCGGGGGGGAGACCGCATTCGCTCGCCAACTCGGCGAACTTCAACATAGTGAGTGGTGCCGCACTCGATGGTTTGACGACGACGGAGTTACCCGCGGCGAGTGCTGGTGCGATCGTACGACTTCCGATCCACAGAGGACCGTTCCACGGCACGATATGGCCGGTGACACCGACCGGTTCCCGGAGCGTATAACTGAGGTACTGATTCGGGGTCGAGAACGAGTCCCCGCGAATCTTGTCGGCAAGACCCGCGTAGTACTCGAAACGACGTGCGGCGACGTCGTTCATCGTCCACATCCCCGTCCCGATCGAACCACCCGAGTTCAAGCTGTAGAGCGTCGCAAACTCCTCGGCCCTCGCCTTGAGCGTCTCGGCGATGCGATAGAGGATCTGAGCGCGCACGCGCGGTTGCGTCGAGCGCCAGACCTTAAGACCTTCACGCGATGACTCGATGATACGGTCTACATCGCCTTGGTTTCCCTCGGGCACCGTCGCGAGAAGTTCTGCGGTGGCGGGGTTTGTCACTTCGACAGAACCCCCACCACTACCCGCGTACCATTCTCCGTGTACCCACATGTCGAACTTCATTGGAGTCTGCTGCATGGTCATCTCCTCACTCGCCACCATCTCGGTAGTGCTTTACCCACCGGAGAATGTCGTCAACGTCTGCGGTCAACTCCATGAGGCCGACATGCTCTTGATACAGTTCGGTATCCATCTGTTCCTTGATCTCAGGATCGAGGATGTGATATACAGGAAGTCCCAACGGGACTCCGGCCAACGGACCTGCCCAGGTCGGGTCACCTCTCGTGACAGTCTCTGCAAAGAGACCGGCACTTCCTGCGTCGGGTTGTCCGAGGATGACGACCATGTCATCCGTTGCGGATCCCTCAGCGAGGCGACTCACGTTTTCCTGGTCTTCCAGGTCCATGGCTCCACCAGCAGTTCAGACGAAGCACTGCGTGACGCTGAAAACGACCTCGGCACCAGCGGACTCCGCCAACAGCTTGATGCTGGGTCCAGTAACACCCTCGCGTTCGCCGACTGCGACGACGCGTTTGCCTTTCAGGTTCATAACCATGCCTCCTTTCTTGTTACTCGATATTGGTTTCTGTCAATCCTGGGGATGGCTCGATCACGAATGACACTCCGTCTACCAACTGGGTCATCCGTCCAAGAAATAGGCTGCCTTTGGCCACGATCATGGCCCGCGTCATCTCACCAGCGCGCATCGCGACGTGTGCATGGCCGAGGTAGGGGACACCCGCAGGGATATGCCCCTGTGTTGGTGAGAAGCCCGGCATTCCGTGCTCGGTGACGAAATCGTCCATGTCCTCGCGCTCGATTTCCCCTCGCATCACTGCCATGGCCGCCAATGTCCGATAGTTGGTTTTCGGTACATCCCCACTGTTCCCCGGCTCGGTGATCTCCGGGTTGTGGAGTTCGACGGCGTACCGATCGACGTCGGTCATGGTGAGTCCAGCTCGTTCGAGTGGCTCGACGACCAGCGCCTGATAGATTGCTTGTGGTGATGATCCAGCACCGATCGGATGGCGACCGGTGAGATCGAGGCGGAGCATCATGCCTTGCCCGTCGTCGGGGCCGACCAGGAACGCCATGGATGCGAGGCAATCCTCCATGATTGGCACACCGTTTCGCAGATGTCCCTGAAACTTCATACCCATCTTGGCCTGTGATCCCCCGCCAAGCACCACAATCTTGTCGTGGAGACCCGACGAAACCATCGCCGATGCGATGACGAGGGCATGAACCGGGGCCGAGCAGAACGCCTTTATGTCTGATCCGGTGGCGTTTATGCAGCCCACCACTTCGCCAACAGCCTTTGATAGGCTCCCGCCGCCGCGCTGATATCGATCCCCCACGGCCTCTTCTCCCGTGTTGAGCAGGTACTCGATGTCCTCGGGGGGAACTGCCCCACGCTTCAACAAGTCGGACACTGCGAGAACCGCGGTTGCCTTCGCCGCGAGGTTCTCGAACAAAACGTGGGCGTGGAGCGATGGATCTTCCTGGAGCACGGTCTTCATGAAACCGGCGAGAGACCCGTGGTGGTACAGCGCCATCCCATCGGCATCTTTGACGAGTGCCTCGATCTCACCGAGCGGGACTCCCGTGATGTTCTCGAGGCGATCATCGAAGATGCCCTCGAGTGAGCTGAGTGCCTCTTGCGCAAGGCCTTCGCTGATCGTGATCAGATCGAAGTCGTCCGACAGCTTCATGAGGCCGTACAACGAAGCCTGATCGATGATCCGACCGAATGGACCCATGGGGGAGGCGTCGGGTACCAGGTGCTCGAACCAAGGTCTGGGGATCTCGGCAAGCTCGGCCGGTGTGAGGTTCCCGATGAACACCTGGTTCGGGGGGTACGCAACAACTTCTTCCCATGGTCGCAGCGACGCCGTCAGCTGCTCAAGGAGCGAGGGGTCGACAGCGAGCTCGCGAGAAGGCTTCGAGCCGTAGCGTACGAAGTCGGGTGCGTGCGCCAGAATGTACGAGGTCTGAAGGATCGCTGGATCTGCCATGGGTACTCCGCCTTACCAGTCCGGGAATATCTGCGCTTCGTCTAACGGTGTCGCAACCGCGTTGAGCGCCTTAGTGACCTGACCCTTGCGCCACGCGATCTCCTCGTCGAGCGTTCGACTGGGATCCCCGACTGCGTGGGGGATGAGACCTGATGCCAGGATTCTGTTGGCACCGGCGACCTTGGCCATCGAGGTCATCGCCGTCAGCAGGGCCGCCGGGATACCGTTCTTCTCCAACGTCTTTGCGAGCGTTGCACCGCAACGCGTTCCTGTTCCTCAGGTACTTGTGAGGATGGCCGCCTGTACGCCGTCGGCGATCAGCTGGATGGCGATCTCCTCACCCATCCTCTCTGCGTGTGTCACCGTTGTACCGTTCCCGGTCGTAACGTAGAAGTACTCGTGGAGCTTGCCGATGACACCTTCTTCCTCCAGCGCTCGCGCAGCATCCAACGGCACGAGCCGGTTGGGGTCGGCGTCGACCCAGCGCGAGTCGTATCCGGCGTGGATCGACTTGAAGGCAGGATTCTCGTTTTTGGCGAGCATTGCGAGGGGGTACCGCGCCCACTTTGTGGCGCTCGACGACTCGATGCGGTCTGGATTGTCCTCCGGGACAAGACCTCCCTCGGTTATCAACGCCACCGTCGTTTTCGACAAGTCCGCGACCGCGGGTGCCGGAGGTACCGGCTCGACCTGGTCGGGAAGCTCGATCTCGCTCGTGAACGGCTCATCACGGAGTCTCGCCATCAACATGTCGAGTGCACGTGTTGCAACGGGCTTGTCCGCAACCCTGTTTGCCCGATAACCCATCGGAATGCGACCGTCCTCGTCGGCGGGCAAAAGGCCCTCACCGCGGGCGAGACGCAACCCGACATCGGCAAGACGACCAGCGGCGTCCTTCATGCCACCGGCCGAGTCTCGGGTCGCCACCATCACGACTCTCGTGCCGAAGACATCCACCGCAGGGGCGTCGGGGTAGACGCCGGTGACAGCTGGGATGCCGAGTTCTTCGTTGACGGCAGCACATACCGCGGCACACGCAAGACCGTACCGGCCCGCGTTGAACGCGGGACCTGCCAGCACGACATCGGGTGCTGTCTCGGCGATCGCGGCGATAATGGCAGCGAGGTTCCCCTCGGGATCGGCGTGGAACGCATTGTCTCCGCAGACAAGAGTCTGCACGATCTCGGCCTCGTCGCCGAAGAGCATCTTGAGCACACGGCCGGGACCAACAGCCCCCTCGCGCACCTCAAAGGGTGCGTCGGCCTTGTCCTCACCGCCGATTCCGGCGAAAAATTGATTGAGGTAGTGAACGACCCGGATCATCTAAAACATCCTCCCTGTCAGAAAGTTGCCACCGACCTGGTTGGTGCTGCAGTACTGGTAATACATCTTGAGATCGAACGGCCCGCACGATGGTGTCTCGCTGTCGAGGATGTACTCATCACCGATGACCTTGGATACCTTTGGCATGGCGACGATCTCGTCCTCCGATCCGATACTCACGATCGCATCGGCCTCGGGAACTGTGTAGAAGAGTGGGAAGTCGTAACCGTCCGCACCGGCGGCCTCCGATGAGACAACGGTTGTCCTGATGCCCGCCTTCTCCATGTACTGGCACGCAAGCATCATGTCGATGGCCGAGTTACCGCCGCCCTCAGCCGTGAGGATCGCACCGTCGGCTTCAAGGAAACTTGCGAGTTTTGCTGCCCACTGCGAGGACCGTTCCTTGTCATCTTGTGTGTAGTTGTGGCCGCGGTTGATGATGACGCCGACGAAGTTGAGATCCTTGCCGTGGCGTGCCTGAAGCTCCCAGATGATGGGGTTGTTCTGGTGCAAGAAGGTGGGGTTTTTGTAACACGAGTAGACGTGGACACCGCTGACGATTGCACCGTCCATGACCTCGTTCGGGTGGATAAGCGTGGGGACGAGGTTGTGAATGACTCTCCCGTAGAGATAGGTGTCCGCCATGGAACCCTGGCCCTGTAACTGGTAGAAGTAGACGACGTTTGGCAGGTCCGGGTTGACGTCGGAGAAGTCGAACACCGTGGTCGAGTCAGGTTCGTTTCCGAGCGCACTTCGGGCGACAAACTCTCCAACCCGCAGCCCTGCCCTGCGAATCGCGTCGTCGTAGTCCACGTTCTCGATGCTCGGATTCGGGGTGAACACGAGCACGATGTTGCGCACACGCGAAAAGGGGCTGTACATGGCCGTCGGACCGGACATGTCGACAACCGCTTCGCGTGCCTGGAGCAGACCGGAGAAAGGTTGCGGATACCGACTTGAGACGAGAATGCTCACACCGCCGAGACGGAGCGTCTCGCCGGTGCCGACCGGGTCCATCCCGGAGAGGAATCCGGGGAAAACGTCCCCGTCCCCGACCTTCGTCCGCGGCTCGACTGCGTCGAGGCAATGGACGATACGCACGTCATCGCCGGGCTGGGTGATCTCCACCTCAACTCCAGCGATACGACTGTCCTCAAGCACAAGATCTGAGATCTCATCAACAGACACAGCCAACGTGTGTCCCGATACACCGGTGGTATCTCCGACCTCTACGTTGTCGATGTCGATGGTGTGTACATCGAGGCGAAACGGTTGTTTCATGGCGTGTTCAATTCTTCGTTGTCTTACGGTCAGACCAAGTCTGTATCTAGACTCTACACCCGTCCGGACGGGATCGCCACCGCCGACGAAAACGGACCCTCGACAGTACCCCTTTTGGGGGTTACATCGACTCTCGAATCCGGAGACGGTCCGTCACGACCACACCGGTGAGGATAAACGCCCCACCGACGACGATCCCGAGTTGAATCTGCTCGCCAAGAGCGATCACGCCGACACCCACCGCGACAAACGGGACGATGTATCCAATGATCGTTGAGTACGTGACCGTGACGTGACGGATGAGCCAGTAGTAGAGGACCACCGGCATGAATGTGCCGACCAGACCGATATAGATGAGGCTCACCCACCCTATGGCCGATCCCGCTCCCAACACGTCTCCCGCGGCGAGTGCGGCACCAAGGGCGAGTAGGGCACCGAGGGTGAACTGGACACCAGCCACACCGAGAACCGAGTACTTCCCCGCATGACGCTTTGCATAGACCGCACCGAACGCCACGGAAAGAACACCAACCATTGCAAGCGCCCCCGCCAGCTCGGGTCGACCTGCTTCGCCGAGTCCGGAGTCATTGGAGAGCACCAGCACAGCAACACCCACGAGAGCAATACCGAGCCCGGAAATCGTTGCCCATCTGAGCGGCTCGTCCGACAGTAGGAAGTGGGCTGCCACCGCGGTGACTAGGGGAACGAGCGCGGTGGCCAAACCGATGAATCCCGCTGAGGCGTATTGCAGGGCGAAGCTGCGCGAAACGAACGGAAGGGTGACACTCAGGATCGACATCACGACCCCGACACGTATTTCCATGGGGCCGATTGACGGACGCTGGCCTGTCGCGATAAGGAAGACGACAACAGCGACAGCGGCAATAGCCGACGTCGTAGTGACGATCGGGAGCGGCCTAAGTCCTTGCGCGAGAGCGACACGCGTTACGACGAGAGCCGTCCCCCATCCAACGCTTGTGAGCAGCACCGCCGACCAGATCCGCCACTGTGGAGCAGGTTCAGTCATCCCGATACACGGTCCGGTTGGCTGAAGCATCTTGCTCTAGATTGGCTGTTTCCGACGGGTGCACTACGGGTAGTAGCAGTCGATCTGTGATGCGCTTCATCCTTCACTGTCTTACGGTCAGACCAAATCCAGCATTTATTGTATCACGGGTCGTGGACCCGGACGTCGTGACACCGCGCAGACCGAGTCGAGATCTCTCCGCCACCCGCCATCTCCGAGGTGGCAGAGTCTCCTCTGTTTCGTCGCAAGATGAAACGAGTTGTGAGGACTCTCCCCAACCCAGGGTGGCACTCGTTCACTCACCGCCACACCGACAATCCGAGATGGATGGTTTTATCGGGACTGTTCGTATGCAACCGGACATTCGCGATCCCGCGGGCGAGGAGAATCCGAGCATCGATCCGTAGCGCCGACCAGCAACGGCGTGTCCAAGTTAACGGTTTGTTTTGGCAGTATCCAATCCT
>JAADIG010000120.1 GCA_013151445.1 Actinomycetota bacterium
CGTCCGTCCCCCCTTCAGGGGGGACAAGCGAACGCAGTGAGCGAGGGGGGACCGCGAGCCCGCGAGCCCGGTACGGCAAGGACCAGGAACAAGTGAGCCTGCGAGGGAGGACCGCGAGCCTGCGAGGGAGGACCGCGAGCCTGCGAGCCCGGTACGCGAAAGACTCAGGGACAAGCGAACGCAGTGAGCGAGGGGGGACCGCGAGCCTGCGAGCCCGGTACGCGAAGACCCAGGCACAAGCGAACACAGTGAGCAAGGGAGCACCGCAAGCCCGCCCATTCCGTCCGTCCCCCTTCAGCCTGGATCCGCGGTTTGGCTTCGGGTTTTGGGTGGGTGGTTGACGCGAAAAGTGCCCTGCCGTCTGGGATAATGACGATTCAATCAACAAGTCGTCACCAGGCGGAAGGGTTCTTATGGAGAGAGTATCGCAGGTTTCGTCGCGTTTACCGGTCGTGTTCGACGATCCGAAATCGGTTGCTTCGGCAGGGTTGCTGCTAGACGTTCTGGATCGAGACGGGCTGACGCCACGAGTCTCAAGGTAGTGCAGTAGCCGGCGGGATGACTTCTCGCTGACCCTGGAACCCGAAGACGGTGAGCGAAGTTCAGGCACCTGCGACACTGCACCCTCCGGGTCACCGAAGCAGATGGTGTGGCGATGTGCCTGGACCGTTCAGCACATGTCTCCACGACAGTTCAATCATGCGAGGATATCGAAAACGGCAGGTGCAATATCGCGGACCGAGGTGGCCATCCTGACCTTGCCGCCGGTCGGTCCCGTCAAGCTGCGGGCCACCGTGATGGAGTCGGGCTCGTCGCTGGGAGTGATGACGTGGAGGTGGGCGATACCGGAGAGAGAACGCATCGGGTCCGATCCTTCCGTGGCGATGCAGTCGCTCAGGAGCACGACGATGCCGTCGCCGGTCCCCGACCCGGTCCGGACCATGCGACCAGCCTCCTCGAGGGCACCCGCCAGATCTGTCGTGCCATGGCCACGCAGGGTGAGGATGCGGTCCACGAGCTGGAACGGGTCGGGGTTTCGACTCATCGGTTGGAGAACGATGCGATCGCGCGAGAACGCGATCACCCCGCAGTCGGCACGGCCCCTCGTAGCAAGGGAGATCGCAGCGGCCGCGACCGCCGCCCGTGCCACAGCCCCACCCCTCATCGAGCCGCTTCGGTCGATCAGAAGGACCACCCGGGATCGGTAGGCTCGCCAGGCACGAGTGACCAGCTGGTCGATGCTTGACGGTCTCAAACCGTCCGATCGGTCAAGGGTTCTGTCGATGTCGAGATCCCCTCCGCTGTGGGCCGGGGCCGGGGCAAGACGGCGCACTCCCCGGCGCGGCATCCGACCCATGACAGGGCGGACAAATGTGCTGGCGGCGACACGACGCGCCAGCAGCCGCAGGCGCACATCCACCGCTACAGACATGTCCGCCAGAGCCTCGGCGGCCGCGTCAGGATCGGAGGCCCACAGCGCTTCGAACGCACTCTCGTCGAACTCCCCGATCTCAGGTGAGAGCTGATCGAGCGACGGGTGACGCTGGCGGAGAATCGACCGCGTCAGGTGCTTCTTGGATGCACGCTCAAGCGTCCGCTCGGCATCTGGCCCGGTCAGTGTTTGCCCTGGTCCGCCTCCTGGTCGCGGAGGAGGCGGTTCACTTTTCCCTGGCCATCCGGTGGGTCGTTGGCTCGGGCATCGAAGAGGGCGGCGAACAGCTCATCGATGATCTCGTCGGGCGATCGGGTACCCGACTCATCGATTCGTATCCTTCCGGTCAGTGCGGCACGGGCGGCGTCGCGCAGCGTGTCCCGCGTCATCGAATCGACCCCGCGCCGCGCCGCAAGCTCGACCGCCAGCACGGTCACGTCGATTGCCCCGCGGACCGAAGCTCCGATGCGAATCTCGGGATGGTCACGGGTCTTACGCGTGAGTTCTACCGCAAACTCGACGACTTCCGGAGGGGCATCGTGATGCAATCCGATAATCGCCTGTTCCCTCTCGGCTTCCTGATAGCCGATGGCGATACGGCAGGTCCTGTCGGATACCACATGGCTGATCCGGGCCGTGCCGATCGCGTCGAAGGGATTCATGGCCGCCACGAGACGGAACCCCTCGGCGCCATGCACCGTTCCGTAACGCGGGATATGGGCTTCTCCTTCCTCCAAAGCGGTGATCAGCACGTTGAGCGTCTCCTCGGGAACCCGGTTGAACTCCTCGATATAGAGCACGGAGCCCTCGCGGAGAGCCCAGACCAGTGGGCCTTCAACGAAGGCGTCAGCGCGGTACCCACCCTCGAGGACCATCGCCGGGTCGTAGCTACCGAGCAGACGGCTGGGGGTGAGCTCGGCGTTGCCCTCGACGAACACGAAACTGAGATCAGCACCGCGGCACATCATTCGAAGCAGGCTGGACTTACCGGTACCCGGCGGACCCTCCAGCACGACGTGGCGCCCCGTGTCAAGAGCAACCGCCAAGATCTCTGCCTCACGGTCGAGTCCGATGATCGAGCCGGTGATAGCTCCCAGCGCGTTGGCGAACCTACCCTGTGTCACGGCGTCGACTAGCGGGAGCGTCGTCTGATCTCGAGCCTCTCGATCACGCGTCGTAGAGAATGACGCCCCGGATGATATTGCCGTCGAGCAAGTCCTGGTAGCCCTCGTTGATCTGATCGAGGGTGTAGGTCTTCGTGATGAGCGAATCTATCTCCAGTTCACCGGCCTGGTACAGGTCGAGCAACTTCGGTATGTCGTACATCGGGTTGCTGGAACCGAACAACGAACCCTTCAACGTCTTTTCGAACAAGGTGAGGATCGCGCTGGGGAGCTCAACGGTGATCTTGGCTGGGTCCGCGAGTCCTGTGACGACCACCGTTCCGCCCTTGCTCACCACGTTGAACGCGTTGGTCACCACCTCAGAGTCGACGACATCAACCGTCACGATTGCCTTGTCCGCTCCAACTCCGTTGGTCAATTGCTGGACCAACTCCATCGCCTCCTCGGCCGATGCGACCGAATGCGTTGCGCCGAGTTCTTCCGCCTTCTCGCGTTTGTTGGCCAGCGGATCCACCGCCACAGTGTTGAGCGCACCGGCATGAGCAGAGCCCTGCACCGCGTTGATGCCGATACCGCCGATGCCGTAGATGACCACCGTTTCGCCGGGTTTGACCTCAGCGGCGTACACAGCAGATCCCCACCCGGTGGGAATGCCGCAACCTACGAGAACGACCTTGGTGAGGTCGAGTTCCTTCGATACAGGGACGCATGAGAGCTCGGATACAACGGAACGATCCGAGAACGTGCCGAGCATGCAGAGGCCTCCGAGGTCGTCACCATTGCGGTGGAACCGGAATGTGCCATCCGGGAGCGACCCTTCGAGGATGGTGGCTCCGACGTCGCACAGGTTCTGACGTCCCGTGGAGCACCACCGGCACTTTCCGCACGACGGAAGGAACGAGGCAACGATGTGGTCGCCAACCTCGACGCGGCTGACACCTGGACCGATCTTCTCGACGATGCCTGCACCTTCATGTCCGCCGACGATGGGAAACCGAGGGACGATGTCTCCATGGCGGAGATGCTCATCGGAGTGGCAGAGGCCCGCTGCCACCCATCGGACGAGCACCTCACCGGTTTTGGGCTCATCCAAATCTAGTTCGGTGATGGTCCAGTCTGCACCTACCTGATCAAGTACCGCCGCGCGTGTTTTCACTTCAGCTCCCTTGTGATCGTCTCGCCTCGCTCGTCTGGCTCGAGATCGCTCGGACCTCTCCGCCACGTCGTCTGCCGGGGCCTCCTCTGCTCATGTTCGTCTTCCTGTCGACAGTAGCAGCGAGCGCCATCGATTGCCCGAGGAGTTCGACTCCACCGTCGTATCGGTGTGGCACCGAATCGGGGTCTGGCACCGGTTCGGTCGGATGCACAGATCCGTCCGGTCTCGGTGCCGTATCCGCGTCGAGCGTGCATCGATCGCCAGAGCCAGCGCGTCGCTGTGAAAAGCTCCTGGGCCCAGATGAAGTCGAGGTACCTGGAAGCAGCGGGGGGCTGTGGCGGCAGCGAATGTCCGAACACGGAGCCCGGATACCCACGGGTTTCTTCCAAGGGCTGCAGCTATGCTTGCCGTTCGTGATCACTGTTGCACCTGTTCGCCACGGAGTCCCAACGACCGGGGCGGTGGAAGCCGTCGCCGAAGCCGGCGGCTTGGGGATCCTCATCGGCTCGGGTACCGATCAGGCGGTGGAAACGTTTCGTGGCGTCGCCCGCTCGCTGAGCCTCCGGGAGGCGGCAGCCTTTCGCCCGACAGCCTGGGCGGACCACCTCGCCTCGGCCGTTGCCGCCCACGACGTTGTCATCGTACCCATGAGTCGCGACGGCGCCGACCTGGCACCTCGCATAGCGATCGCATTGGAACGACCACTCTTGCCCAACGTCGTTGAGGTGGGTCAGGAGCGGATCGTCGCAACGCGTCTCAATGGCGGCCTCGCAGATGTGTACGAGCGAACCGTTCCAGTCGTGGTCCTCTTCAAGCCGGGATCCCGGGGGGTGGTCCGAGATCCGCTGATGACTGTGAAGATCGACCGCAGATCCATTGAACCCACCGGAGTCCTCGCCGACCCGGTGCTCGTTGACGATGTTCCGCCAGATTCCCGCATGGTTCTCCTGACGGAGGCAGACAGAGTCGTCGCTGCCGGTGCCGGCGTGGAGGACGAAGAGGGGGTCGGACTGACAGACCGACTCGCCGCCGTGCTCGGAGCTGGTGTCGGTGCAACTCGCGTGGTCGTCGATAGGGGGTGGTTGCCCTTCGACCGCCAGATCGGGACGACCGGTGCGATGGTCGACCCCGATCTGTACATGGCGTTCGGAATCTCGGGAGCCACCCAGCACTTGAGCGGCATTGGCGATCCCCGGCACGTCATCTCGATAAACACCGACCCATCGTGTGCGATGATGCTGCGCGCCAACGTGGCGGTGGTGTGCGACGCCCGCTCGACTCTCCGCAGTCTCTTGCAGATGCTCGAGCCATGACGATCGGCTTCGACATCGTGGTGGTCGGTGCCGGTCCTGCAGGCTCACTGGCAGCCCTCACGGCTGCCCGAGCAGGCGTCACCGTTGCGCTCATCGAACGCGGGCCCTACCCGGGGTCGAAGAACGTGTACGGGGGGGTTCTCTACGCCCGTATCCTCGACTCTGTCATACCCGACTGGCCGGAACGCGCTCCGATCCAGCGGTGGGTGACCCGTCGCTCGACGATGGTCCTCACCGAGCATGGCAGCGTGGCTATGGATGTGCGCGGCGACGCTTGGTCCCAGGAACCACACAATGGGGTAACGGCCTTCCGTTCCGAGTTCGACTCATGGTTGGCAGATGAGGCAGTCGATGCCGGGGCGACGCTCATCCCGTCAACGACAGCTATCGGTCTGCTCTACGACGGCGGGACGGTGGTTGGCGTCCGGACCGATCGACCTGAGGGGGACATCGGCGCCCGGGTCGTGATCGCCTGTGATGGCGTCAATTCGCTCCTCGCCAGGGAGGCAGGTCTGTACGATGGTTTCGATGCTTCCAACTTCACGCTTGGTGTCAAGGAAGTCATCGGGTTCGACAAGGCAGAGATCGACAAGCGATTCGGTGTGCGCGGACGTGAAGGCGTCGATATCGAGACCTTGGGGGGAACGTCGGGGGTGTCGGGAGGCGGCTTCGTATATACCAATCTCGAAAGCGTGGCGGTAGGTGTGGTCCTGTCCCTTGCCGGATTGAGGGCGGCCGCCCTCCGGCCGGAGGAGATCCTGCGCAGGTTCAAGACTCATCCGTCGATCGCTCCGCTGGTCGAAGGTGGCGAACTCCTCGAGTACTCGGCGCATCTGATCCCCGAGGGAGGACTCGACGCCATGCCTGAACTCGTTACCGACGGCATGATGGTGACCGGCGACGCTGCGGGCATGTGCCTCGCCGCCGGGGTGTTTCTGGAGGGTGTGAACTTCGCCATGGCGACGGGAATCGCTGCCGGAGAGACAGCCGCCGAGGCAATCTCGGCGGGTGACGTCAGTCGCACCGGACTTGGAGGATATCGAAGGCGACTCGATGGTTCGTTCGTCTTGCCCGATCATCGTAGATTCCAACGTATCCCGCGCCTGCTCCTGTCCGAACGTGTGCAAGAGCGGTACTCCCGGTTCGTGGTCGACACAGCAACAGAGCTGTTCACCGTGAGGAACACCGCCCCGAAAGTGGGCCTGTGGCGGATCATGGGAGCGGCGCGTCGCCGCTACGGCGTGAGGTGGCGGGACGTCATCCGGGACGGCTTCACCCTGATCCGAGGGTTCAAATGATCGTGAGGCACATCTCGTTCGAAGATCGTATGGACACCGTCGTGTTCGACCTGTCGCCGACCCCCCATATCACCGTCGACGGGGATGCATGTCAAGGGTGCACCACGAAGGTCTGCGTGTCCGTTTGCCCGGCGGGGTTGTTTGTGCCGATGAACGACGGTGGCGTACTGTTCAACTACGAGCAGTGTTTCGAGTGCGGGGCGTGTTATCTGGTCTGTGATGGACTCGGTGCGATCACGTGGCACTACCCCACCGGTGGCTTCGGTGTAGCGTTTCGGAGGGGATGACATGCGAATACTCGTCGCCCTCAAATATGCCGCATCTGGGGTATCGGTCGACCCTCTGACGGGAGCGATCTCTGTCGACCATCGTTCCTCGGGATTGTCGGCACCAGACGGTGCAGCGCTCGAGGTGGCCCTTTCGCTCTCGGATCAGATCACGGCGGTGACCGTCGGCCCAGGTGAGGCGGACGGGATGCTTCGCCTGGCTTGGGCAGTGGGGGTGAACCACCTCGTACGCTATCCGCCCGGTGGTCGTGAGCACGCTGCTGTAGCGATCGCACGAGAGGCCGCGGATGTTGACGTGGTTCTGTGCGGAGATCGCAGCCCCGATGGCGGATCGGGATCGGTCCCCGCGCTGACGGCGGGGCTCCTCGGAGCCGCCCAGGCGCTCGGGTGCGCGGCTGTGCGAGCCTCAGGTGCGTCCTCGCTCGAAGTGGATCGGAGGGTCGATGGCGGTGGAATCGAACGGCTGGTGCTGCCGAGTCCGGCGGTCGTGTCGGTGGGTCCCGAGGCCGCTCACCTCCGTCGCGCGGCTCTCGGACGCTTCCTTGCAGCAGTCGATGCCCCGATCGAGGTACGGACTCCGATGACCCCGGCTATCCCAACACTCTCACCCGTTACCAGCAAGCCCTATCGCCCGCGACCGAAGATGATTCCGATGCCGGACGCAGCGAGTGCCGAGGCGCGTATCAGGGTACTTCTCGGGGAGACGACGGCGACCCCGGGTCGGGAGGAGATACGGGCTCCCGCAAGGGAAGCGGCACAGGCCATCTATGCCAAGCTGGTTACCTACGGATACGTGCGTGACTCGCCGTGACCCGCATCGCGGATTGCACCTGGCCCGAGATCGCCGAGGTCGCTCACCGAAGTGACATCTTGATCTGTGCCGGATCACTCGAACAACACGGGCCCCACCTCCCGTTGGATGTTGATACCGTCATCGGTGCCGAGTTAGCGCGTCGTTGGGCCAGGGGCAGCCCAGACCGTCTCGTTGCTCCCGCGTTGCCGCTGGGCGCCAGCGACGAACATCTCGGGTTCCCCGGCACGATCTCGATCGGTACGAGTGTCACAGCGGACCTGGTGATCGCGGCGGTCAGGTCCTGCAGCATCTTTCGCAGCGTCGTCGTGCTCTCCTGGCACGGCGGGAACGCGGATGCGCTCGCGGTGGCCGAGACGATCCTCGTCTCGGAAGGCCGCCATGTCTCGTTCTGGCGACCCAGCGTTCCAGGCGATGCCCACGCTGGTCGCATCGAAACGTCGATCATGTTGGCGATCGCCCCCGACCGGGTACGACTCCATCTCGCGGCACCAGGGACGACGGATTCGCTGGCGTCTCTGATGTCGACGTTGCGGTCCGATGGTGTCAGGAGCGTTTCACCCAGCGGCGTATTGGGCGATCCCACAGGTGCAAGCCCAGAGGAAGGAGAGGCGTTACTTGACGCCGTTCTCCAGGACCGAAAGGAGCGGGTCGAATGAGAACGGTTGTCGTCACCGGGGCAGCGAGGGGGATCGGAGCGGCCACGGCTCGTTGCCTCTCGGAGAAGGGCTGGGCCGTGGTGCTGGTCGATGTGCCTGATGGCGACACGGGTGGCTATCCGACCGCCGATTCCGGCGATCTAGAGGCCGTGGCTGCGTCGTGCGTCGCACCCCATCTCGTTGTCGAAGCCGACGTAAGGTCTCCACAGGCTCTCGCAGAGGCCGTCGCGGCTGGGGTCGGGCGTTTCGGAAGCCTCGATGCGGCGGTTGCTACAGCCGGTGTCGTCGTGGGGGGTGTCCCGGTATGGGAACTCTCCGATCGGCAGTGGGAGGTCAACATCGATACGAACCTCACAGGTGTGTTCAATCTCGCGCGGGCCGCCATTCCCCACCTACTGGCGTCTCACAAACCGCGTTCGGGTCGGTTCGTTGCAGTTGCCTCCGCTGCGGGGCACCGGGGTCTGCCGTTGCTTGGTGCCTACGTCGCCGCCAAACACGGTGTACTCGGCCTGGTTCGCAGCCTTGCCCTCGATCTTCGAGGCACTGGTGTGACCGCGAACGCGATCGCCCCGGGGTCGACAGATACGGTCGCCCTCAGCGAGAGTGCACGAATCTACGACATGGAGAGCCCGGACGAGTTCGGTGTCAGGGTGCCGATAGAAAGACTCATTCAACCTGCTGAGATCGCGTCGTCCGTGGCGTGGCTCCTGTCGGAGGATGCCGCTGCAGTCACCGGCGCCTGTATCGATATCGATGGTGGCATGACCGCGTAGTCGTCCATGCCCTCACAGCAGTGAACCGACGCGCGTCCCGTCGATCACGGCCGCGTGCGCCCTGCGGGGTGCAAGGCAATCTCCGACGCGATATGGCTGCCATCCGGCAGCCACCATCTCCCGGTACAGTCCGTCGGTTGGTCGTGGTGCCACGTCGAGAACCACCCAGTCGCACGGGATCGTTAGCTCGGAGTCAGACGGGTGATGCAAAGCGGTGACGCCGTCGTCGGTCAGACCCATCACCACGAGGTCGGTTCGCTGTGCGATCCCTGCTGCTGCAGCGCGGCGGTTCCAGTTCTCGAGGTCGAGGGTGATGCCCAGGTCCTGGCCGACGACCATCATCGCGGTGATGATGGTCACCTCGCATCCATGTGCAGCGAGGAGCTCGGCCACACTCGTCGCCCCATGGAAACCGCGGTCGTCTACGACGACGACCCGCCCGGTGACGTCCTTGGTGCCTGCCAGGACCTCGACGATGTGAGCTACGCCGACAGCATGCTCTTCGGGTACCCACAGCGGATCTGCCGGTTCAGACCCGGTGGCGATAACGATCTCGTCCGGCTGCATCTGTTCGACGATGGCGATGTCCACAGTCACCCCGGTGCGGATCGTTACTCCGGCGCGTTGGCACGCGGCGACCTGGTTCCGGATGAGGTCACCGATCTCGGCGCGATTGGGGACGCTCGCAGCTAATCGGATACTGCCCCCGACCTCGTCTGCACGCTCGAGGACCGTTACGTCATGGCCACGAGCAGCCGCCGTCGCGGCGGTCTGGAGGCCTGCGGGGCCCGCGCCCACCACGAGAACGCGTTTGGATCGCTGTGGCCGGGGCGTTGCAGGCTCTGCCTCCCGACCGGTTCGTGGGGATTCGACGCAACCGAGCCACCGGTTCATCCCCACTCGTCCCACGCACTCCTGGTTGCACGACAGACAGAGTGTTATCTCCTCGGTGTGGCCACTTTTCGCTTTGGCGACGAACTCTGCATCCGCGATCTGGCCCCGGACGATGCCGACTGCGTCGCAATGCCCGTCGACCAGTGCCCTGTCTGCTTGGAGGGGATCCTTGAAACGACCCACACCGATCACGGGAAGGTCGACCGCGGTCGAGATCGCTGCCGGGATATACATCGAGTACCCCGGAGGAACATGCATCGAGGCCTCGATCATGAAGAGGGTGGACGTTGCCGATCCGATCGAGGTATTGATGTAGTCGATGAGACCGTCGGCCTCGAGGATGCGTGCCACCGCCACGGCCTCATCGAGGCGAATACCGTCGTCGAGGAGTTCGTCACCGCACAGCCGGACCCCCAGCACGGAATCCCGACCGATTGCATCGCGAACTGCCGCAACGATGTCGCGAAGGATGCGAACCCGGTTCTCGAGGACACCACCGTATTCGTCAGCACGTAGGTTGGTGATCGGCGAAAGGAACTGGCGAACGATCGAGGAATGGGAGCATTGCAGTTCGATGCCATCGAATCCACCGGCGATGCAGCGCGCCGCCACATCAGCGTACCCGGTGATGATCTCGCTGATCTCCTTCTCACCGACCGCCATCGGTACCTCCCGGAACAGAGGGTCGGCGACCGGTGACGGCGCCCACACGGGTAGGCGCGAGTACATACCGCTTGCCTGGCCCCCGTTGTGGTTGATCTGCGCGAGGATCGGAACGCCGTGGCGGTGGACCGTGTCGGTGATGAGTCGGTACCCGTCGAGCACGGCAGGATTGAAACCGTGGATGAGCTTCTCGTAGGGCCAGTCGGATGGATGAGTGGAATGCTCCTCGGTGATGATGAGGCCCACTCCGCTGCGAGCTCGTTCCTCGTAGTACGCGGCATGCTGGGGGGTAGGCAGACCGTCGGCTGCGTAGGAAGTGAGGTGTGCAGCGAACACGATACGGTTCTCGAGATCGATGGGACCCAGGCTCAGCGGTGAGAACAAGTACCGGTACGCCGTCATCGTTCCTCCAGTTCGAGCACGGCTCTGCGTGCCTCGAGGATCGCCTCGGCCACTGTTCGTGGCGCTACGCAGTCTCCGGCTCGGGCATGGTTCTCGAGACCGGCGGGAATCTCCCCGGGCAGCCGGTGGTCGGCGTTGACCACGGCGACCGCCGGAAGTGTTTCGCTGGTGTTGCCATAGCGGTGTTCGATCTCGACATGGTCGCGCGTCACTCGTCGCAACCGGGCCGCTTTGACGAGGGTCACCCCTGCGGAATGGAGTCGCACGTTGGCCGGCGCCAGGTCTCCGGTCCGAGCAAGGTCGCGCCCGACGACGAAATCGGGAGTCACCACGGTGACCGGGTGGGATGTGGAGAGCAGCTCGGCAACGCCGGTGCCTTCCCATGCCCCCAGAGGATCCCACACGACGACCGGACCCTCGACGATATCCGTTCCGTCGAGGACCTGAGCGGGGGTCAGCACGGTTGCACCATCGTCGATGGCGAAGTCAGGCGAACCAGGTCGGCTCCCGACGCAGATGATCGCGCTCTCGAGGTCTCCAACAGCGTGAGTCTCCAGGTCCACGACAACGTCGAGATGTCGGATCTCGCGTTCGAGCCATGCAGCGAAGTCGGCGAAACGGTGCCGGCCGGGAAGGCGGGCCACCGACGCCAATGAACCTCCACAGCGAGACGTTGTCTCGATGAGACGCACGTCGTGACCACGCAACGCTGCGACTCGTGCGGCCTCCATACCGGCAGGTCCTGCACCGACGACGGTGATCAACCGTGGCTGCGCCACCCCATACCAGTCGGGATCCTCGGTCTCGTGACCGGAGCTCGGCTCGACCACGCAGCTCACGATGGGGTTGCGGGCATCGCGACACATGCAGAGCTGGTTGCACAGCACACACGGACGCACGCGTTCGCCGCTGCCAACCTTGCGGACGAGGTCGGGGTCGGCGATCTGGGCTCGCGTCATCTCGACCCCATCGAGGCCAGAGGCGATCGCAGCTTCGGCCATGGAGGGGTCGACGATGGAGCCCTGCGCGAAAACAGACGTTGCCTCTCCCACCGCCTCCTTGATTGACGTCGCGAGATCGATCGAGAAGCCTGGAGGAACATGCCCGTCGGGACGGGTGGCACCGGTGGAATAGATCGAACCTGTGGTGACCACCAGATAGTCGACGACCGGCGCAAGGGCGATGGCGATATCGGTAGCCGACTCGGGCGTGATTCCAGCCCAGGGAGCGTATTCATCGCAGCAGAGCCTCAGGCCGACCACCTTGTTCCCAACAGCTTCTCTCACTGCGTCGATCACCTTTCGAGCGAAGAGCAACCGATCATCCCCGTATTCATCGGTCCGCTGGTTGGTGAGGCCCGAGAGGAACTGACGGATCAGGCTGTGCTGGCCTGCGTTGATCTCCACGCCGTCGGCCCCACCCGCTCGAACGACGTTCGCCGCTCGACGAAAACCGTCGATGACAGCCTCGATATCGGTCGTCTCCATCTCTTTGGGAATCTCGCGTGTGGCAGCATCAGGCACCGGTGACGGTGCCCAGAGCTCCCGTTGCGAGTAGGCGCTCGAACCCTGGAGGCCGGTGTGGCCGAGGGCAGCGATCAGCAGGGATCCGTGTCCCTTTACAGCTGTGACGACATTGGCAAGACCTTCATCCGAATCGATGGCTGCGGGGGCTCGCTCATATGGCCAGTCGGAGGCATGTACGGTCAACTCCTCGGTGACGATCACACCACACCCGCCTCGCGCCCTGCTCTCGTAGTACGCGCTATGGCGCTCGGAAAGCACCCGGCCGCGTGCCAGGTTCGTCACATGCGGACCGAACATGACCCGGTTCGGTGCCGTTGATTCTCCGAGTGTGAGCGGTGACAGGAGCGCTGGGTCCCGGGGCAGGTTCTCGGCCGATGTGGTTACGTGGCCCATGAGTGGTCCGAGCTCATGATTGGAATCTGCAACAGCCGCTCGGTCGAGCCGTGGCCCAATGTGCACTCCGGATCGGGACCATCGATCGGGCTGCCGGTGAAGAACTTGACTGCCATGCAGCCGCCCTTGCAACTATCAACCGCCCAGCAGGAGGCGCATGTTCCGACGGGCTCTGATTCGCGAATGTCGGCGAACAGCGAAGATGAGGACCAGATCCGCGAGAAACCGCCGGGATCTTTCGTTGATCCCGCTCGAAAGTTCTCATGGATGGCGAATGGACAGGCGTATACGTCACCGATGGGATCGACGAGGCACACCGTTCGACCGGCACCGCACATACCGAGCCCCGGCAGTGGCTCACCGAGAGCAGACAGGTGGAAGAACGAATCGCCGGTCAGAACCTCGGGATGGTCCCTCAGCCACTGGTGAAGGGTTCGCTGCTGCTGCTGGGTGGGGCGTAGGTGGTGCCAGCTCTCGACTCCTCTTCCCGATGGACGGAGCCGTGTCACCCTCAGCTGGGCCCCCATCTCGGACGCCATGTGGAGGAATTCAGGAAGTTGAGGGATGTTGTGGCGTGTCGCCACCACGCTGATCTTGAACCCCTCGGCGCCGGCATCGATGAGGTGCTCCATCGCCGTGAGCGCCCGGTGAAAGCTCCCCCCGCCTCTCGTTGCATCGTTCACTTCCTCGGTTATGCCGTCAACGCTGATCTGCACATCGAGGTAGTTCGTTGCAGCGATGCGAGCCGCCTCCTCCGCTCCGAGGAGATAGCCGTTGGTGGAGAACTTCACACCAACCCCGTTGGCTACCGCGTGCTCGACTATGACGAAGAAGTCGTGCCGCAACAGCGGCTCGCCACCGCCGATATTGACGTAGAACACGCCCATGGCGGCGATCTCGTCGATCAGGTCCATGCACTCGGCTGTGTTGAGTTCATTGGGATCGCGCCGGCCCGATGCCGACAGGCAGTGGATGCACTGCAGGTTGCAGGCGTATGTCAGCTCCCAGGTGAGGCAGATGGGTGAGCTGAGACCCTGCTGAAGCAGGTCAGCGAGCATCTATGATCCCCGACGACTCCAGTGACGCGAGGGCTGTGATGAGCGACGCGGCCACACGGGGAGTAGAAGTCACAGAGTCCACCGCCCCGGTTATGGACTCGTGGCCATCGAGATGGTCGAGCACATCGACGAGCGTCTTCGACTTGAGGAACAACAGGCGTCGGTTGCCGTGATGGTATGCGATGCCTCCGAAGGACTCAGGGCGAATCGCGACTTGAGGATTGATGCGGTATGGACGATCGACGTCGAATACCATCAATACACGCCGCACATACCGTCGATTGAGATCTCCTCAACCAGGAGCTCTTCCTCGAGAAGGTCGTTCGCGGTCGCTGCTGGGAGGCCCGTGACGCTGGAGTCGGGATCTGGCGTGGACACCGCCTGCTCTGGTTCGCATACCGAAGGGCCTTGCAGGTCGGGTTGCACGGTTCGTGCCATTCGCGCTCCTTTCTCGAGCGACTCTATGCTAAACCACGATGCATGCCTTTGATTGGCTGCGGGGGTGTCGGCTCGTCGCAGACCGAACGTTGCGCCGTCCTTCCCCGGGAATCGTCGTGGGGGGATCACCGATGCGAGTATGGCGCGTGAGCGGGCGTGCCGACACGCTGCTGGACGAGGCGACGGCTGTGGGCAGAACGTCACACCTCGACGATGCCGCCACCGAGCTCTTCGCCCGAATGGTGCGTGCTGGCATGCTGCATCCGGTGTTTCCCCCGCCGGGCATCGAACGCAACGATGTTGCAGTGGTGATACCGGTCTTCAATCATGCCGACCACATTGCCGAAGCGGTCCACGCTGGATCTGCCATCGGGCAGGTGACCGTTGTCGATGACGTCTCGACGGACGAGAGCGCCGCAGTGGCCCGGCATGCCGGAGCGAGGTTGATCTACCGGAACGAGAACGGCGGGCCCTCGGCAGCACGCAACGAGGGAGCCGCTGCCACAGACGGTGAACTCATTGTTTTCATCGATGCCGACTGCGTGCCGGATCCTGGCACTCTCGAAGCCATGTTGCGCCACTTCGAAGACCCCGCTCTGGGAGCTGTAGCACCCAGGATCCGCGAGGGTGGCACTCAGGCGACCGGTCTCCTCCATCGGTACGAGGTGGCCCGATCCCCCCTCGACCTCGGTAGGGAGCCCGGTCCGGTACGTCCCGATGCAAGGGTGAGTTACATCCCGACGGCCACGATGGCGGTGCGCCGAGAAGCTTTCGAAGCGGTAGGCGGATTCGACGAGAGCCTCCGCTTCGGTGAGGATGTGGATTTCGTATGGCGCCTCGATGCGGCAGGCTGGAACGTCCGCTATGAAGCAACGGTGACCGCGAGACACCGTCCTCGTCGCGTTCTCCTCGATGTGGTTTCCCGCCGTTGGGCATACGGCACGTCGGCAGGGCCGCTGGCAAGGCGACACCCTGAGGCGCTGGCTGCCGTACGAGCCTCACCGTGGACGTTGGCGGCCTGGCTGGCAATGGTCGCTGGCCGCCCTGAGATGGCAGCCGTCCTCCTCTTGTGGAGCTGGCTCAGATTGCGGCGCGTGCTCGAGGGAATCCCGGATCGGGGGCTGCTCAGCGGGCACCTCGTGTGTCGAGGCTTCGTCGGCATGACCCGGCCACTCGCGTCGGCCCTGACGCGTAGCTGGGGTCCGCTCACGGTGGTGACGATCGCGACTAGGAGCCGTTTGAGATACCGCTTGGTGGCGCTTGTCGTAGCCGGCCTAGCGATGGAGTGGTGGGAGCGAAAGCCGGATCTGGACCCGCTCACGTTCTCGGTGATGGCGGTACTCGACGACCTGGTGTACTGCGGTGGTGTCTGGGAGGGCTGTGTACGCTCAAGACGGCTCGCACCGCTGCTGCCGCGCACAGGTCGCCCGAGGATGGGTAGGTGATGGATATGACGATGAACAGGCACAGATTCGTACACGAGCTTCGCGTCAACGCGTTCAAAGGCCATCCAGAGCTTCAGAGGTGATGTGTGGCGCTGTGAGGACGCCCGCGTATCACCGCGAGAAAGGCAAGGAGGAAGATGAATGAACCCGTCGATCGCATCCGGCCCGACCACCATCCCGCTTTTCGAGGAGACGATCGGGCAGAATCTCGCCCACACCGCCCTGACGTACCCGGACGCAGAAGCCCTGGTCTCGGCGAGACAAGGTATCCGCTACACCTACTCGGAGTTCGCCAGGGCGGTTGACGAAATGGCCAAGGCCCTGCTCGGTCTCGACGTCGCCAAAGGTGAGCGGGTCGGAATCTGGAGTCCCAACAACGCCGAATGGGTCATCGTCCAATACGCCACGGCACGCATCGGGGCGGTTCTCGTCACGATCAATCCCGCCTACCGGCTAGCGGAGCTCGAGTATGTGCTCAACCAGTCGGGCATCACTGTCCTGTTTTCTGCGGAGTCCTACGTCACGAGCGACTATCGCGCGATGATCGAAGACGCAAGAGATCGCTCCGACGTCGAGCACGTCATCTTTCTCGAAACCGCCGACTGGCAGACTCTGCTCGAGAGGGCGTCCGGGATCTCGGATGAGGATCTCGAGGAACGCAGCTCCGCGCTCGATCCGCTCGATCCAATCAACATTCAATACACAAGTGGGACCACCGGCTTCCCGAAGGGGGCGACCCTCAGCCACCGCAACATCCTCAACAACGGCTTCCTCGTCGGTGAGGCGTGTCGATACACTCACGAGGACCGGGTCTGTCTGCCCGTCCCCTTCTATCACTGCTTCGGAATGGTGCTGGGGAACCTCGCTTGCACCACGCACGGAGCATGTATTGTCATCCCCGGTGCAGGGTTCGATCCGGTGACCGTGCTCGAGACGGTAGCGAGCGAGCGCTGCACCAGCCTGTACGGGGTGCCGACGATGTTCATCGCGGAACTGGGCGTCCCCAACCTCGACACGTATGACCTATCGAGTCTCCGCACTGGAATCATGGCAGGCTCACCCTGCCCGATCGAAGTGATGAAGCAGGTCGTCAACGAGATGCACATGAGCGAGGTGACCATCGCCTATGGCATGACAGAAACCTCACCCGTTTCGACCCAAACCTCGCCAACCGATCCCCTCGACAAGCGCGTCTCGACGGTCGGCAAGGCACATCCACACGTGAACATCAAGATTGTGGATCCCGCAACCGGGGACACGGTTCCACGGGGAGAGGGAGGGGAGCTGCTCACCCAGGGGTATTCGGTGATGCTTGGGTACTGGGAAGCTCCGGAGCAGACAGACCAGGCGATCGACAGCGAAGGTTGGATGCACACCGGTGATCTTGCCGCTATGGACGAAGAGGGATATGTCAAGATTGTTGGCCGTATCAAGGACATGATCGTCCGCGGTGGCGAGAACGTGTATCCCCGCGAGATAGAAGAATTCCTGTATGGGCATCCTTCGATCGTGGAGGTCCAGGTGATCGGGATACCCGATGATCGGTATGGCGAGGAGATCATGGCCTGGATTCAGATCAAAGACGGTGCCGACCCGCTCACCGAGCAGGATGTGAAGAACTTCTGTCTGGACCAGATCGCTCATTACAAGGTTCCGCGGTATATCAAGTTCGTGGACGAGTTCCCGATGACCATCACAGGCAAGATCCAGAAGTTCAAGATGCGAGAGGTCTCGACCAAGGAACTTGGGATCGATACTTCCTCGACCATCTATGGCACCGCCTGATTCGAGTCGGCGGATGAATGTGAACCGGTCCGTGGATCGCCCGGGCGTTGATGGAGACTGTTTCTATTGGTTTCCAATCGGCAGTTCGGCTCTCCTTTCGGCACGATACGCGTCTTCGTACTCGGCTGGCGGGACGTCGTTGAGGTAGCCGTGGATCCGCTGTGTGTTGAACCAGTGCACCCATGACAGGGTCGCCGACTCGACGTCTTCGATCGTCTTCCACGGCCCTTGATCGGGTCCGTAGATCAGTTCGGCCTTGTAGAGACTGTTCGTCGATTCGGCCAGAGCATTGATGCTCCTATAGATTGTCAAGTCACCTCAGCATCGATCAGATCCTGAAGTGCCTCCTCCAACAGCCGGCGGAACAGGTCTTTCGTACCGTCATCACCGAAACGTGCAAGCACATCGGCCAACGTTGAGGCATCATCATGGCGGGTCATCGTGTGGCATCTCCTTACGAGCTCGTGGTTGAACTCGCTGAGAGTCACACGATGACCCCTCCAAATGAAGGATCCACCCCCAATTTCCACCACTCCACGGGACACATACCCCACCTCGCTGATCCAGGTTCAAAGGAGCACACGCCGAGCCAGGAGGACGGGGACTCGAGTCGCCCGGTACACGCCGGCAGTTCCACCGATTCCTGCAGGGTCCGTGAACGGCTAGCCTCACCGTCTCACAGCCAAGGACACGATGACACGCCCCACCACACTCTTCGATAAGGTCTGGGAGGACCACGTCGTTCACCGCACAGACGGTGAACCGGACCTCCTCTACATCGACCTGCACCTCATCCACGAGGTGACCTCCC
>JAADIG010000050.1 GCA_013151445.1 Actinomycetota bacterium
TCCCAGAATCGGAAGAGCAGATGGTCCTTGTACGGTGGTTTGTCGGGGGAGAACCGTAGATCGTTGTTGATCGGGGCAATGGAACCATTGGTTCTGGGGATGCCCTCGATAGCCGGGAACACCGAGGACCGCAGTTCTGAAAGCATTGCAGCAACGAACACCTTTGCAGGTTCAGCTAGCTGATCGCGGTAGCGAGCCTTCTCATCCTGAAACTCTGATCTACTCATCGCAGGAATACGCCCGAGAAGCGCAATCCCTTCGGAGCAGAATCCGGTAAACGTCATTGCATGATCCTTGCTTTTGCCTCTGCTATCTCGCTAACGATTGGGTGCCTGTTAAATCGACACCGGCATGCACCCATGTGCAGGAGCGGCAATTCTCTAGTTGAGGTTAACTTTTCCAACTTACCCGCCGATAGTGTCCCTATGGACACGAAGGCCAGGGACGGTTCGTCGATGCAGCGCGGCACTGTTGCTGTGGTCATTGTCGCCGCCTTCGTGGCCGTGGGGTCCCTCGGCGCTCTTCTTGTTGTAACGTCCGGTGCGCGGACAGTTACCGTTACCTCCGAAGCACTCGAGTGGTCCAACGCCGTGTCCGCTGCGTCAGCCGCCACGCGTGCCGCAAACTCTCAGGCATTGGTGTTCGCGGTGGATTTCGAGCTTGGCGTGGCCTCGGCTGAAGCGAGGGCGATTGCCGTCGACGAGGCACGAAACAACCTCGCTTTGCTTCAAGACGTGGCGGGTAGCCCGCCCAGCGGCGCTCATGACGAAGGGGTGCTGACGACGATTAGCGAACTCCAGGCCGCGGCGCTCGACACCATTGTCGCGATCGAGGGCGGTGACCTCGCTGAGGCCGATCGGCTCCACTCGGAGGTCTTCGGTCGAGCGTACCGCAACTCATCAGCTGCGCTGCTGGTCCAGCAGGGCGAGTTTGCCGCCGCGGTTCAGGCTGCTGATAGTGTCGCCGCCCGATTTGAAGCCGCCACCCAACTCTTCATCACCTTGCTCATCCCGATCGGAGCAATCTTGGTGTATCGAACCGTTGTAAGACGTCAGCAGCGTGATCGCAGGCTTGTCTTTGAGGCGCGGCTGTCCGCCGAGCAGGAATACTCCAGATCGAAGGACGAGTTCTTTGGTGGCATGTCTCACGAACTGAGAACTCCTCTTACCTCGATCTATGGTCTGTCCGGGCATCTCATGGAGAGCGGGTTGCATGACCCTTCCGAGGCCGAGGAACTCATCGCCCTCATACACCGCGACTCGGCTGAGTTGTTCAGAATGGTTGAGGACCTCCTCATGGCAGCGCGTCTCGATGCGGGTCTGGTCGACGTCACCCCAGCGCCCGTGGACATCGCAGCCGCGTTCGCCAGTGTCATCAACCCGATGCAGCGTACGGGAGTCGATGTTGAACTGGACGGGTCTGCAACGGTTCGCGGCGACCGTTGCCTGGTCACGCATATCGCACGCAACCTGCTGTCGAATGCTCACGCTCACGGCGGAGACTCCATTCGTGTCGCGATTCGGGAGGTTGACTCGGCGATCAAGGTTGAGGTCAGTGACAGCGGACCCGGGGTGGCTACGGATCGCGTCGACACACTATTCAAACCGTTTGTCCACGACGGAGCGGAGGTACTGCTCGTTGGTACGTTTGGACTCGGTCTGGCTGTTGCTCGCTTGCTCGTTGAGGCGATGGGTGGGACGATCGAGTACCGCCGATCCGATGGCTGGAGTTCATTCATCCTGACGCTCGAGTCCGTGGGGGAGCGGTCCGTTGCGTCACCACCGCCGAAGTCCGGAGATCCGTTTGCGGATTGTCCGCCAGCGCCGATCTCCGCGGTGCCGTCCGGCCGGGGCATGGTGGGTAGCTAATGTCCCGGGTCGCGCCAAGAGTCTTGCGCCTACTGGCAGTGTGGGTTTTCGGGGTCGCCCTCGTCGGCGGGATCGCTCAGGCCGCACAGAACGAGACATTTGCCGACTCCTTTTCCTCCGGTGGTTACAGCGGCTCGAACGGGTCCGCGGCGTGGAGTACGACCTGGATCGAACAGGGTGACGATGGTTCTCCCTCGGGCGGGACATTCCAGGTACGAACACATCCAGACTGTTCCGGACCTTGTCTGTGGGTGAATGGCAGCCCCGGTCTTGAAAACAAATCGGTGATGCGCACCGCGGACCTGAGCGATGCGGTCGATGCGACTCTCACGTTCTCGTACCGCCGTGTGTCAGAGTCGGGCGACGAGGGAGATGGAGAGGTCGAGGTAGCTGTTGCAGCATCCGGTGGGTCATGGAAAAAGGTGCTCAAGATCAAGCTCAAGGAGGTAGACACGAACACTCGATGGGCGACTGTTTCCGTACGCGACTGGATTTCCCCGGCGACGTCGATTCGATTCAAGGGCAAGGGCGAGGGCGGAGACGTTGACGTAGTTATTGACGACATCGTGATCGAAGTCGTACATCCTGCCACGACGACAACGACGACCACCACGACCACGACAACGACGACGACCACCACGACGACTGTGGCCCCGACCACCACGACCACGACAACGACGATCGCACCGACCACGACAACAACAACAACCACGACGACTGTGGCTCCGACCACCACGACAACAACGACGACCGCCGCACCAACCACCACCACTGTTCCGCCGGCCATGGAGAATCTCGACGAAGTTGATCCTGGCCCAGCCCCTCCAGGGCCCCCCAATCCTCCCTCCGACGGTTCCGTGAATCCGCGATATGTAGACAAACGCGACCTCGTGTCAATACCACTGCCTGGGGCTTCGGGCGAACGGCACGTCGACTATTCCCTGTCGCCGACGACGCGACTCGGTGCCGCCATGCAGTCGGCCGTGCGGACCCTGCGAACGAACCTTGTCTCAAGTGCGGTCCTCGGCGTGTTTGTGGCGATCGTGGGTATCCGAGGGATCGAGGAGGACTCCGATGATGAGCTCGGCGGAACCCGACACCGCACCTAGGGTGCCGATGTGTCGACCCATCAAGAGCTTGGATGGGCCACCCTGGTGAGGGGCAGGCGATACCGACCATCGAATATCGGCCCCGCAATCGTCGTCCCGAGTCGTTGATACGTATGCTCCGGGATGCCGATATCTCCGAGAATGAGTGAACCGGCCCGAGGTGTGCAGAGGCCGGTCTTTGGCAATGCCAGCGTGATTGTTGTGTCGGCGTTGATGGCTGCCCCAGGCGCCGTACCCGAGGTCGCATCAACGCCAGAGGGCACGTCGAGCGATAGCACGGCGGCTGGCGCAGTGTTTGTCCATTCGATGAGGTCGAGTGATCGGCCGTGCGGTGCCCCACTGAGGCTGTATCCGATGATTGCGTCAACGATGAGTTCGGTCCCCGATGGGGGATCGTCTGTGACAGATCCACCAGCATGCCGATAGATGACAAGCTGGTCGGCGGGCACGCCGGAGAGCCGCTCGACTGAGGTTACGACGACGGTCACGGTGGCCCCATGGTTCTTGAGATGCCGGGCCGCGGTGATCCCGCCGCCACCGTTTCCACCGGTTCCAGCAAGAACGGTGATCGGTTTTCTCCGCCATGACGGCCCCAGCATGTCGATCGCGGTCAGAGCTAGGTTTCTGCCGGCATTCTCCATCATCTGAAACAACGATGGGCCCGTTTCGGTAACGGCGATGCGGTCGACTTCTCGCATCTCAGCGGCAGTGAGAGCAGGGATGGTTCGACCCGTGTCATCGACGAAAAAACATGGTGGGGCGGTCATGGCGCGCATGGTAGCGGTGCATCTCGTTTCGGTTGCCATGGCGGCGTCATCCCGCCACAATCGGGTACATGAGGACACCAACGATCATTATTTTCGATGTCAACGAGACGCTGCTGGACCTTGCCGGTGTGCGATCGGTTCTTGTCGAAACATTGGGCAGCGCTGACCGTCTTGCCGAGTGGTTTCTTCGCCTGCTGCACGGGAGTCTGGTCGCCAACGAGACCGACCGATTCCGGTCGTTCGAGTCGATCAGCGTCGAAGCGCTGAATGCAATGGCTCATCGTTTCGGCCTCGAACTTGATCCCTCCCGCGCGGACGAAATGGTTGCCGCGTTCCGGTCACTGCCAGCACATCCAGATGTACCCGTCGCCCTCGACCGCCTTCGCCAACATGGCTTTCGGCTCGCGGTGCTCTCGAACGGTTCCAGCGTCGGTATCGCAATGCAGCTTGAGAACGCTGGCATCGCTGACCGGTTCGACCTTGTTGTGTCCGTCGAAGAGGCCCAACGTTTCAAACCGGACCCCGCACCCTATCGTGTGGCGCTTGAACGGCTGGGGGTTCCTTCGGGGGAGGCCGTGATGGTCGCTGCCCACGATTGGGACATCATCGGGGCACGAAACGTTGGTATCGGCGGAGCGTTCGTATCGCGCCCTGGCTCGGTGTGGAGTGTGCCCGATCCGCCACCCACAATCGTGGGAGATGACATCATGTCGATCGCCGAGCAGCTGATCGAAACGGGACTCCCACCCGGTCAGTAGACCGTCGTGGCAGCGAAGAACCCCATATAGGGCCGACCGCTCGGTAGTCTGCTCGGGTGAAGAAATCCAAACTTGTCGCCGCGACAGCAGCGTTCGCCCTGATTGTCGCCGCATGCACATCGACATCGGTTGAACCGTCGACATCCCGGACACCCGAAACATCGACAACGACGCCCGCTGTATCAACGACCCAAGACCCCGGGACGGGATCGACGACGCCTGATGCCTCCGATCCAGACCCTGCAATCGTTGCAGCTCTCAAGGCCGAAATTGATCCACTTATTGACATCACCGAAGAGCTACGTGGCATTCAGTTTCTTCGCCGACCGGAGGTCGTCGTTATTTCCACAGCTCAGATGGCGGCCCGGGTTCGGGCTGACATCGAGGAGGAAATCGACCTCGAAGACATCGCGATTACGGATCGGATGTTCCGGCTCTTGGGGATGATGGGACCGGACGACGCGCTCGCCGAAATCTATCCCGAGTTATATGCGGAGCAGGTCGCGGGTTTCTACGACGGTGACACGCAGGAGCTCGTTGTCGCCGCCGATGCCGCTGAACTGTCTGCGTTGACGAAGAGCGTTGTAGTTCACGAATTGGTGCACGCTCTCACGGATCAGTACTTCGAGTTCCATGACACGATGACCGACCTTGCGGACGCCGAGGGCCGCAGCGAGGAAGTGGCGGCACTGCAAGCGCTCGCCGAAGGGGATGCGACGTACTTCCAGTTTCTCTACCTCCAGCAACTTCCCCTCCTTGAGCAGGCTGCCATGCTGGTCGAGGCCCAGGATGTGCCGACCGACGTGCTCGACTCGGCACCGTCATTTCTCGCCGAGAGTCTCGGATTCCCCTACACCACCGGGTTTGTTTTTGTTCAGAGCCTTATGGACCTCGGCGGAGCGGCCGCTCTGGATCGTGCCTACGAGTCGCTACCGGTGACCACAGAGCAGATCATGCACCCCGACCGCTACCGCTCGGGTGAAGGGCCTCGGACCGTCGCTCCACCGAAAATAATTCTCGACGGATGGCAGCTTCAAGTGGCTGACACCTTTGGTGAATGGGGACTGAATCTTCTCTTCCTGGACTCGGTGTCGCGCGGCGACCGTGTCGTCGCAACCAACGGATGGGGTGGGGACTCGTACTCGGTGTATTACAACGCCGATGAGGTGGCGTTCGTGATGCGATACGTGGGGGACAGCGAAGAGGATGCTGTCGAAGTGGCCCAGGCTCTCATCGATCACACCGAGGGGACGCTAGGTCTCGGTGATGGGGTAACCGACGGCGGTGGTCGTCTGTGGGATACGGGGGACACCTATGCGTTTGTTGATCGCATTGGGGACGGTCTGGTCTACATTATTTCGTCGGATCCGGCAGCCGGCCGTTCGATCCGTGCTCAGGTGAGCGTTCCGTAACGGGCAAGTGCCGGGAGCGCGGCGCTGTGAAGCTCTTCCATTGATGCTCGGATCAGCCTACGTTGGGAACACGGTCTCTCATTGGGCGCGTCAAAACGATCAGTGTGAGAAGGAGGGGGAGTGGAATCGTGAGAACGCGACGAAGAACGCCGGTTACAGATTAACCGCGACCAGCGTTCGGGCGACGCCCGTGGTTCGCCTTCTTGCGCCGAGCGCGCAGTTTGCGTCGTTTTGCCTTTGCCATAGTGGCGGGAGCGTACCAGCAATTCATAGGAACCGACGAATTCAGATTCGTGTCACCAGCACTGCGGGGCACAGCTGGGTCGGCTCGGTAGCGGTGACGTTCCGCGAACGGCTGGCAGGCCTCCGTCCCCATCCAACGGGCCGGGCGATGGTGTTCGTGGTCTCGTCGGTCCACGGCGTCGGGATGCATGCCCGACTCGGTGTTATCGGCCTTGACGGCGAGGGTGTTGTGATCGGCACACGTTGTCTGGCTCCGGGTGGATTCGTGAGGATCCCCGCCGCCACATTCATGCTTGAGGTGCCCTGGGAAACGGGGCTACCCGAACAAGGTGATCGGCTGGCCCTCGAGATCGCGTATCCTGACCGGAATGCAAGGAACCCTGGCCCTGTGTGGGACACCGATCGGCAATCTTGGCGATATCTCCAAACGGCTCGCAGAGACGCTGTCGGCGGCTGACGTCATCTACGCCGAGGACACCCGCCGTGCGGGGAAGTTGTTGAACCATCTGGGTATCTCCAAACCCGTACGTTCTATGTTTGCCGGAAACGAACGGTCCCGGGCGGCGGAGATTGGCGAGCGCCTATCCGCCGGTCAGTTTGTTGCGGTGGTAACCGATGCAGGCATGCCGGTCATCTCGGATCCGGGTGCATTGGCCGTGGAGCTTGCCTCGACGATGGGCGCAACGATCACTGTGATCCCGGGGCCAAGTGCGGTCAGTGCTGCGCTTGCAGCAAGCGGGTTCTCCGGCGATCGGTATGTGTTTGAAGGGTTCCTGCCCCGCAAGGGGAAGGAACGCAGCGAGAGGCTTTCCAGGCTCGTCGGCGATGAGCGGACGATGGTGTTCTTTGCTTCTCCGAAGCGTCTCGCAAAAGATCTGCACGACTTTGCGGAAGTCTTCGGTGATGATCGGCGGGTCCTCGTAGCCCGCGAGATCACCAAACTGTTTGAGGAATTCTGGCGTGGGAGCCTCTCCGAGGCACACCAACATTGGGCAAGTATCGACGTGAAGGGTGAATGTACCGTCGTACTAGAAGGGCGGCCCGAAGGGCCGCCCTCTACAGATGAAGCACTCCTTGTTGTGGAGCGTCTAGTGAATGACGGAGAACGTCTCGCTGACGCGGTGCGGGAGGCTGCTGCAATCACTGGTGTGCGTCGCAATATCCTCTACGACGCAGCGCTGCGGCGAGATGACTCCTAACGATTCGCCCCTACGAAGCGATCTCTCCCTTGCACGATGCGCAGACGCCGCGCCCCTTAAAGTCCCCTACGTCTTCAATGGTGCCGCAGAACACACACGTCGCGATAAGTTTGCGAATCACAATCGCATGGTTCTCAACTGAGATCGCAAGCTCATCGCCCTCGCGAATGTTGAATAAGCGCCGAGTTTCGGCTGGAACGACGATTCGTCCGAGATCATCGATCTTCCGGACCATACCGGTATCCATGGTGGAGCACCTCCAGGTTGCTTCGAGCGGGTATACCGACTCCGCTTCCCCTTGTTCCCTCAGCTGTGAGTCGATGCAGGGGTAGCTTAGCCGCCACATTCCGATAGCGGTGTAATGACTTACTTCCGTTAGGTCCGCGGCGTGGATGGTACTATTCGCCCATGATCGAGCCTACGTCTTCTCCCAAAACGAATGTTCTTGTTGCCGTCGCCTGGCCGTACGCACAAGGCCCCCTGCATCTGGGGCACATTGGCGGCGCCTACCTGCCAAGTGACGTCTTCGCCAGGTTCCAGCGCTCAATCGGGAACAACGTTCTGATGGTCTCCGGATCAGATACTCACGGGACACCCATCACCGTTCGCGCCGAGCAGGAGGGTGTGACGGCGGCGGAAATCGTCGCTCGGTTCCATCCGGAGTTCCTCAAATATTGGCAAGACCTTGGGATCTCATTCGACCTGTTCACAAAGACCGACACTGAGAATCATCGGCGTGTCGCACAGGATTTCTTTCTGACACTGTTGGCCAACGGATATCTCTACACCGAGGAGGCCGACCAGTACTACGACGAAGAAGCCGAGCGCTTCCTCCCCGATCGATACGTGGAGGGAACCTGTCCCCAATGTGGATACACGGACGCTCGTGGCGATCAATGCGACAACTGCGGGCGCACACTCGATCCAGCTGATCTGATCGACCCGCGGAGTAAGTTCACCGGCGTGACACCGGTCATGAAGACGACGGAGCACTACTACGTTCGTTTCACGGCCCTTCAGGAGCGCATGAGTGACTGGCTTGCGTCTCGGGAGGGATGGCGTCCCCACGTGAAGAATTTTGCCGTCGGGTTCGTTGAGGAGGGGTTGAAGGACCGTGCGTTCACGCGCGACATGAATTGGGGCATCCCGATTCCGGTCGATGATCTCGGCGATGGCAAAGTCATTTATGTGTGGTGGGAGGCCGTGATGGGATACCTGTCGGCATCCAAGGAGTGGGCTTCTCTCCGCAATGAACCAGAGGCTTGGCGCCAGTGGTGGGAGGACCCCGACGCCAAAACCTATTACTTTGTTGGCAAGGACAATATTCCGTTCCATGCGATTTTCTGGCCCGCGTTGCTGATGGGGTACGGCGGACTGAACCTGCCAACCGATGTGCCCGCAAACCAGTACATCACGTTCAAGGGCGAAAAGGCGTCCAAGAGTCGCGGCGTGGGTAAACCGCTGCGCTGGTACCTCGACCATCTACAACCAGACGCGCTGCGTTACGCCCTGGCAGCCAACTTTCCCGAGAGCTCCGACTCTGATCTTGTTGAGGAAGACATGTGGCGGCGGATCAACGATGAGCTGGTGGCGACATGGGGCAATCTTGTGCACCGAGTCGTGTCCATGACCCATCGGTATTTCGAGGGTACGGTTCCCGAAGCAACACTCGATGACCGGGACCGGGCCTTGTTGGATCGCGTCGATGAACTGCTCGCCGCCGAGCACTCCGATATTTCGCATGTGAAGTTACGTTCCGGCCTCTCCAACGCGATGGCAGCCGCCCAGGAGGCGAATGTGTATCTGAGCGAACGTGAACCGTGGAAGACCGCCAAGACCGACATGGTGCGGACCGGAACGACGCTCAACGTCGCGCTTCAGGCGATCGCCGGAATCGCAGTTGGGCTCTACCCGTTCTTGCCGTTCACTTCTCCAAAGGTCCTCGCAACACTGGGTATCGAAACCCCGGAAATGGGTCCGGCGTGGGGTCGCCCACAGGTCGATGCGGGGACTGTCCTTGCGGACCCTGTTCCCCTGTTCTCCAAGGTCGAGATCGAGGAGTGAGCCAATGTGGGTCGATACCCACTGCCATCTCTACATGAGTTCTGAGGAGCCGGCGGCGCTGCTCGATCGCGCCGCCCAAGTTGGGGTTGACTGGGTTATGTGCCCCGGTGTCGACCTCGAGACTTCGCTGCAGGCGGCAGCGGTTGCGAACACCCACCCGGACAGCGTGTTGTGGTCGGTGGGGCTGCATCCGCACAATGCCGAACGATGGCCCGAGGAGGCCGCCCGAATCGAGGCACTTGCGGTCCAGGCGCACGCCCTCGGTGAATGCGGCCTTGACTTCTATCGCAATCTCGCACCCCGGGAGGCCCAGATGACGGCGTTTCGCGAACAGCTCGCCCTTGCGAGAGCATTGGACAAGCCGGTCATCATTCACACCAGAGATGCTTTTGCCGACGTCTACGAGATGCTCGGCGACGCCGACCTGGGATCTCGTGCAGTACTCCACTGCTGGACCGCAGGTCCGAAGTGGACAAAACGGTTCCGCGAGCTCGGTGCGACGTTCTCGTTTGCCGGACCTCTCACATACGAAAAGGGTGAGACCGTCCGGTTCGGCGCTGCCGAAGCCCCGCCAGAATCGACAATGATCGAAACGGACACGCCCTATCTGACACCGCCGCCGAATCGGGCGGCGGCCAACGAACCCGCCAACGTCGTGCGTGTGGGAGAGGTCTTGGCGTCCGTATGGGGTGTATCAATTGAGGAAGTTGCTGCGCTGACGTCGGCGACAGCAGTGCGCACCTTTGGCGGACCCTCTCAGTGAGCGTTCAGGGCAGAGGTGCAATCAGGCGTCTTCTCGCCGACCATGATCTGCGTCCCCAAAAGCGGTTTGGCCAGAACTTCCTGGCCGACCCCAACATTGTCGACCGGATCGTACGGTTCTCCGGGGTGGCGGCGGACTCGAAGGTCGTCGAGGTGGGTGCTGGCACCGGCACATTGACCGCGACACTGGCGGCTACTGGTGCAACCGTTGTGGCCTATGAGATTGATCGGAGCCTCGAACCCGTGCTCCAAGAGACCCTCGGTTCACTCGCAAACGTCGAAGTTCGTTTTGCTGATATACAGAAGGTCGATCTCAACATCGAACTGGAGGGGGAGGGCTGGATTCTGGTGGCGAACCTGCCGTACAACGTTGGCACGCCGATTCTTCTCGATGCGCTGCGCGGTGTTCCCGGCATCGGCGCCTTCATAGTCATGGTGCAGCGTGAAGTTGCCGACAGGCTCGTCGCAGAACCGGGATCGAAGGTATACGGGCTGCCGTCGGTCGTCGCACGGCTGTGGGGTGAACCCTCCTTCGGCTTCGAAGTTTCACCTTCGGTGTTCATACCCCCGCCAGACGTTGACTCAGCAGTTGTGCGGATTGATCGAATCGTGGCGAGTCCGTTCGCGGTCCGCGCTGTGGAGCTGGCAGCGAGTGCTTTTGGCCAGCGACGCAAGATGATCCGAAAGTCCCTTGGCGGAGCCGTAGTGGACGTGCAGACCCTTCTTGAGGCCGCCGGTGTCGACGGGACCCGCCGTGCGGAGACATTGTCGGCGGCCGACTATGTGCACCTCGCCGAAACCGAGGTTGCGCTGTGATCCGGATCATGGCCTACGCCAAGGTGAACTTCGGTCTACGGGTCGGTTCGCGTCGTGCGGATGGGTTCCATCCCATTTTCGGTCGTTTCCAGTCAATCAGCGTCGCGGACGAACTTGCGGTGGCGTTCTCCGAAACCGACGAAATCGTCGCAAAACATGGTGGACCGGTTCCTGCCGGAAGGCACAATCTTGCGTGGCTGGCGATAGAGGCCGTTCGCCGGGAGGCCGGAAGTCGTCGCCCCGTGACGGTAACGCTCACCAAGAATATCCCGGTCGCGGCCGGTCTCGGCGGTGGCAGCGCCGACTGTGCGGCTGCATTGGTGGCAGCGCAACGCCTCTTTGGTATTTCGGACGAGTCGGTTGCGGACCTCTCTCGGGAGCTCGGATCGGACGTACCGTTCTGCTTGGCCGGGGGGTATGCGCAGGTATCGGGACGAGGCGAACGGGTCGAGCAACTCTCACCGGTCGGTGGGTTTGCTCTTGCTCTCGTTGTGCCTCCGGTGGAGCTGTCCACATCCGATGTGTTTCGCCAGTGGGACCTCATGAAGGGCCCCCAAGGGTCCGAAGTCGATACGGCGTCGCTCCCCACCGCGCTGCGTGGCGAGGACTTCCGCAACGACCTGACGGCGCCAGCGCTTGCGCTCCGCCCCGAGGTGGGTGAGTGGCAGGCCGAGCTTCGTACTCGTTGGGGCCGCGATGTGATGATGTCGGGTTCGGGACCGAGCCTTTTTGCGTTCGCACTTGATGCCGGCGAAGCGACCGACATGGTGAACGATGTCCCGGTCGGTGCCCGTTTCGCCGGAGTTGCCGAGCCTGTCGCGACTGGGTGGATGATGCCCGAAATCTCGTGATGTTGTAGAAGTCGTGGAAGGTCCGTACACTTCCACCGCCCCGATTGGGGGGTGGTGTAATTGGCAACACAGCTGGTTTTGGTCCAGCCATTACGGGTTCGATCCCTGTCCCCCCAGCGAACAACAATCGGTCCATCCATCCGGACGACACTATGACAATCGCCGCGATTGTTCTTGCCGCAGGCAAGGGCACCCGCATGAATTCGGGTCTTGCCAAGGTGCTGCATCAGGCAGCGGGTAAGTCACTTATCCAATGGGTACTCGATGCCCTTGCGGGAAGCGGTGTCGGCGAAACAGCCGTCGTCGTCGGGTATCAGGCCGATGCCGTCACGGCGGTACTTCCGATTGGTACCCGCGTGGCCTTCCAGGAACATCAGAACGGCACTGGACACGCAACAGAAGTTGGCCTCGCGGCACTTACGGCGATCCCCGCCACCGTGTTAGTCGTCCCCGGAGACATGCCACTGATCCGCTCGACAACCCTGCAAGCCCTTCTCGAGCAACACCGCGAGTCCGGTGTTGCAGCGACGGTGCTGTCCGTCGAGGCCGATGATCCGACGGGCTACGGACGGCTTATTCGAGAAGAGGGGGAGCTCGTAGCGATCATTGAAGAGGTAGATGCAACCCCGGATCAACGTCTCATCAATGAGGTCAACACGAGTGTCATGGCTTTCCAAGTTGAAACGCTGCGTCCCGCGCTTGAAGCGATTTCTTCTGACAATGTTCAAGGAGAGCGCTACCTCACCGATGTCATTGGTGTACTTCGCTGCGCGGGTCATCGCGTTGGGTCGTACATCGCTGAAGCAGAAGAAGGACTTGGTGTGAACTCGGTCGACCAGCTCGCCACTGCCGCAGCGGTCCTGCGGGGTCGAGATGACGATCAGTTGCACCGTGTTCATCACAAGAGACAAGACGCAAGCTAACCAGGTGACCCGTCGGCTGACGTGACATCTCGCTACGCTTGCACCGACCGGTAGGGCAAGGGAGAGCCATAACATGGAGATCTCGAGTCGAAAACGACTCATGGTGTTTTCGGGTTCCGGAAACTTGGAGCTCGCAGAGGAGCTTGCAAAGCTTCTAGGAACGAGTCTCGGCGGCATCGAACGTTCGGTGTTCGCCAACGGTGAAATATACATCCACTACACGCACAGCGTTCGGGGGGCTGATTGTTTCGTCATTCAGAGTCACTGTCCACCCATCAACTTTCACATCATGGAGCAGTTGATAATGGTCGACGCCCTCAAACGAGCGTCGGCAAAGCGGATCACGGCGGTGATTCCTTTCTTTGGGTACGCACGTCAGGACAAAAAGGGAAGGCCGCGCGAGCCGATTTCTGCTCGTCTCATGGGTGACCTGTTTCTTGCCGCCGGTGCCGATCGAATCGTTTCGGTTGATCTCCACACCGGACAGATCCAGGGTTTCGTCGACACACCATTTGACCATCTCACCGCGCTTCCGGTATTTGTTGACCATCTCAAGGGTGTCGTGGATGGACCAACAACAATCGTTTCCCCTGACACGGGCCGCGTGAAGTTGGCGGCAAAGTTCGCACGTCGTCTCGATGCTTCAGTTGCGTTCGTTCACAAACGTCGTGCGGTGGAGACCCGCAACGAGGTCGCGGCTCTCGAGGTCATCGGTGACGTCGAGGGACGTCACTGTGTGATTGTTGACGACATGATCGACACGGCGGGCACTGCAGTCGGTGCTGCGGAACTTCTTGACAAACGTGGTGCACTTTCTGTTCGACTGGTCGCCACCCACGGTGTCCTGTCCGATCCTGCGCTTGAGCGCCTGGAGAGTTCGGCCATCGTCGAGGTGGTCCTCACAAACACTCTTCCCGTGGAGCGATACGTCGGTCATGTCGACAAGATCACCGTGCTCTCAATCGGACCGCTGTTGGCAGGGGCTGTTGACGCGATTTTCACCGATGCGTCCGTGAGCGAGATCTTCCAGGGCGAGAACATGTAACCGTGGGAACCGACCGCTCGGAACTCACTGACATGGATACCGCGGTCGATGTTGCGACCGTAGTTCACCAAGGCCTCGCGGATTTCCTGTCAGGGTTCTTGGTCGCTACTGATACGGCTGCGAGCCACTTTCGACATCGGGAGTGGGAAGACCTGTACCTGTTGGCAAGACATCGCCTCGATCTGTACGAGAGCCACGTCAGTGCGGTCGTGGATCGTCTGCGGTCCAGCGCCGGTACGACACTGTGGACAGAGGCGAAGGTCGCGTTCGTAGACCTCGCTCCTGTTGATGTGTCCGACATCGCGGCGACGTTCTTCAACTCCGTGACCCGTCGCCTGTTCGAGACGGTCGGGGTGGACTCCGCTGTCGAGTTTGTGGCACCCGGGGCCGGTGGTGTGGATCGGACGGTTGCGATGAGGGAGGTTGATGTCTCCTCGAATCTTGAAGCCGGTCTGCGTTCGCTGCTACTCGAGGCCGATCTTGCTCCGACATGGCGACACCTCACCCGCGACGTCACGCTCGCTGGAGACGAGATACGACAACGAGTGCGGTATCTCGGTCTCGGGGATCTTCAGGCGGTCACGGTTGCCGAGCCCGTGTTCTATCGGGGACGCTCCGCATACCTCGTCGGCTTCGTGGTTGCCGAGAGAGGTGATATTCCGCTTGCGATCGCCATCCACAACACCGTTCCCGGGCTCGCGATCGGTGCCGTTCTGATGGAGTCGACCCAACTGACGGCGCTGTTCTCCTACACCCGAGCTTCCTTCTTCGTAGCGGCCGAACATCCACGGGCGATGGTCCAATGGTTGAACGAGCTGTTACCCCACAAAGCGTCGCACGAACTGTATTCGGCCATCGGGTTTCGCAAACATGGAAAGACCGAGCTGTTCCAGGACATCAAACGTCATGTCGGGTCCACTGATCATCAGTTCGTCCAGTCACGCGGTATCCGCGGAATGGTCATGATCGTGTTTGATGTTGAGGGTCTCGATGTCGTGTTCAAACTCATCCGGGACCGGTTCCCCTACCCGAAGCAGACAACGAGGCGAGCGATCGAGGCGAAGTACCGCCAGGTCCATCGCCACGACCGAGCGGGGAGGATGATCGATGCGTACAGTTTTGCGAATCTCCGCCTCCCGTTGTCCGTCTTCTCTGAGCAACTGCTGGCCGAACTGCGATCCGACGCAACTCGCAGTGTCGCGATCGACGGGGAGCATGTGACACTGAAGCATGTGTACGTCGAGCGTAAGGTGATTCCGCTGGACGTGTACGTTCGTGAGGCGAACCCGATCAAGGCCGAGGCGGCGATCATCGATTACGGCCGGGCTATCAAGAACCTTGCAGCAGCGAACATCTTTCCCGGGGATATGTTGTTGAAGAACTTTGGTGTGACCCAGACCGGTCGGGTCGTGTTTTACGACTACGACGAGCTGTGCAAGGTGACCGAGTGTCGTTTTCGAGACATCCCGGAGTCGACGAATCCTCATGATGATATGTCTGCCGATCCCTGGTTCCCGGTGGGGGAGAACGATGTTTTTCCGGAAGAGTTTGTGCGGTTCTTGGGTATTCGTGGAGAGCTCCGGGAGACTTTCCAGGCGCATCACGGGGATCTCTTTGATTCCCGGTTTTGGTTACGGGCCCAGCAGCGTGCCTCAACCGGGGAGTCAATCGAAGTCTTCCCCTACGACAAATCAGCACGTCTCGGTGCAGCACTACGCACCGCCCCGACTCTCCCCTAGATTCTGGCGTCCATTTGGGCGTTATACCGCCCAAATGGACGCCAGAACGGTGAGATGGATCCGTCACTAGGATTGAATGATGGAGACGATCGTCATTGAGGTACATACGGGTCGTGAGGCGGGGACATTCGACCTGACTCCGGAAATCGCCGCGTTCGTGGCTGGCCGCGGGGATGGGCTGGTCAACGTCTTCGTTCCGCATGCGACCGCGGGAATTGCAATCATTGAGCGTGGAGCCGGGTCCGAGTTCGACTTGATCGAGGTGATCGACCACCTCCTGCCTCGCGTCGACGGTGTGTACCGTCATCGCCACGGTTCTGAGGGTCATGGTGCCGACCATGTGCTGCCCGCTTTTGTACCGCCGTCGACTTCTATTCCCGTGCTCGGAGGGGTGATGGCCTTGGGTACATGGCAGTCGGTGTTGCTTGTAGACACGAATGTTGACAACCTTGTTCGGCAAGTCCGGCTCAGTTTCTTGACATCTGTTTAGGTCCGCAACACGCTTCGTCTTGCTCACAGTCGAGAATTGGCGCATAATACGGGCCGCCCGGTGGCGCACCGTTCGATCCCTACCTTTGTTGTGTGGATTGAGACTGATGTTCGTCGCCGTGTTGCCGCGAACGTTGTACGCACAAGGAGTGAAGGATCATGGAGCAGGTCACGCTGACCGCTAGCAAGCGTGAAGAGAGCGGGAGTCGCACTGCTCGTCGTCTACGCCGAGATGGGTTTGTACCCGCCGTTGTCTACGGAGAGGGCCAAGAGACGGTCGCCATTGCGGTGTCGCGTCGAGAGCTGTATCGCACGCTTCACACCGACTCTGGCGAAAATGCCGTCATCGCCCTGGAGGTTGAGGGTGGCAACACCATTACAACCGTGGCTCGCGAGATCCAACGCCATCCGTTCCGCGGGACGATCGACCACCTCGACTTCATCAAGGTCGACCTCCTCATCGAGATCGATGCGGACGTTCACATCGAATACGTCGGCCTGCCGATCGGGGTGAAGGACGATGGCTCACTGATCGAGACGATTCAGGTCACCGTCGGTGTGCGGGCCCTTCCGGGCAACATTCCACAGTCCATCGAGGTCGATATTTCCCACCTCACGACGGGTTCGTCGGTGAAGGCCGCGGAGCTTCCTGTTCTCGAAGGTGTCGAATACACCGACCCATCCGACCGCACGCTGGTCGCCGTTGTTCCTAAGCGGGTGGCCGAGGTCGAAGAGGTTCTCACGCCGGTCGAAGGCGAAGAAGAAGACACCGAAGAAGAAGAGACCGAAGAGTAATGCCGGATGGTGATCGGCGGCTCGTCGTCGGTCTGCGCAATCCGGGTGACCGTTACGAAGGTACTCGGCACAACGTAGGTGCCGCGGTGGTCGACATTCTTCTTTCCAGGCACGGGGCAAAACTCAAACGTGGTCGTCGCAGTCTGCGCGCCGAAGTTGCCGAGCTGTCCATGCATGGTCACGGCGTGGTCATGGCGCTGCCGAACACCTTCGTAAATAACTCCGGCGAGGCGATTGGTCCGCTGGCGCGCTACTACGACATCGATCCCGCCGAGGTTTTGATCGTCTACGACGACATTGATCTTCCGTTCGCCAAGTTGCGTGTACGTTTTGGCGGAAGTGCCGGTGGACAGAACGGCATCAAGTCCGCAATCGCGGGTCTTGGCACACAGGATTTCTGGCGCCTCAAGATCGGTGTGGGTCGGCCCCGTGGGCGAACCAGCCCGGCGGCTCATGTGCTCGCCCGGTTCCCGAAGAACCAGCGTGAGGAGATCGGTGTCACAATCCAACACGCCGCCGACCTAGCCGAGACATTCATCACCGACGGCGGCGACACAGCCCGCCAACGCGCCGGCGAACTCAACACCGAACACTGAGGATCGGTCGCGGCGGTACGTATCTTCGGTGTCACCATCAGTCCTCGTCAAGAGCGCAACCACCGCCGTTGCGCGGTCATCCCTGGCCTGACCGTCGGTGCGACGGTCGCCACCAAGAGGACCCGAGCAGCGGACGTGCTTCGGCCCACAGAGGGGACAAGGCTTTCGGCCCTATCTCGACCCGGCAGCGTGTCATAGTGTGGCGAAACGGAAGGTGAGACCTTTCCGTGGT
>JAADIG010000145.1 GCA_013151445.1 Actinomycetota bacterium
ATCACTTTCTCTGGACCGAGTCGACATCCAACGACGTGCTGTCTCTCGACTGGGAGGACGACATCTATCTGTGTCCCCGCTTTGCCCGCCTCCGGATGCTTGAGGGTGCCGTTGCATTCGACAAGACCTACCCCGGTGGTCGCCTCATCCCCGAGCAAGCGGTGGACACGGTGAAGGATGAGCTGACGTCGATACGAGCGACGATTCCGGGAGCGAAATCTCACATCCTTACGTCACCGTGGTTTGTGCCGTTGCGCTGGTTTGCTGGGTTCTCTCCTGATGACCGGAGCATCTATCAAATGGATAGCGGGATGAGCGTGCGTTATAGAGCTTCGATGGGTTCTGTTACTCGACGGATCGATCGCACCGTGCGTGCCCTCGATGGGGCTAGTTTCGGACCGGGCGCATTGGTGCCACTACGCGATCTGGCTCGATGGCTTGGGGGATTCACCGAGGACGCGGTTGTGGAACTGGACTATGACCGCGTAGCGGAGTTGTTTTCTGAAGCCGATCTCGCTCTTGATGACTCCTCAGCGCTCGTGGGTGAAAGCATCGATGCCCTCGAAGCCGGCGACTATGCCACGGCGGGAATTCGTTACCGAGAGGTTGCGACTCGGTGGGCACCTGGTCAAGCCCGAGCGTTCATCAACTGATCTATCGGCGACCGCTAACGAGATTCGAACCATCGCGGGCGGGATAGACTTCCCGGCATGAACGTCCTCTTGGTTTCAACCTACGAACTTGGCCGTCAGCCGGTCCACGTAGCGAGCCCGGCTGGCGCGATCCGCGACGCCGGGCATGATGTTCGGGCCGTTGATCTTTCGGTGGAACCCTGGGACCCGAGTGTTGTTGAGTGGGCCGATGCCGTGGCGATCTCGACACCGATGCACACCGCAATGCGGCTCGCTGTTGAGGTTGGCCGCAGCATCAAAAGGCTGCGGCCAGAGTTGGCAATCGCAACCTACGGGTTGTATGCGGGAATGTCTGCGGAGTCGCGGGTCGATGATCCCTTCGATCGGGCCATCGTTGGCGAGTACGAGGCCGCTCTCGTTTCGTGGCTTGGTGCGACCTCGAGTTCAACATCCGTCACTATCCATCTGGACCGAGGCGGGTTTCGCACACCAGCACGAGACTTGTTACCGCCGCTGGAGAAGTACGCGCACCTCGCCATTGGCGACGAACGGCGTCTCGTCGGGGCGGTGGAAGCCAGCCATGGATGTCTGCACAACTGTCGTCACTGTCCGATCCCGGCGATATATGACGGTCGTCTCCGCATCGTCGACGTTGACTCGGTGTTGAGCGACATCGATCAGCATGTCGTCGCAGGTGCCCGCCACATTACGTTCGGTGATCCCGATTTCCTCAATGGTCCGGCGCACTCGCTCCGCATCGTCCGGGCAATGCACGAACGGTATCCAGATCTCACCTTCGACTGCACTGTCAAGGTTGAACATATTCTGCGGGACGAGGACATCTGGCAAGAATTCGCAGACTCCGGATGTCTTTTCGTTGTCTCGGCCTTTGAAACAATGAATGACGACATTCTGGTCCTTCTCGACAAGGGACATACTGCGCAGGACGCGGCACGTGCGGTGCATGTTCTACGCGACGTCGGTATCGATCTTCGACCGTCGTGGCTGCCGTTCACCCCCTGGACGACACATGAGGATATTGACACTACGTTTCGATTTATCGGCGCCCACGACCTGATCGATTCGACCGATCCAGTACAGCTCGGCATTCGTTTACTGATTCCCGAAGGATCGTTGATCCTGGAGATTCCGGAGATGAGTCCGTATTTGGGAGCGTATGATCCGGAGGCTCTGTCGTTTGCCTGGACGGCCGCCAATCCGGATATGGATGTCCTCGCGGCGACGCTTGTCAGCATTGCCGAGCGGGGTGCGGCGAACGGTGACTCCACCTTGGATACCTTCCAGACGCAGTGGTTAGCGGTCGCTGAAGGCTCCGAGTCTGATCGGCCTCCGCAGGCGATCGATCAGGGTGCGACAACCGGCCGACCCAGGCTCACCGAACCCTGGTTCTGCTGAGCTGAGCCGACCGCGAACCAGTTCGGTTCGCTCGATCCTGAGTCTCCGCCGGCAACCTGACCTCACCGCGGTGGGTTCCTACCGGCGTGGTATTGGTGAATGTGGACGCTCGAAATCTGAGGTTTGTCGCGGTCTCAGTTTGCACGGTCCGTGCCCCGTGATGCACACTGGCGCGGTGACTATCACATTCTTTGACCGCGAGACCGAAATGCTTCCACGGGAGCTTCTCCGCGATCTCCAATCATCAAAACTCGCCGCCGTGCTGAGCCAGACATACGGTGTGAACCAGTTTGTGACCGCGAAAATGGATGCTGCCGGGGTGACTCCCGGAGACATTCGCTCGGTGCAGGATCTCGCCAGTCTTCCGTTTACGACCAAGGCGGAATTGCTTGCCGCACAGGATCAACACCCGCTGAGTACGAACTGCACGTTCCCGGAAGCCGCCTATACGAGGATCCATCAGACGTCCGGGACGACCGGTACTCCGCTGCGGGTTTTCGACACTGCCGAAAGCTGGGACTGGTGGGGTCGTTGTTGGGGTTTTGTGCTCGCCGGTGCTGGACTCACGTCTCAAGATCGGTTCTTCGTGCCGTTCTCGTTTGGTCCGTTTATTGGATTCTGGGCCGCGCTTGGTGGTGCGGAGAAGATCGGTGCTTTGATGATCCCGGGCGGTGGACGCACCTCCTCGCAACGGCTCCAATTGATGGCAGATCTCGGAGTGACGGCGATGGCCTGCACACCGACCTATGCGTTGCGGTTGGCGGAAGTTGCCCGTGAAGAGGGGTTCGACGTTTCAACGATCCCGATCAGGCTGACCGTGCACGCCGGTGAGCCGGGTGCCAGCGTTCCCGCCACGAAGGCCCGCATCGAGTCGGCATGGGGAGCGATGTGCCATGACCACGCAGGGGCGTCCGAGGTCGGTGCGCACAGTTTCGAATGCCAGGCCCAACCGGGCGGGACCCACGCGATCGACAGCGAGTTCATCGTCGAAGTGATCAACCCCAATACCGGGGATCTCGTCGCACCGGGTGACGAGGGTGAGCTCGTCATCACCAATCTTGGCCGAATCGGGTTTCCTGTCCTCAGGTACCGCACGGGTGACATCGTCCGCGTGGACGATTCCCCATGTCCTTGTGGGCGGACGTTTACCCGTTTCGCCGGCGGTGTCATCGGTAGGGCCGACGACATGGTTGTCGTACGCGGCGTCAACATCTATCCAGCCGCTGTTGAGAACCTGGTGCGCCAACACGAGACAGTTGACGAGTTTCGAGTCACCGTCAC
>JAADIG010000039.1 GCA_013151445.1 Actinomycetota bacterium
ACAAGAGACCGCTTCGAAATGCCGGCCGGCCGCGCCGCACTTGGCGGAGTCCACGGAGATCATCCACCGACATAACGAGCCGACGGCGCACAGCCCAGGGAACACGCAGGCACATAGCGCTGAGTAATCGTTGTGCGCCGCCCGATACCTTCGCCAACGTCCACATCCGGATAGTGGCCGCATGTGTTCCGCTCGTCATCAAGACATCGCAGGCTCCGGCTCATGTCTGGCCTCGTCGCCCTAACGCCTGTTGGGTCAGCCAGTACACAGACGTCGTCGCCACCAGAGGACACGGTCAACTCCACCAAGAATACAGACAACACCGGCACTGTCACCGAACCATCATCTCCCGCAGGGAACACCGAGGACGCTGCACCTCCTGCGGAGGCGGCCCCCGCCCCGCAGAGGCCATCCCGATGCACAATCCTCAGCTCCCCTGGGTCGTGAGCGGTCCTCTGGGAGCTGGGAACCCGAGTGCGCACCGCTGCACACTCGACGGCTGCATCCTCTATCGATTCTTGTCCCCCACTCTTGATAGGTTCGGGACGAGGACAGAAGGAACGCGGCAATGGCAATCATCACACACGCCGAGATCGTCGGGGTCATGCGAGAGGCAGCCGAGAAGCGGAACATGACACTCGAACAGTTTTTCGCAAGCGGGCAGGGCGACAAACACGCCGCCCGGCTGATCCACAACCTACGGGCCCACTTCGGCAACGTCCTCTTCGATGAAGAACTCGACGAGATTCTCGACCGGTAATCGAGATCCAGCGACGTTTGCGGACCGCACCGTAAACCTGCCGGTATCTGTCAGCGGGTGTGTCCAAGAACTTTCAAGAAAACGCGAACCGAATTGCCTCACCGTTCGTATTCCCTGAAACGAGCAGTGCGAAGACACTGCCAGCCGCTACGAGGAGTAAGAATCGTGAAACGACGAATGCTGGTTCTGCTGATGGTGTTCGGCCTTGTGGCCGCTGCCTGCAGTTCTACCACCACAGAAACGACAACGACCACGGCCGCCGCCGAGGTGATGGAAGACGAAGCACCAGCCACGGCACCAGCGGCGATCGCTGCCTCGGACCAGATGAGCACCGGCGACTCGGTCATCATCGAGTCCGTCGATCTGCCAGCGCCGGGTTTTGTTGCCGTTCACGGCGATAACAACGGTGCTCCCGGCGGAATCATCGGCGTGTCCGACCTGCTTCCGGCCGGGTCGTCGAGCAACGTCACCGTGGTCTTTGACGCCATGATCGATGGCACGACAACGGTGTACCCCATGGTGCACGTTGATGGCGATGAGAGCGGGGCGTACACATCCGATGACGGCCCCGGGTTCGATTCCAACGGCGATGTCGCGGTCACCGCAGTTGTCCTGGACATTGCCCCGGCGAACGCGCCGTCCAGCCTCGGAGCGCAGGACCAGACAACGGATGGGCTAGGGATCACCGTGGCAACGGTGACACTCCCGTCCCCGGGGTTCATTGCGGTGCATAACGACGCCGACGGCGGACCAGGTCCGGTGATCGGACATTCGGCCCTGCTACCCGCTGGCACATCGACCGATGTCGAGATCATGTTCGACACCCCCGTCGATGCGTCGACAGCACTCTATCCAATGGTCCATATCGACCTCGACGGCGACGGCGAGTACACCTTCCAACCACCAGACAACGCGATCGACCTTCCTGGATTCACAAACGATGGCGACGTTGCAGTGGCGAAGATCATGCTTACTGTGACACCACAACGTGCCCCGTCAGCACTCCAGGCGGACGATCAGGACAGCGACGGAGCATCCATCGTTATCGCATCGGTCACACTCCCCGCCGCGGGGTTCGTGGCAATTCACTCGGATGCTGACGGAGCCCCCGGACCTGTCATTGGAGTCTCCGATCTTCTCCCGGCGGGCGAAAGCACCGACGTGATCGTCACCCTGATGGACGCGCTGAGCGGGTCTGCCACGGTGTGGCCAATGGTTCATATCGATCTCGACGACGACGGCGTGTACACGTTCCAACCGCCCGACAACGCGGTCGACCTGCCGGGTCTCACCGCCGACGGCAGTGTTGCCGTCACGTCGATTCTTATCGGAATGTGATCGAACGGTCGGGGTGGCAGCTGCGGCAGCATGACGTGCAGCAGCTGCCGCCCCGACCACCACCGTCACCCACCTAGTCAACACCCACGTATCCTCAACGGACTGGAGAATCCGATGAACCGACAGAACACACTGAAACGAACTGCCCTCGCGCTCGCCGCCATCGTCGTGTTTGCGGCGTGTTCCGGATCGACACCGGGCGACACTACCGCGCCGACGACACCGAGCAGCGAACCCACCATCACGGAGCCGCTTGCAACGATGGCAGGCGTTCAGATCGTGAACTTTGCGTTCAATGAACCCGCTATCACAGTCAAGGTGGGAGACACCGTTACCTGGACAAATGAAGAGAACGGTATCCAGCACACCACGACCGCCGACGAAGGCCTGTGGTCGTCGGGTTCGCTCGACTCAGGAGATGTGTTCGAGTTCACGTTCTCCGAACCCGGCACGTACACCTACTTGTGCACCATCCATCCCTCGATGACCGGCACCATCACGGTCACCGAATAGGACCCCGCATGCCACACCCAAACAATCTCGACGACCGGCAGCTGATCGACGCGTTCATCCGACGCGACGAGGCAGCCATTCGCGAGATCTACCGCCGCTACGGTGGACCGGTGTTTGGCATCACGATAAGGATCTTGAAGGACCGGGGACACGCGGAGGAAGCAACCCAGCAGACGTTTATGAAAGCCTGGCAAGCCGCCGACCGGATCGACCCATCTCGCGACATCGGGCCGTGGTTGTATACGATCGCACGGAGAGTCGCCATCGACGTCTATCGGAGAGAACGCCGTCACGCAGTATCAAACATTGACGACCGGGAAATCGCCGGCGTCCCCATTTCGGTCGACGGAGCGTTTGAAGAGTGGCAGGTTCGCCAGGCGGTCGGCGACCTTCCCGAGGACGAACGCGACGTGTTACGCCACACCTATTTCTTGGGGTATACCCACGAAGAGACCGCGGAGCGGTTGGACATCCCAGTGGGTACCGTGAAATCCCGATCACACAGGGCACATCGAAAACTTGCATACACCCTGCATCACTTTCAGGAGGTGAGCGCATGAACTGCCACGACATTCGGACGGCCCTCCTGGCAGGGGAAACGTCTCAGGCCATCTACGACCACATCACCGGATGCCTCGACTGTCGTCGTTGGGAACCCAACACCGTCTCCGTGCACAAGAGTCTGGCTTCTCAGTCGATGTGGGCCGAACCGCCCGCGGGCCTCGAAGACTCGATCGTCGCGGCGATCATGCATTCCACCGAAACTGCTGATGCTCCCCCCGCCGTGGCGTCATCCGCGGAGCACTGGTGGGAGGGGCGGCGGATGGTGGCGATCCTCGGTGCCGTTGCAGCCGTAACGATCCTGCTCGTTGGGATCTTCGCTTCCCAACGAGGAACTGAACCTGACTGGTCCGTGGCCCTCGTCGGGACCGACGGCGCGCCCGGTGCCGTCGCGACCGTGGTCGGTTTCAACGCAACATCCGGTGACACGCGGGTGATCATAGAAACGGATGGGCTCGACATGGCCCCCGAGGGCTTCGTGTACCAACTGTGGTTTTCGAAGGAAAACGGCGATGTGTCGGCAGGCACCTTCGTTGACGCCTCCCGAGTTGAGCTCTCGGTCGGCATCAACCGCTCCGAGTTCCCAGCCGTCTGGGTCGGTTTGCAGCCGGTCGGCAGCGACAGCGCATCCGACGCTGAGGCGCTCCTAGTTTCCGCGGCGGACAAAACCCTGGGCGACAGCTAGACACCCTGGACCAGACGAGCGAGACACCACCGACTGCCGACCCGATCGGCTAGCCGAGGGATGTATCGAGATCGGTGAGGAGATCGTCAATGTGCTCAATACCGACGCTGAGCCGGATGAGATCTGGCGGCACTTCAAGCTCCGTACCATCGACGCTCATGTGTGTCATCAACGCGGGCACCTCAATGAGTGACTCCACTCCGCCGAGGCTCTCCGCCAGGATGAATATCTGAGTGGCAGACGTCACTCGCCGAGCAGCATCAACTCCGCCCTTCGGGATAAACGACACCATCCCACCAAATCCGAGCATCTGGCGTTTTGCCAGCTCGTGATTCGGGTGGGACGACAGCCCGGGATAGATGACTTGCTCGACTCGCGAGTCTTCCTCCAGGAACCGCGCAACGATCGCCGCGTTCTCCTGGTGACGATCCATCCGGACCCCAAGGGTTTTTATGCCGCGCAACACCAGATACGCATCAAATGGTCCCGGTACCGGTCCCGACGCATTCTGGAGGAAACGGAACTCAGTCAGCAGGTCGTCGCTGCCGGTGATAAGGGCACCCCCGACGGTGTCCGAATGTCCGCCGAGATACTTCGTTGTTGAGTGCAGCACAATGTCGGCACCAAAACCCAACGGCTGCTGGAGATACGGTGATGCAAAGGTGTTGTCGACACACACGAGAGCTCCCGCCTCATGGCCAATCTCTGTCACCGCCGCGATGTCGATGATCCGAAGCAGCGGGTTCGTCGGGGTCTCCACCCAGACCAATTTTGTTGACGGCTGGATCTGTGCCCGCAGCGAGTCCAAGTCCGTCATATCCGCTGCGGAAATCTCGATTCCGTGCCGAGCAAAAACCTGGGCGAACAGGCGATAGGTACCGCCGTAGGCATCATTTGGCAACACGACATGGTCGCCGGGGTTCAACATGTACCCGATCACTCCGGTTGCCGCGAGACCCGAGGACGTAGCGATACACCCACCGCTGTCTCCTGGGTTCACGCCTTCGAGCGACGCCAACGCTGTCTGGAGCGCAGTCCGAGTCGGATTGTCAGTACGCGAGTATTCATACCCACGGTGCTCACCCGGAGCAGGCTGGGCGTACGTCGATGTGGCAAAGATCGGGGTGACAACGGCACCAGTCACTGGCTCGGGTTCCTGCCCGACATGAATAGCCCTCGTCTCGAAACGCTCTTCACTCATCGAGCATGCCTTTCTCGCGCATCCAGTCGTCGTTGAAAACCCGGGAAATGTAATTGCGGCCTGAGTCCGGGATGATGACAACCACCAGATCGTCGGGCCGACGCCGCGCGACCTCCAACGCCCCGACAACGGCCATGCCACCGGAACCACCGATGAGAATGCCCTCCTCCACGGCGACACGACGCGTCATGTCGAACGCCTCCTTGTCGCTCACGACCTCGTACTCGTCGATAACCGACGCATCGAAATTCTCGGGATAGAAGTCCTCGCCGACACCTTCGATAAGGTACGTGTGCACATCTGCCTCGCTCTCGGCGGTGTAGATCGAGCCAACAGGATCGACACCCACCGTCAGAATCTCGGGGTTCATTGACTTGAGGTACCGGGCTGTTCCACACATCGTCCCGGCTGTGCCGACCCCCGCGACATACGCACCGATGGTCCCATCGGTTTGACGCCAGATCTCCGGACCGGTCGTGCGCATATGTGCCTCCGGATTCGCCGGGTTGGAGTACTGATCGGGGTGATACGAATTCGGGGTCTCGGTCGCAAGTCGGGTCGCTACGGAGTAGTACGACGTGGGGTCCTCTGGTTCGACATCCGTCGGACACACCACCACTTCCGCACCGTAGGCACGAAGCAGATCCTGTTTTTCCACGGACTGTTTATCCGCCATCACCGCAATGAGCTTGTAACCCCGCAAAGCAGCGACCATTGCTAACCCAACCCCGGTATTGCCACTCGTCGGTTCGACGATCGTGCCTCCAGGCTGTAACCAACCGTTTTCTTCGGCACGCTCGATCATGCCGAGTGCGATACGGTCCTTTATCGAACCCCCAGGGTTCATGTATTCGAGCTTTGCCACCAGATTTCCCGGTGGGTGCAGGCGGCTCAGGCGCACAAGCGGAGTGTCGCCGATCGCGTCGATAACGTTGTCACGGATGTCCATGCCCGTAAGGGTAGCCCGCTCTCAATCGTCCCCCGAGGCCGCAACGTCCCGCTGCGACACGAAACGACGAATCATCGCCGCGACAGGGCGAACACACCTTCGGCACCGACCGCAGTTTCACCCTCGAAGATGATCTCGTAGGTTCCGCTGACCGTGCCATCGCGACCCAATGCCACGATGATCTGTACTGACCCAATTCTGGATGATGGCACATCGGGTGCCGACATCGTGAGCCCTCCCAAGGACTGTTTCAAGGTCACCGTACCAAACACTGCGGATTCGACATCGACACCTTGAATCACGTCAAGCGCGCCGAAGGTCAACACCTCGGGATCTGGATCCGATTCACCAAACACGAGCCCGCCAAGGTCCATCGCAAGCGTAACTGTGCCGTCGTCGGCAACATCGATCGAGGCTGTCATTGGCCCAGTGGACCCGAACGTGGTGTTTGTCCATTCGCCGGCGTACTCGCCGACTGTCGCCCTGGCAGCTTCAATGATCGGGTCGATGCCGGCGGTAGCGGTCGGAGCGCTGGTCGGTGCTGGAGTTGCCGTCGAAGACGCCGAAAATGTGCCTGTTTCACCGCTCACGACTGACGTTGACGTCCCAGCGGTCGAACCTCCACAGGAACCAGCCACGAGCACAACACCTACGGCCAGTGCAACCGTTCGATTCATGCCAGGTTGTCTCATACCAGCCTCCCGTTGTGTTCCAACAGAATTCTAGGGCTTCGCCATGCAACCTTGGGCATCAGTCGAACAGTCGTGGCCTGAACAAGTCGTCGTGCATCTTCAGAGCGAAACGGTCCGACATGCCCGCCACGTAGTCGACGACCTGGGTCGTTACGTCCGATCCTGGATGACGATATGTCGATGGGATATCGTCCGGGTGCAACAAGTAGTAGTCAACAAGGTCGTGGACGATCCCAATGATCTTGCGGCGGGTGTGCTCGGTCTCAGGACGGAGATACACACGCTCGAACATGAACTCTCGAAGCGAGTGCATCGCCTCAAGAGCCGTCGGCTCCATCGTGACTTCGCCGACCTCAAGCGACTCGTCCACGACTGCTTCGACCATGGCCGAAATCCACTCGCGACCCGGGTCCCCGAAGCGTTGCACGGTGAGTTTTGGCAGGTCAATGAGGGTGATGACCCCTGCACGAATCGCGTCTTCGACATCGTGTGCGAGATACGCAATACGGTCAGCGAAACGACAGATAAACCCCTCGGCGGTGGCGGGCGGATCAACAATCTTCCAAGAATGTGCGCGAACACCATCAAGCACCTCCCAGCTGAGGTTGAGTGGCTCGAGCACTTCGAAAACGCGGACCCCCTGGGCGGAGTGGAGCCATTCACCATCGACATAGTCCGAGAGAGCATCCTCCCCGGTGTGACCGAAGGGTGAATGACCGACGTCGTGGGCGAGACAGATGGCCTCAGTCAGTGACTCGTTGAGCGACAAGTTACGGGCGATGGAACGACCGACTTGCGTGACCTGGAGCGTGTGTGTCAACCGAGTAACGAAGTGATCGCCCTCAGGGTTGATAAAGACCTGGGTCTTGTGCTTGAGACGACGAAACGCTTTCGAGTGCAAAATGCGGTCTCGATCACGTTCGAACGCCGTTCGGTGCGGGTCGAGGGACTCCTCGATTGCACGACCCCGAGACTGGCTCGACAACGTCGCCCCCGGCGCCAAATAGTCCGCCTCGTACCGCTCCTCGTCCTCGCGAGTACGGCGCCGAAACTCGCTCACCTACGCCTCCTGAATCTCAGCCACTGGTGGGGTTATGTCGCCAACAATCGTCCCCAGTGTACGCGAGACAGGTCCGGTCCCTGGATGTCCGGCGATGATCCTGCGACGGATCCCCGCTGATATCGCATCAATAATCAACACCACCACGATTGTCAGAATCAGCGCAGCTCCCGCCTTCGGCCAGTCATCACGGAACCGCAAGCGACCAACTATCTCCGCACCGATGCCACCGGCACCGATCATGCCAAGCACTGCCGACGCTCTGATGTTGATCTCGAATCGGTACAGCCAGTACGCCAGAATATTTGGCATCGCCTGGGGGACAACACCAAAGCGCATGGCCTGGAACCGGGTCCCACCCGTGGCCTTGATCGCCTCGATAGGACCTGGATCGACACCTTCGATGACCTCAGATGTCAGCTTCCCCAGTGTCCCGATGGAGTGGATGCCAATGGCGAGCACACCCGTGAACGGACCCAGTCCGAATGCGGGAATCAGCACGATTGCCAACACAAGCTCCGGGAAAGCACGGATGCCGGAGAGTAGAGCGCGGACCGGTCCGGTCATCCAATTTGGCGCCATGTTGGTGGCCGCCATGAAACCGAGCGGGAACGAAAAGAAAGCGCCGATGATCGATGCGATCCATGCGACGTAGATCGATTCGAGCAACTTGTTGAAACTCTCAGCGATTTCTGACCAATCGGGAGGGAGAAGACCACCCAATAGGCCCCAGATCTGCCCGGGCGCTCTTCCGATCGCACCCCATGACAGTTCAAGACCGAGGATGCCCCAAACGAAGGGAAGCCCAATGACCAACATGAGAATCCATCGAAGTCGCTTCGGCCAATCAGGCTCAATCGGTCGTTCGGTGTCGCCGACGGCATCGGGGGCAAGGTCTGGGACCGTCATACGATTCGCCTCCTTACCCAAATCGACACAATCTCAATGAGAATCACCGTCACAAAGATCACGAGCACGATCGCCATCACCTGATCCCATTGGAAAAAGTTACGGCGTTCATCGAGCAAACGGCCGATGCCGCCTGCGCCAATGAACCCAAGGATGACGGAAGCACGGACGTTGAGTTCGAAGATGTACAGGCCATACGCCACGTAATGCGGGACAACCTGGGGAAAGGCAGCAGATTTCACCATCTGCCAATGGCTTGCACCGGTCGACTTCGCGGCCTCAAGTGGACCGGGGTCGATTGCGTCAATCGTCTCCGAGAGGAGTTTGCCCATGATGGCGACCGAGAACATGATCATTGCCAGAGCACCCGGGAACGGCGAACCAAACCCGACAGCCGCGGCAAATAGGATCCCCCAGAACAAGTCCGGAATAGTACGGATCAGGTTCATCGTCGATTTGGCAATCCAGTAGACCGTCGCGTTCGGAGTTGTCAGACGCGAGGCGGAAAAAGCAAGCGGTACGGCGAGGAATACGCCCGTCGTCGCCCCCACGACGGCGATACGTAACGTCTCGACATACGGCTGCCACAGCACAAAGGTTTCGGGTTGCCCTATCGATTTGGACCAGGTGAAGTCAGGCGGCCAAAGCTTGTCGACGAGAGTTGTTACCTGGGTGGCACGGCTAAACATCTCAAAGACCGAGAATTGGATCTTGTTGAACGCCAGCATCGTGAAAACCACTGCAGCCGTCACAGAAATAACGACTGCGTTGCCGAGCACAAAACTGGTAGTTACCGCAAGACCCACACCGAGCACGATGAGGCCGACCCAGACATGGAATACCTGCTCGATATTCTGGAACTCACCTCGTTTGATGGCACGGTTCGAAATCGACTCAAGGTATCCGACATCCGTACCGGCCTGGAGTGCGAGGAACGCGGCACCGGCGAACGCCAATCCGATGAGCACAATCGCCGATGGATTGGTCCCCTTGCGGTTGCGGTACACAACCCATCCCACAACGACACCAAACAAGAACCATCCGAGCGAAGCACGCAACGACAGACGCCACGTGATCACCGTTGTCCGAGCCGCAATCGGGGCAATGTATAACTTCAACCCGACTGCCCCCGCGACAACCAATGACACCAGGTCTATCAAACCGCTGCGTTGTGTCGGCTGACTGGTCGTACCGAGCATCAGCAGCATGACGTAGGCAATGGCGCCGTAGATCGCACCCCGGCTTGCTGAATCAAGGTCAAGCACCCCAAATGGAATCGATACAACGACCGCAGCGACAATGAGAAGTACATACTTCGCTGAACGAGGGGGCTCGGTCGGTCTCTGTGTGACGATCGGGTCGTCGGCAATCGTCACCGCTAGGCGTCCTGCAACATGTCATCGGGAGTGATTGCACGACCATAGATCTGGCGGAAAATCTCATCGTTGACGTCGTTGATGTTCCCGTCGTAGACGAGCTTCCCTGCCCGCAGCCCGATGAGACGTTGCCCGTATTGGCGAGCGAGGTCAAGGAAGTGAAGGTTGATCAGGGTCGTGATACCGAGATCTTCGTTGATCTTCTTGAGGTCGCGCATCACGATGTGCGACGTCACAGGATCGAGGGAAGCAACCGGTTCGTCGGCGAGGATAACCTTGGGTTCCTGCGCCAGGGCACGAGCGATACCCACCCTCTGTTGCTGCCCACCCGACAGATTCGTTGCTCGGACGTAGGCTTTTTCGACAATGCCGACGCGCTCCAGAGCGCGCAACGCAAGTTCCTTATCCTCGGCTGGCCACAAACCGAACATCGACTTCCAGCGCGATACCGCCGCTAGGCGCCCCATCAGGACATTGTTCATAACGGTCGACCTGTTCACGAGGTTGAACGTCTGAAAGATCATTCCAACGTCGGACCTCAGGGCACGTAACTCGGCGGGTTTTGCGCCGACGACCTCTTGACCGTTGACGTTGCACGACCCCTCAACGACCGGTACGAAACCGTTGATGGCGCGCAGGAGCGTTGACTTCCCCGCTCCAGAGAGCCCCACCACAACGACGAACTCTCCATCGTTGATCGTCAACGAGACGTCCTCCAGGGCCTTGAAGCCATTTGGATAGACGACCGATGCATTCTTGAACTCGATCATGTTCCCACGAACCCTTCATCCACAATGAGCCGATTCTAGAGACCGGCACACTTGTCGTGCCGATGCCCATCGAAGCGGGGTGGGTGGGTCGGAAAACAACCACCCATCTTCCCAAACGCCGCCGAAGACCGAAATGGGCCGCCACACTTTGTGGCGGCCCATTTCACATCGTTATCGGTCAGCGAACCGAACTACTGGGAGATGCCCAGTTTGTCAATCGCTTCGCGGACAACATCGAAGTCCGACTCAACAGCAGGACGAATATCGGTCCATCCATAGATCTCGTCGAGAACGGCTTCGCCCTCGTCGGTCCCGAGATAGGTCTGAATCGCCGCGTACATCTCGTCAAGGAGACTCTGCGGCAGATCGCCATTAGCCGTGATGACATCGTTCGGGATGTCCGGTGTGATGTTGAACACGATCAACTTCGTGCCGACGTCCGTCTTGTCCTTACGCAACGTACGACGAGCATCGTCGTACGAGAGACCAATGTCGAACGTACCGTCGTACACCGCAGCAACGGTGGAGTCGTGCGAGCCGAGGTACTCGTAGGAGATGTCATTCTCGATGTCGATACCCAGGTTCAACAACTGGAGCTGTGGGTACACAGCGCCCGACGTTGAGGTCGCACTGGTGAATGCAATCGTTTTGCCCTTGACCTTGTCAAGGCTGGCATTGCAGACGAGGCCCTGCTCGACGACGGTGCCGTCTTCAAGGGTCTCTGGACCAAGAACGCCATCGTTGTACTTCCAACCGACCTGGAGTGCCTTCACTTCGGTCGCTGGTTTGATGGTTGGAACGCCGTTGACGTTCTCAAGGCCACCGATGACTGGGTCGGATTCACAGATGCTGGGATCGGTGGTGAACCACTGCCCATGATAGAGATCGGAACCGAATCGGATGGACTGAGCCAACGCCGAAATCGATGGATACTGCTGTCGCGCCTGGACGTAGCCCAGTGGACCGAATGCGCCAAAGTCGGCTCCTCCGGTACCCATGGCGACCACGAGTCCGTTGTAGTCAGCCGTAACAACACCTTCAACCTCAATGCCGAGTGTCTCGGACAGGTACTCCATGAATGGAGTGATGGTGTCGCTGAGTTTGTCGGCACGCTCGGAAGGAATGAAGCCGAAGATGACCTTGTCCGGCCAATCGGCCATTGGGTCGACTTCGGTTGTTGTCGTGGTCGACGATGGCGCTGTTGTGCCAGGTGTCGCCGTCGTTGTTGTTGCAACTGGCGCGGTCGCCGTGGTCGTGGTCGGGTTCGCATCGCCGCCCCCACAGGCGGCTACCACGAGAGCAAAAACAGCAAGCAGCGCAATTCGCTTTAGTTTCATAATTGTGACGATCCTCCGTCTAGTTTTGGAGTCACACGGGGGCCTCGGGCGCCCATACCGAACCCGTAGGCTAGGCGATTCGCCGCGCTTTTACACATTGGAACGACATCGAGGCCATTGGACAGGTAGTTCGATTTCGCGCTCATGGGTCGCCGGGAAACCCCTATGTTGTCGTCGCGAGACTCTCGACGATTGCGAGGAAATCCGGCCAGTCACCCACGTCGAGGGTGCCTTCTACCGGCGTGTTCCAGGGACGGACGAATCGACACATCACGCGATCAGGACGCATAAGGTGGATCGTCTCCACCTGCTCCGGGGAGTCGTCAAGATAGACATCACAACTCACCCGCCATTTCTCCGCCGTGATGTGGATCTCTCTGGTCGGAATCTGGTTGTCGGACAGCCATGCAAGGGTGTCGTGGATCGCCCAGTCGGGTTTTGTCGTCACGATCACGATGTCGTGATCCCTCGACAGCTCCACAAGCGACTCAACCGCTCCGTCGAACGTATCAAGGTGACGGAACATGGACGGACCGTCGCCCTGTCGTGCCCACTGCCAGAACTCGCCCATCGTTTCGAAATGAGAAATGTCAAGCAGCCCATTCCACGTCTTCACCATCGAACGGGTGAGCTGGGCATCGAACTGCTCGTTGTAGAGCCGTATCCACCCAGTGTTGAAGTCGGCTACTACGCCGTCGAGATCGATTCCAAGTCGCATCGCAGAACCCTAGTGGTATGTCGACGGGTCGAATCGGATCACAGTTCTCGTTCCAATGGCCAACCGTTGGCGGTGCATGCCCCGACACCCTTGGTTTGCTGCGCCATCACTGGTGCCGGTTCGCCCACGCCACCACACGACCGATGGTTCTTCCCGATACGGTGACCCACCTCATGATTGAGGAGATACGCTCGATACGTTGCGAGATCGTCACCAAACGCATCCGCACCGGATTCCCATCGCATAAAGTTGAGAACGACCCGATTCCCGCTTCGGCACGACAACTTGCCACCCGTACGGAGCGGAAGGCAGAGACGGTCGGTCAGATTCGGGGAGGCGAAGACGATCCTGAAGTTGTAGTCCGACCCGGACGTCTGTTGAAACGAAACATCGTCAGCACCGATCCAGCTTCGCCGGTCACCAAGCACGAGGCCGACATACGTGGAAAGACACCCGGGATCGACCGGCAGTCCATCCTCGACTTCGATTCGATACTTGTAGACGCGCTCCCCGGTCCCAAGGAGGGGTCCGTCGCGGTCAACCACAGTCGTTGATGACACCGGGGTGGAAGGCCCCGCAGTGAGACAGCCGGCAGCGAGGCGCGTAATCGTTTCGTCGGTGTTGATACCAACCTGATCGGCTGCGAGCACGGCGACCGATGGCTCGACGTCGGGCAACGCCGTGCAGTACAGCGGTGGAAGCCCAGCACAGTCGGGTCCGGGACTCGGATCGGACGACACGATCAGACCCGCACCTCCGAAAAAGAGCGCAATCTCTCGTTCGCTAGCTGTCAGGCGTCGTCGGAACGACGGCTGGAGACCATTTCCGGCGTCAACCTGGAGAGGAAGAGATGCTGCGATCGCAACTCTGCCTCGATCTCGCGGAACATTTATGTCGTCTGCCAGTGCAAGCCCAGCACCAGCGATCGTGAGCACCATGACCAGCGCGGTCGTGGCCGCTCCCCATCGGCGCAGCATGTTTGTATGTCTTTCGGAATGCCTTACTTACTCCGCCGCGAACAGTATTAGGGGTGTTCCGAAAATCCGGGTATTTCCGTATGTGTAGCCCGCTGAGCCGTGGGGACACCAATCGGGTGACACGCCACTACCATCGAAGGCATATGGAACACCAAGCTCTGTACCGCAGGTACCGCCCCCAACGTTTCGACGAAGTCATCGGCCAAGCACATGTCACCGAAACCTTGTCGCGCGAGGTCATTGACGAGAAAATCGCCCACGCCTACCTGTTTGCTGGACCGCGCGGCACGGGAAAGACGACGACGGCACGGCTACTAGCCAAGGCGCTCAACTGTACGGACCCGCAGGCGAACGGTGAGCCGTGCAACTCCTGTGTTTCGTGCGAAGGCATAACTTCCGGTACGTCTCTCGACGTCATTGAACTCGACGCGGCCTCTCACAACAAGGTTGAGGATATCCGCGAGATCCGTATCAATGTAGGAACGGTGGCCGCGGCCGGTGGGGCCCGTCGCATCTACATCCTTGATGAGGCACACATGCTGTCGCGGGCAGCCGGTAATGCGTTACTCAAGACGCTCGAAGAACCGCCGGGCCATGTTGTCTTCGTGCTCGCCACGACGGAACCCTACAAAGTGCTCGACACGATCCGGAGCCGATGCCAGCGGTTCGACTTCCATCCTGTGCAGGCGGAGACGCTCGGCAATTATCTCGGCGAAATCGCACGGCGGGAGTCTTTCACCGTCGACCAGCAGGCTCTCAGTCTTGTGGCATCCCATGCGCAAGGGTCCGTACGCGACGCTATGAGTCTCCTCGAACAGGTAGCTGCCCTGGGCGCGGGCACCGTCAACGCCGCTGGGGTCACCAGGGCCCTCGGTCTTGCGGACTCCGATGCCTATACGATTCTGGCAACGGCCATTGTCGAACAGGACGCACCGGCTGCGCTTGGACTGGTCGCCCGTCTTTCCTCACAGGGTACCGATTTACGTCGATTCGTCTCGGAAGGAGTCTCGTTCTTCCGTGGCGTGTTTCTCGCCCAATACGCTCCGAACCTTGAGGAGATCGTCGAGGAACCGCCCGATGCGATTGCACAATGGCGCACTGTTGCCAAAACGATGCCCGTATCGGACGTGCTGCGATCGGTAGATCAGCTTGCGGAGGCACTTCTCAACCTGCGGCAGGGTCGCGAGGAGCGACTCGTCGTGGAGCTCGCAGTACTTCGCCTCGCCCGACCGGACATCTCCCCGGATGCCGAAGCGCTCGACAGTCGAATCGCACACCTTGAGGGCCGCGTGCGGGATCTTGCAGCCGCCGTGGCGAACGGCGGCGCGGGGAACGGCGGCGCGGCGAGCAGCGGTGCGGCACCCGCACCGCAGGCTTCTTTCGCCCCACCAGGAGAAACGGCCGCACCGGCCATGGGTGTCCCTCCGACGACCGAGCCGGCACCACCAGCGACGCACAAGGAAGAAACACCGGGCCCCGACGCTTCCGACACCTCCACAACTACTCCCCTGCCACTCGAAGCCGCGCAACCGCCTGCCGATGTGCAACCCGCGACGACGCTCGCCCTTGAGCAGTGCTCCGCTATCTGGCCATCGGTTGTAGCCCGAGTGAGGGACGTCGTCGGACCGCGTCGTCACGCCCTCCTGAAGGAGGCGAGTCCCAGCCGAGTCGATGGTGCCACCCTGATCCTTGCGGTACCCGAGCACCTTCCCTTCCACCTGGAACAGCTCAGACACGATGACGAGCTCATGATCGCCGTGGGGAGGATTGTCGCCGAATCATCCGACGGCACCGTTGAGGTGCAGTTCGAGGGTGCGACGGATTCAGCGACCCCGGGCGCGGCCACCGGCTCTGCTGAGAGAGCTTCGAAAACGGATCAAGCAGGTGCGACGGACTCCCTGGAGACGGAGCCTGAGAGAGTTCCCGACAAGGACGATCTTCTCAACGCTGGTGAAGCAGGCACCGACCCCACCACCCTCGTCCAGGACATCCTCGGTGGAGAGATTGTCAAGGACTGACCGAAACACCCCCGGTGCTCGGGTGCTAGGCAAACACTGACCCGATCGTCGCGAACGCGACCATGAACAACGATGTCCAGGCAAGCATCGCGATCACGAAACGAAGCCACCAGATCGGCCAAGAGGGGGCCCGTCGGGCGATGCGTTGTCCAAGCCACCACCAGAGTGGGAGCGACGTTGCCAAACCCACAACGACGACCGTAAGACGGCTTGCCTCAATGAAGTCGATGGCGAACACCCACGACGTCGGCACCGCCACGAGGAATATCAGCGCCCCCAGTTCGCTCGTGGTCGGATCCCCAAAGGTCCCAGAGGAGTTAAAACCCTGGCCGAGCGCCAAGAGCACCACAAGCAGTGGTACGAGAAGCGCCTGAAAGCCGCCCCAGAAAGGGTCGAGCCCCTCCCGTCGATTTCCGAAATTGATCCGTTGCCTCACGAGACCAGGGTACTCTCAGGCCGACAGGAACGACAGACAGGAAGGGAGTCTCCATGTCCGACTTCATCACATCCGGAGCAATCAAGGTTATCGAGATCATCGGCGTCTCCGAGGAGAGCTTCGACGATGCCGTAAACAAGGCAGTCGCAAAGGCCGCGGAGTCGATCAGCGGAATCACCGGGGTCGAAGTCCAAAAGCTCAACGCACGGGTTCGCGACGGGAAGATCGTGCAGTACCGTGCCAGCGCAAAACTCGCGTTCGCCGTGCAGTAACCCCGACGAATGTTCGAGGGCCGACAGACGAACTGCCTCATCCAGATCGTCTGATGCGGAGGAGCGAGCAGCCGGTCCAAAACGGTGATTACACGCGTGAGAACATGGCGAAGTGGAACAACCGCGTCCCCATTGATACTGGTCCTGATGGGTAAGTAATCGATGCGGTTGGCGGGGGTCGCACCCGCGCAGCGATGTCATCGATTTTGCTGGGAGCTATCTGGGAGACGTAGCGGGACTATCGCTCGTCCACCCCCGGTGTCGCATCGGCACTGACCCGGGCCGGTTGGCGAATTGGACTCGTCGAGGTACACCGCTCGCTACTGCGGGAAGCGGGGAGGAGTGCAAAGCAGGCCTGGACATGATCAAACGAGGGACGGGTCGGGAAATCTGTGCCGAGAAGAGGGGCCATGTCCCACGGATGTGCTCGATTCTCGCGACCAAACCGATCGGGTGATGCAATCCCCTCGTTCCCGCAGCGGTCAGGACTTGAGGGCTACCCGGTAGGAACCAGATTCGTCGTCAAACGAGAGATCAACGATACCTTTCACGTTGGCTGCTTTGACGAACTGGAGGAAACCGGAGTAACCGAACGTCTTCTCCGAGAACGACGGGTCTGCCTTCCGCATCCGGTCCTTGAGGCCAGACAGGGGTGCACCGTCCCCGTGCTCCCGCTCTGCAACGACCGATCGAAGGAGCTCGAATGCCTTCGCTTCACCCTTGCCCTCAGCGGGGAACGACACAACCGGGTCCCCCTGACGCTCCGACTCATCGAGCTGGACCACGCCGCGTTCCCCGAGGTTGCGCATAAGCTCTCCGAACGACCGGAAACCATAATCCGTTTCAGCAAACGTCGAGTCCTTCCGCAGGAGCGCACGTTTCACCTGGGACGAACGCACTTCCTTGTCACCGGATCGCAAGATGCCAGACAGAGTTCGCGAGATGATGCCATCGAGCTGACATCCTTGACATGCGGTTTCACCTCATCCTTGCCCCGTCGAAGCACGCGAGCCTGGGGAACTTCGACACCGTCAAGATTTTCGTAGAACAGGAATTCGTCGCACGCCGGCGGAAGCAACGCCGACGTCGAAGCTTTCAGCCCAACACCAATGACCTGCTTATTGAGCTCCCGAAGCTTGTGCACCAGGGGCGAAAAGTCGGAGTCCCCGGTACAGAGTACGAACGTTGTGACGTAATCTCTCTCTCGAACGCGAGCTCGACGGCATCGACCGCCATCTTGATGTCCGCTGCGTTCTTACGAACCGCTCCACGCCGCTGGGGAATCTCAATCAGTTCGACGTGATTATCGGTGAGCATTCGCCGATCGTCCTGGAATCTGGACCAGTCGGCATAGGCGCGGCGAACTACCACGCGTCCACGCTCGGCGAGGGCATCGGCAATAGGCCCGAAGTCGAACGTCATCGAGAGGTCTTCGCGTGCCCCAATCGCGAGGTTTTCATAATCAATAAAAAGGCCAATTCGTACGTCATCCATGTACCAACAATATCAGCATGAGACGCGATCATCTCGATATACCCGGTCGACGGTCGAAGCGACGATACGAACGCAAGATCGAGGGACGTCAACCAATGCCCGTCAACGTACTCCGCCGCTCAGCGGTACGGGCAATACAGATCGCCATCCTTCTGAAGATCGGGGCGTGAAACGGCAACAGGGCCCACCAGTAGATACGCCCAGTGATGCCCTTCGGTGCGAATCTGGCAGTCTGAACTACCCGCGAACCCCCGTTGTGCAACTCGACCGTCCACCCGAGCCATGCGGTGCCCGGAACCTTCATCTCTGCTTCCAGAAGCAATCTGTGTCGCTCCGGATCAATGGCGACGACCCGGAAGAAGTCGAGGGCCTCGCCGGGTCGCAGCTCCTCGGGGTCACGCCGGCCACGACGTAGCCCGACTCCTCCGATCAACCGATCGAACCATC
>JAADIG010000148.1 GCA_013151445.1 Actinomycetota bacterium
TTGGAACCGTGATTTGCTGAGTGTGGTGCCGCGCGGGTCAAAGACGTCGCGCAACCCGTCACCGATGAAGTTCACCGATACGACGGTGAGGAAGATCATGATCCCGGGGAACACCGCAGCCCACGGCGTCGAGAAGATCACCCGTTGGGCATTGCGCAACATCGTGCCCCAAGAAGACGCTGGTGGCTGGAGACCGAGGCCGAGGAAGCTCAATGTGGATTCAGCAATGATCGCCGAGGCAACACCGAGTGTGCCGGCCACGATCAGCGGGCTCAGCGAGTTGGGGAGCAAATGTTTGAAGATGATTCCGCGTGATCGGGTACCCGATGCCCGGGCGGAGAGGACGAACTCTCGTTCGCGCAGTGTCAAGAACGAGCCTCGTACAAGTCGGGCCACGTTCATCCACCGAACCAGTCCAATGATGATCACCATCGTGACGAAGCTCGGACCGAGCAGTGATGCTGCCAGGATCAACAGAAAGAGGTCGGGGAGCGACAGGGCGAGGTCGGTGAAGCGCATGAGGACGTTGTCCACCCAACCGCCCCAGAAACCTGCGATCGATCCGACCGTGGTCCCCACTGTGAGTGCGACCGTCGTGGCGAGCGCCGCAACACCGAGTGAGACTCGACCTCCGGCAAGGATGCGGGTCATACTGTCTCGGCCGAGCTCATCGGTACCCATGGGATGTGCCCACGATGGAGCCTGCAGACGGTTACCTAGATCCTGAGTCAACGTGTCATACGGACTCAGGATCGGTCCAAATATGGCTGCGAGGAGGATTCCGATCAGAACGATGAGTCCAATGACGGCGGGACGATTGTGGCTAAAGGAATGCCAGTTGCGTCGCCAATTGGAGATCTCCTCCACCTCTTCGTCGTGCTGGAGGGCAATAAGGTTCTGTTCGGAAACACCGTGTGATGCGATATCAGTCAAGACGTACCCTCGGATCGAGTTGGCCATATAACACGTCGGCAAGCAGGTTCGACAGGAGCACCATGAGCGACCCCAGTACGAGGACACCCATGAGGACCGGGTAATCGAACCGTAACGCCGAGTCCCAGAAGAGCCGTCCAGTCCCAGGCCATGTGAAGATTGTCTCGACGACGAGCGCACCAACAAGGAACTCAGGGATATGGATGGCAACTACGGTCACGAATGGGATCCCGGCGTTACGGAAAGCGTGGCGCATATAACGGCGAACCGGAGGCAGTCCCCGTGCCTTGCTGAACCGCATGTATTCCTCATCCATCGTTTCGATCATTGAGGCGCGCAGGTATCTCGTGAAGAACGACAGAGACACCATGGATACGGCGGTGGTCGGTAGCGTCAGATATTTAAGCCGGGTGAGGATGCCGAACTCCTCGCCGGGTGGACCCATTCCGCCTGTTGGGAACCAACCAAGCCATACAGAAAAGACGATGATGAGCATCAGGCCGAGCCAGAACACCGGGATGGACAACCCGACGAAGCTAGTGAATGTCAGGGTGTGGTCAACCCAGGTGTCTCGCTTGATGGCGGCGAGTAGGCCGAGGGGAACCGAGATGATGAGTGAGACGGTGATCCCTGCGGCCATAAGAAGAAGCGTTGCGGGGAGTCGTTCCATTATGAGGCCGAAGACGGGTCGGCGTGCAACGAACGAGATTCCCCAGTCTCCTGTGATGAACTGACCGAGCCAGGAGAAGTACTGAATGATGATCGGGCGGTCGTAACCGAGCTCCGCTTCGATGCGGGCCAGGTCTTCGCCACGAATATTTGCGATGCCGCGGTATGCGGCGGTTGGTCCTCCGGGTGTGAGCTGGAGGAGGATGAAAGCCACCAACGATATCCCAATGAGAATGGGTACGGCCTGCAGAATTCTCTTCAGTATGAATTTCAGCAAGTCGTACCCATTCTCTATCAGGTGTTAGTCGTGTGACTATTTAGTTGTTGATGGTCCACTCTTCAGCGTTCCAGGTGACCTCGCCCCATGGGTTGGGGGAGTATCCAACAACGCGGTTATTGAATGCATCGAGCTTCGAGCGCTTGTATAGCGGAATGTACACACCGGCGTCGAGGATTTCCTGAACAGCGATGCGGTATGCCGCTTTGCGAGCTTCGAGATCGAGGGTGCTGGCACCGTCCGCAATTGCCTTATCGAGCTTATCGCTCTGCAAGCGGAAGAAGTTCCATCCCTGGCCACCTGGATCCTGTGGGATCGACGCTGAGTCGAACAGGATGCTCAAGAAACCGGCAGGATCGAGATCCGGGCCCCAGGTGTCCATGGCGATATCAAAATCGCCACGCTGGAGTTTGCCGTTTTCTGCCCAGTTGCCGAACAGCGTTGCCGCAGGCACGTTGTTGATCACGAGTTCAATACCAACGGCCTTGAACTGCTCCTGAAGCACCTGCTCAGTGAGCTCACGTACTTGCTGACCAGTTGGTGTGCTGATCTCAAGGGTGAGACGCTGGCCGTCCTTCTCGCGGATACCGTCGCCGCTGTCAACCCATCCTGCTGCCTCGAGCAGTGCACGAGCACCATCGGGGTCGTAAGGAGGGTTCGACAGACCTTCTGGTGATGCCCAACCAAGACCGATTGGCGAAGTCGCCGCCTCAGAGAGGCCAAAGAGGAGGTCCTCGATAATCGGGGTACGGTCGATAGCCATCGCCAGTGCTTTTCTCACGTTCGAATCACCGAATGCGAAGTGTGGCTGTGCTGGGTCTGAACCGGAACTCAAGTTGAGTCCGAGATACTCGACGTTGGATGATGGTGTTACCTGAACGGTTACCCCGTCCATGTTTTGGAACTGCTCAACGACACCCGAGTCAACGTTCCAGAACACGTCAATATCGCCTGTACGCATTTGGGCAATGCCCGCGTTCTGATCAGGAATGATCTTGAACACAATACGGTCAAGCAATGGACGCGAAGGATCGCGGTAGTTCGGGTTGGCGTCGAGAATGATCGACTGACCCGAGTCCCACGCGGTCACCATGAATGGGCCGGTGCCCTCTGGGATACGGTTGAACTCCGCCTCGCCGAATGTAGCGCCTTCCAACACGTGTGCTGGGAGGATCGCCTCGGGGATGCTGAACAACGACAGAGCAGGTGAGTACAGCTCGGAGTACGTAACGACAACGGTCTGATCGTCTGGTGTGTCGATCGACGCGATGACGTCGTAGCCCTTCTGTGTGGTCACTGCGTTGGCATCGTTCATCACTGTTTCCCATGTGAATTTCACATCGGCAGAGGTGAATGGATGTCCATCGGACCAGGTCACTCCGTCAACCAGGTTGTAGGTGACCGTGAGGCCATCTGCAGAAATGGTTCCGTCCGCGGCCGAAGGCACTGCGGAAAGCTCGGGGATGAAGTTGCCGCCGGGATCGGCGTCAACAAGACCCTCAAGAACGAGGTCTCGAATGATTCGGCTTGCAGTCTGTACCGCAAGGAATGGGTTCAGGTTATCGGGCTCCTGGAAGAGGCCGACTGTGAGAATGCCGCCAGGCCTCTCAGATGTTGGTGCAGCTGAGCTGGTCGTGACTGTGTCGCCTCCGCCAGTCGCTGCTGGTGCTGCCGTGCTTGTCGTCGTTTCGGTGTCGCCGCCGCTGCCCCCGCCACAGGCTGCTGCCACCAGGGCGAGCACAGCGAACAAAATCGCCATTCGCTTCATAGGATTGTCTCCTCGAGGCCTTGCGGCCTACATTATTCCCTTGGTCTCCGTTTTCTGGGGCATGGCTGTCACCGTCAAGAATCGCCCGTCGCGCGCGCTTTTCAGATCAATAACAGGAATGCCTCCGGGGGACATTAACACTGGCGACTGTCACTCACAACCCCTCCCCGGGAGGGTTGGGCAGAGGTTGTACCTTGAGTTATTTGCTCAGGATTATGGGATCCTGGTCGCACTGACGGTGCCGCAGGTCCCGCCCATCGGTTTCACGGCTGTCCCGCAGTCGTCATCCGGTCCCACTTTGGTGTGTGCTGCGGAGGTTCCTTCGCGGTATTCAAACTACCGGCAACTAATGCAGCGCCTACTGATCAGATCGAGTGTGCCGGCATGCTCGGGACCGAGCATGGATTGGATTCTCCCCAGCATCGCAGACGGCGCAATGGGGTCTCCACACTTCTCGCACGTCGCAGTCGATCCGGTGCGGACCACGTGGCGTCCGACGGTGAGAGCGTCGGAGTCGAACCGTCGGTCCAGAGTGAGTGCGCCCTTCTCGATCTCAGGACACGTCGCGATACACATAGAACATCCGACACATAGGCCCGGGTCGAAGGTGATCTCGATGGAGCCATCCGAGCGGTTCACCTTCAGGGCGTTCGGCGGACATACGGTGGTGCACTGTTCGCACAATGTGCACGACTCTTCATGCAACGTCACGATTCCGGCGAACCCAGCGGATGCGCCGATGGAAACAGCACTGCTCGATGTCATGGTGGTCAGTGCCATGAAGACGTCCGTGTCACGCATCGTGCCGACAGCCTCCGCAGGAATCTTGCCGACGGGGATCGGGAGCTGGCCTTGTTGCGCGAGTCGTACCCGGTCGGCGCCAATCCCAAGCTCGGTACAGATACCCGCAGCCTCGGAGCAACGGTCCTTCAACCGGTCGTCATTGCCGAGTGCACATCCCGAGCCCATGCACGGGCCCGCGCTCACGGCGCCGACACCGAGGAGGAGAGGAGCGAGCAGCCATCCGACAGTGAGCATGCCGGTACACGGAACCTCGACCGAGTACCACGAATCACCGAACATCCGAGGTTGGGCGTCACGACAATGAAACCGTACACCTATCGGATCTTCGGCCTGTGCCACCATCGCGGCTATCTGTGCCACGATCTGGCGTGGTGTCGCGGAGGGGTTCGTCGTTGCTTCGGTCGGGCAGGTGGTAGTGCAGATCCCGCACGCAACACAGGTATCGACCGAGTAGGAAATTGCACCATCGCCGTAGGTAAGGGCCCCGCTCGGACACGAATCAATGCAGAGGCGACAACCGTGGGCGGCAGCACACAGCGATGATTCGATCGAAGGAGCAACGACATATTGCGGGACTTTCAGGGCGAACAATTTGCGGCGCGAGATGAGTTCCGGCCACACGAGTTTGGCGTGCTCGGGTCCGGCACCGGGGAATGCTCGGCGCCGTGCGATGAGACCCCCTCCGGCGATCGCGAGTTCGGTCTCTGTCGGCATGTCTGGCAGGGTGATGATCGGAACGCCGAGAGGATCGGCGCCGGCCTTGCGGAGGGCGCTTTGAACGAATCCGAGGTCGTACTCGCCCATGTGGAGTATGAGAGCTTCGGGATTGGTCACCCCGGCTTTGTTGATCGCCGTCGGATCGGAGCACAGGCCCTTGATGCCGACGGCGTCGTAGACGCCGTCCACGGATGGTGGCACGGGTGTGTCGTGGTCGGCACAGAGAACGAGAGTCACGAGATGGTCCCCTCCACCTGTGCCGACTTTGTTTGGAAACGGACCACGCCGAGATCGTGATGGATGAACGACATGAGCGCCGGACCGAGCGTCGCATAGAAGGGCACCGTTTCGGCCACGGCTATCCGCTCAACAAATCGGGGGAGCCACACCATGAGATGGTCCTCCAAGAAGGATCGTTCGTGCTTGAGGGTGATAACTGTTTGGGTTTCGTTCTCGTTGCTCCTCGCCTCGGACTCTCGGGCACACAAGGCCGACATCACCTCCAGCTCGATGGACACGTGATCGAGCGTGTCGGCAACCGCTCCCGTCGGTTCGAGCCGGAAGTCGTTGTAAATGCCTCGAAGCCTTGCGAGAACCTCCCCTACCTCGCCACGAATCGGATCGGCCGTGTAGGACGACTCGGTGGGAGGGCTCATGGCGCCAGCAACACCTGTGGCGAACATACGGACGTATTCGACTTCCACATCGATCACGTCGTGCACCGAGTTCAGTGCTTGGCGCCAGGGGAGCCATTCGCTGTAGAACGCGAGATAGGGGAGGCCCATGCCTTCGAGCGTGTCGGCACCGGAAATGAGATCCCCGAGACGTTCGGGGACTGGCGGCAAGAATGCCGCGCTGAAGATCTTGTACATGCCCTGCCGGAACCGAGCAAGATCTTCGAACGTCTCGGGGAGTTTGTTCACTTCGTTCCCTTGTACACGCTGTAGAAGACCGCGGACGAGAAGGCGATCACGATGCCGAGTATGAAGACCCCTGCTGCGAATGACACCTTCGGATTGCTGCAAGCTACCGACGTGTTGCATTGCGGTGTTGCCATCGCCGTGTAACTCAGGATCATCAGGCCGAGACCGGCCACGATCATGATGGTCGTAACGTATCTTCTCATGGTGTATCAGTCTCCTCGAGTGGGACGATGGGGAATATCTTCATGAACACGCCGATCATGAGCGCCCCGAGTGCGAACAGGCCGAACACGATGGCCCATTCGACCCAGTTCGGTGTGTAGGTTCCCGTTGAATACGGGAGGAGCTGCCCGTGTGTCTGGCTCGGTACGACGATCAGGTAGCGCTTGGCGACCGCACCGATGTTGACGAGAACACCGGTTGCAACGACGAGTCCGATCGACCATCTTCGGGTCAACGCCTGCCAGATAAGCAGCACCGCTGCGATGACGAGCGAGGCGATCGCTCCCCAGAAAATCCAAGCGTATGTTCCCGATAGCAGTGCTTCAGAGAGGGTGAGCTCGGATGCCCCTGGTTGGTAGGTGATCGTCAGGATCTCGACGGCCGTGAAGTACAGGTACGTGATCAGGAGTCCGAGGAGAAGCTTGCCGAGCCAGGAGAATGCATCGATTGTGATACGTCCCTTGGTTCTCGTCGCGCTCCGCACGATTGCGGCCAACATGATCAGGTTCCCGATCCCGGACACTCCCGCGAGGACGACAAACCCGGGCGCCTGCAATGCCCCGAACCAACCCGGTCGCCCGGCTTGGAGTCCGAACACGAAACCGACGGTCGAGTGCGCAATCACCAGCAGCGGGAGGATCGTGATCGCCAACCAGAACGTGACCCGTCTATCGAGTCGCCGCTGGGCACGAGTATCGGTATACCCGGCTGCGAGGAACCGGTAGAGACGCTTGAAGCGCGAATCACGCTCCGCCAGCAGAGCAGCATCGCGTCGGCTCGTGACATACAGGTAGACGAGGCTCGCGAACAGATAGCCCGCAATGACCATCGTGAACGTACCAAAGAACGGAGACTGTGGCCTTCCGTACTTGAACAGGTTCACGATGGCCCGCCACGGGTGCTCCAGATCAGCCATGATTGCCAGAGCGCCAAGAATCAGTGACACGACGGTGAGCAACTCACCAATGCGGGCCACCGGTTCAAGCTTTTCGATTCGGAAAATCCGGATCAATGCGGCCACCGTTATGCCAGCAAAGCTGACACCGATGAAGTACACGTAGTACGCCACATACAGACCCCAGGTCGCACCGGCCATAGTCCCGAGACCGCGGAGTCCCGTGACGATGAGTCCGTTGTTGACCTGCAGTAGATAGGCGTAGAACCCGACCGCGGTGACCGCCAGCATCGCAACGAAGAAGACGATCCAGCTCGGGGAGAGTTGACCGATCTTCTGGGGGAGTTCCCCCGTCGATTGGTGACCACCCTTCGGTTCGGTCGTTGGTATCGTCCCGGCGGTCATGATCCCACCTCCGTGAGTGGTCGTTCGATCTCGCGAGTGTCCGGCCCGGGTGGCGTACCGTTGAGGTAGAACACACTCGGTTCGGTTCCGAGCTCCTCGAGGAGCTTGAAGCCGGTTCGCTGGTTGATGTACTGCGAGATCGGGCTGTTCTCGTCTTCGATATCACCGAAGTGGAGGGCATGAACCGGGCAGACGTCGACGCAGGCCGGTTCGAGGCCCTTGTCAACCCGCTGCACACAGAACGTGCACTTCTCCATCACGCCGACGTTGTGGGCACTTCCGGCCGTGAGACGCTGTTCCTTGCCCTGAAGACGGGCTAGGTCCGGGTTCTTGTAGGGCGGGATAAGTCCACCGGTCACCGCAGCGACCTGCGGATCGCCGTAGTCCGTGCCGTAGTCGGCGAACGCCTCTTCGGGGGTTCGCCAGTTGTAGTAGTTCACGCCGTATGGGCACGCTACTTCGCAGTAACGACAGCCGATGCAGCGGTCGTAGTCGGTGAGCACGATGCCGTCCTCACGCTGGAACCGAGCCCCAACCGGGCACACCTTGACACACGGCGGGTTGTTGCACTGCTGGCACGGCCGCGGCATGAAGTCCAGCTTGGTGTGCGGGTACTCCCCGGTTTCCGTCCGGAACACGTACATCCAGAAGACGCCCTGGGGTGTGTTGTTTTCGATCTTGCAGGCCTCCATGCAGGCCCGGCACCCCTGACACCGGCCGAGATCGACAGCCATTGCATATTTTGCCATCTCGTTATCCCTTCAGTACTCGGACCTTGACGTGGTATGACTGGTCGGCGGTACAGGCCATGTAGCCCTCTCCCGTATAGAAGATCTCGTTTGGCGAGGGTCCGAGACCCTTGTTGTTCTTTGGACTCCACCCACCGAAGTGATGTGGCATACCGACCACGTCGGGGCGGAACCCTGACGAGAGTGCGACCACGGTCCTGAGCTGTCGTGTTTCGCCGGTGACAGCGTTTTGCGATTCGACGATCACCTCGTCACCTTCTGTGATTCCGAGACGCTCGGCTGTCTGGGGGTTCATGTCGAGGCGCTGCTTGCCGCTCAACTCGGTGAGTAGCGGGATCATCGATGTTCGGCTCTGTTTGTGGACCACCAGGTGGTACGAGATGAGCGTCAGGTCGTACTCCGGGGGCGACTGCTCGAACGTTGGTGTGCGCCATGTTGGGAATGCCGTGTAGTCCCGGTAGTACACCTCGTCGGCGCCGAGCTCCTTCTGTTTGTTCTGTGCAACAAGCAGGCTTTCGCCGTAGAGCCGGTGGACGGCGCCTCCGAATGGTGTTTCGGTGGCGTATCCATACCGTTTCTTGGCTGACACGGGGCCCTTGATCCACACGCCGTTCTTTTCGAAGAACTCAATGCCGCCCTCGAGGCCTTCCATCCGAGACCATCTGTCGAAGATGTCGCGCACGTCCGGTTTCTCGTCGAGTGGCAAAGCGAACTCGTCCTTGAGCGGGAGGTTCTTGTTCACCTGATCGATGTATCCACCCTCGCCGTACAGGACGCCAAGGCGTTCGCACAGATCAATGTAGATGTCGATCTCGCCGCGTGACTCGAACAGTGGGTCCATAACCGGGAGACGTATTGTCTTGCCGTCTATGTACTGATCCGAAGCCGAGGATGGTCCCTCGTACTTCTCCATCGTGGCCGCTGGGAGGACCACATCTGCAAAGTAGTCGGCCGTCTCCGAAAGCCACGGCGTGAGAACCGAGAGAAACTCGAACATGCCGTACGTCTTGAGGAAGTCCGCTTGCGATGGGAACGCCGTGAGTGGATTCACATAGTGCAACATCGCGATCTTGGGGAGCTTCTCAACCTCGTACTTTGCGGGGTCCTGCATCACCTTGGTCAAGATGCCAGGGAACCCGGTGTTGATCGGGAAGAACTTCGATTTTCCGAGCGTGTAGTCGTACGGGCCTTCCTTCACCGACAGATTCTCGAACTTGGCGTAGTTCTTGTGGACCTTCCATGTGAAGTCGACGAGCTGGCCACCGACGGCACCCGGAGCTCCAACCAGCATGGCTACGGAGATCATTGCCCGCAGCGTCTGGAATCCGAGCTCCTGTTGTGCCATGTGGTACGCCATGATGGCTACCGGCCGGTAGGGGATCTCAATGCCGTCAACGACCTTGGTTGATCCGATCTGGGCCTGGCGACCGAACTCCTCGGCGATGCCGCGCACCCTGTCGGGGGTCGTGCCGCAGATGTCTGCGGCCCACTCGGGTGTGTAGCTCTCGACATGTTCGATGAACAGTTGGAACGACGGTTTCACCGTGACCCCGTCGATTACATAGGCGCCGGTGAGTGCCGGATCATCCGCCTCGTCGAATGGTGCAGTTGCGCCTGTCGTCAGGTCGAACACCAGAGCCTTCCCGACGGTGCCCTCCTCGGCGTCCGCGGGGACCTCGGCCCGCAGGAACAGCCCGTCGGGGCCGGTCAGGTACGGGCTATTGGTGAATTTCTTCAGGTAGGGCTCGTCGAGGTAACCCAGTTGAATGAGTTCCCGGCACAACGCCAGTGCGAACGCCATGTCGGTCGCTGGTCTGATGGGCAACCACTCGTCGGCGTGCGGACCGGCGGGGCGGAGACGTGGATCGATCTGGACGATCTTGAGACCGTTCTTTTCTTTGGCATCGAGCATTTGCTGCGGCCAGGTGATCCAACAGGTCTTGTTGCCGCCGGCTGCGGTGATGTTCCAACCCCACGACAGGAGGTAGCGGGTTTCTTTGAAGTCCGGGTGGAGTACTCCGTGGCAGCCGAGGTTGTACTCGGCAGCCCGGTAGCCGGCATCGGAGCAGTACGCACCGTGGCCGAGCTTGGTGGCGCCGGTTGCTTTGACGAAGGCCTTGTCGTAGAACGCCTTGGCCTTCGAGCGACCCTTCTGCCACAGGAACAGCTTCGGGTCTTCTTCAAGGACCGGTTTGGTCTTTTCGGCGATCAGGTTGAGAGCCTCGTCCCATGAGGCGGCCCGAAACTCGCCGGTTTGGCCCTTGGCGTTGGTACGGATGAGCGGTGTCTTGATGCGCTGCGGGTCGTACACCGCGGCGATCTGTGCGGTCCCCTTCGGACACAGGGTGCCACGGTTCTTGGGGTGTGCCTCAAGGCCTTCGAGCTTGATGACTCGACCGTCGATTCTGCGGGCGACAATTCCGCAGTCCTGCTTGCCGATCCAGCATGTGGTGTGGACCGTGTCTTCTTGAAGCTGTTGCGCCAGAAGAAGGCTGTCGGTGTGTTGAACAGTTTCGAGACCTCCGAAGAGGAATTTCGACGCAACGGCTGTCGTCCCGGCTGCCGCGGCCGAAACTTTGACGAACGTTCGTCGGGTGATCTCGGGCATTGCTACTCCTTCTGGCCGTTCGATCGTGGCCTGTCATAGCGTGATGGACGGGTGAGTGGAATGTTCACGCCTCATTGGACCAAATCGCTGAGCGCGGGGGTAGCGGGAGAACCCCTTGAATCGGTGGTTCGTGTGTAGGGGAATTCCCCGACACGCCGGATCCGGATGGTCATCGAGGGCCGTCGTGTGGCGCGGTCATGCGCGCGATGTGGCCGAGTATTAGTCGAGCAAACCGAGATCGAGAGCGAACCGGACCAACGCCGCCCTGGAGTGCAGGTCGAGTTTCTCCATGAGTCGAGATTTATACGTCTCGACAGTTTTGATACTGATGAAGATCATCTCGGCTATCTCGGTATTGCGATACCCGAGGGCGACGAGCTTGAGGACTTGCGCTTCACGCTCGCTCAGGGAGTCATAACGGCGGTGGGGTTCGTCGAGTGGTTGTTGCGCCGGTTCTTCATCCGGGACTGCGAGGAGTCGAGCATGGTCGGCGTGGAGATACACCCCGCCGTCCTGAACAGTCCGGATTGCTGATAGCAGTTCATCGGACGCCGCATGCTTGAGAACGTACCCGGCGCCGCCCAACGCGAGGACCTTCCGTAGATACTCAACGTCGTCGTGCATGGTGAGGATGAGGACCCGAGTGCGCGGGGCGACGGTCTGGAGGGTTTCGAGAGCTTCGAGTCCGTTGCAGTGAGGCATGTTGATATCGATGATCGCGATGTCCGGGTCGAGTGCGATGATCTGTTCGACGCAGGTTGCGCCGTCTCCGGACTCTCCTACCACTTCGATGTCGTTGTCGGCTTCGAGGAGTGCGGTGAGACCGGAGCGAAGCACGGCGTGGTCGTCGGCGAGAACAATGCGCAGTGTGCTCATGTCCCCACCGGTGCGTTGCTCGAAAGCGGTACTTGTGCGTAGATCGTCGTTCCGTGGTCGGAGCTCTCGATATCGAGCCTGCCGCCGAGCAGCTCGATGCGTTCCAGCATTCCGTGGATCCCGACGCTTGCTCCGTCGCTTCGTACGGCGTCGGGATCGAACCCGGTGCCATCGTCTTCGATGATCGCACGCACGGCCCCAGAACGCAGGCCGATGAGGATGCTCACCGTTCTCGCTCCGCTGTGGCGAGCAACGTTCGTCATGGCCTCTTGCACCACTCTATACAGCGCCGTTTCGATCAGCGGTTCCAGGCGTGTCGGGAGGTGACAGTGGATTTCGGTGGAGATTTCCGGACAGCGAAGTTGGAACTCCGCTACATGCCGATCCAGGGCCGCACCAAGACCAAGGTCGTCGAGCACACTCGGACGCAGTTCCCTCCCAAGTCTTCGTACTTGCTTGAGCGTGTCCGCCGACGCCTCGCGGATACGGGTCGCGTAGTCGTCCCGCTCGTCCTTCGACGTTGATCGGGCGATGAGGCTGGACGCGAGCATGATGCTTGTCAACGATTGTCCTATCCCGTCGTGCAGTTCCCGAGCAATGCGTTTGCGCTCGTCCTCCTGGGCACCGATGAGGCGTTCGAGAAGAAGGGTACGCATTTGCTCGGTTTCTGCGATGGTAGATCGACTCGTCTCGAGCTCGTTGACCATGGTGTTGAACGCTTCGGCAAGTTCCCCGATTTCGTCTTCGGATGCGACCGTTGCCCGGGCGGTGAGGTCACCCTCACCTACTTTGTGTGTCGTCCTGACGAGGTCGACGATGGGTCGTGTGAGCAGCCAGGTCAGCAGGGTTGCCGCGAGCACACCAATCGCCCCAACGAACAGGGTGGTCAACAGCAGTTGGAGTGTGACACCGTTGACTGTCCGTTCCAGTCTTTTGTCCGTGAGTCCATAGGTCACGGTTCCGCCCTGATCGGGGATGGGAACTGAAACGATGTGAAGCCCCGCTACTTGGATCGACTGATCGGCGAGGACGTCGGTGAGCGTGTCACCCGGTGTTCCCACAGAGGGTGTGGTGGCCCTGGCGACGATGAGACCGTCGGGGCGCGACACGAGAGCGAACATTGCATCCGGGTGGCTTGAGACGGCGTCTTCAAGGATTCCTGCGACGGTTGCGATGTCCTGGTTGGCGACTGGGTCGGCAACGTGGACAGCGACTTCCAGAGCGATTGTTTCGGCGCGAACGGTCAGCTCCGACTCGACGAGCGAGCTCATTGCATTGCGCACCTGCCAGGTGATGCCGAGACCCAGGATCGTGGTGAGCAGGAGGACGATCCCGATGATCTTCGTACGCACAGAGAAACGGCCGGCGAATGCCTTTGTTCGATCAAGCCAGGGGTCCTTCATGACTCCCTTGCCGGTTGAGGGGGCGGCTAGTGCCGCTTTCACCGACGTGTTCACCGCTTCACCGCCACACGACGAACACGATGGTGCCGCCAGACGGGGTGGTCGGACTGCACTCTTTTGCCCCCGGTTCGGAGTGTTCTCGGTGGCGATCCCATTGCATCCTCCGGATCAAAAGCCGGTCGCGGTGATCTGATTTTCCGGCCCAATTGTACCAACGCGTCGACCCTCTCTCGTTCTTGTGACGTCTCGGTGGGATAGTCCCGACGAACCGTCACAAGAACGGTTTCGGGGCGTCGAGATTGCTGCCGTATTTCGGTAGACGCCCTCTGGGTCACCCTTGTGTGAGACGGGTCGTGTAGATGATTTACTGTCTTGTGAGGGTGACGCGTAGAGAATGGCTGGATGACGCACCTCGCCCCCTGAGTCCCGGTGCCGTCGCCTTCGTACAAACGCCGTGATTCTGAATGGTTGAGATTGCCTCGATATAGGTGTGGATCCACCTCACCCTGTCAACGACGGGCCAAGTGTCGTCGTCGGGGGGGTGGGGGGCGGAATCTCGCCTTGGAGGAGATTCGACTCGATAGCTGGGTTGACCCACTCTGTGCACACGACACTTATGCCCTCTACGACCGTTTCCCTACCCGGTGGTGTGTAAACATGCGTCGTATTGATACCTGCCGCCTCGGTTTTAGCGGGTCGGTACTTTGTCCACCACCGCCACGGCGCGTCGTCGATCACGAAAGCGCCGCATCCGCCGTTCAGCGAGGCGAAGTAGAGATGGGATTTGACGTTGTAGAAGGATATGTCGTTTAGACCCTTCACACCGCTGCATATCCGATTCAGTTTCTCGGCGACGTCGGAGACGAGGGAAGGCAGAACTGGGACGGAGCATCGAACGCCGCCAGGGTTGTCAAGGGTCGCGTACAGCATCTTGGTTTCCCACGGGGTCAACCAGACGAGTGTGTCATCTCCACCCAGGTCGTAGATCTCTGCAGCTTCTGCTGTTCGAGGCGGCCCGCCCAATACACCGGACACCAATACGAACGTCAGAGCGATCATGGTCAATCGGTTCCACATTCTGGTCACTGCTCGTACCCCACGTTCAGGAAGGCTTCGGGGTTAGCGGCATAGGCATTCTCCAACTCGAGCTTGAACACCGACTCCTCGACGTTGTCGAGGTCCGCACGCACCCGACAGACCTGATCGATGTTGTCGAGCATCCCCTCATAGTCGTAGAGATTCTGAACAGCGTCGCTGTATTCCTCCGCGGAGAGGCCGGTCTCGTACAACTGTTCGATCACGTGGTCCTTCACCGAGCTCACGAGGTCGATCGTTTGGGACACTTCGGTTGGGAACCAGTCCTCGGGTGGGTACCAGAAGTCGAAATCCCCCTCCGGCTGTCCCGTCGCGGTCAAAGTTACGAGTTCCGGTGCGCACTCGCCCCATACTTTCCAAACAGATGTCATTTCGTCGGAAGCTGCAACCGTTGTTTCCACCTCGGCAATAAGCGCTTGGAGATCCAAGTAAGGCATCTGACTATCACCGAAGACACCGGCGAATCCGTCGGCCAAGCAGCCCGATCCCCAGCCCACGTCACCATCAACCTCCGGGAGAGCCGACTCCCCGAATAGGATTGTCATGGTTTCTGGCGTGGCGGTCGGCACCACCTCCCAACCGCTTGGGTTTACGCCATAGTCGTAGTCGAGCGCCGCTGTGACTCCAAAATACGGCAGCGTAATCACATCGGTGTCGTAGTAGACGAGGGTGTCTGGATAACCCGCGTTCGTCATACATTTGTCAGCCGCTTCATACGCATCATCGACCAGAAGCGGAAGCCCTTCATCGAGCCAGGACGAGATATCCTCTCCCGAAGGCAGCTCGACTGGAGGCACGGTCGTGACGTTCTCCGGTGTCGTAGTCGGGCTCTCGCCAAGAGTTGTCGGGCTAGAGTCAACGGTGCTCTCTGCAGGGGCGATTGAAGATGACGTGTTCTCACTGTCGCCCCCGCACGACGCCAACAGTAGAACTGCCGGGATAACCACCCACCATAATTTCATCACGCGATCGATACTACATTGTGTAGTGGCCCGGAATCAATACGGTTTCTGTACTTTCGACGTCGCGCCTGAACATGTCGCGATGAATCTCGTCGATGCGCTAACGCGGTGGAAGGGCCACGTCCGCGGAACTAACTGGTTGAGGTGCTGCCAATACTGAAATACTCGTCTTGGTCGGGCTGACCGGATTTGGACCGGCGGTCTTCACGCACGGTTTCTTTGTGTGATGCAACGACGAGCATCGTCTTTTCGGTATTGGGTACCACATGCCCGCAGACGTCCATTACGGACGCGCCAAAGCGATCCGCGAGCGATGATGAGACCGTCGGGGCGCGACACGAGAGCGAACATTGCATCCGGGTGGCTTGATCCCATTGCATCCTCCGGATCAAAAGCCGGTCGCGGTGATCTGATTTTCCGGCCCAATTGTACCAACGCGGCCTCCCCCTCCCGTTCTTGTGACGTTTCGGTGGGATAGTTGCGTCGAAACGTCACAAGAACGGGAGGGGTGTCGGTTGCTACGGTATGTTGCCAGCAATGAGGAGTTGGGGAATGGTAGGAATCTGGTGCGGAGCATCGGCATGATGTCTGCCAAATCGATGCTTCGGTCAAAGATGGTTGTAGTTGTCGCAGTTGTAGCGCTGGTGGCGGCCGCGTGCGGGGGGAGTGTCGAACCTGGAACGTCGACGACGGGCGCGCCTCAAGCCGACGGGTCCACGTCCGTCGTTTCGTCGACGACCGCTGAGGTCGCTCCGACTTCGACCACAACGTCCACGACAGTCCCGCCAATCCGCGGTATTGATTGGGAGATGGTCGAACCGGGGTTTTGGCCACACGATGCGGTCGTCGTCGGCGATCGCCTCTGGGTTTCGGGCCGTGATCTCTCGACGACGGGTACCGAGGAGAGCGCGGTCGTCCTGGCGTTCACCGATGACGGGCGGACGTGGGAGTTCGTTGATCTCGCTGGATTGGGCATGCCTGTCCGTGTCGGAGGTCGCAGTATTGATGAGGTTCAAGGTCAGTCAGTGTTGGCGAATGTGGACGGCGACCTGTACGCATTGTTCAGTCCGTCCCCTGTTGATGGGGTGAGTGCCGACGGGGCCATCGGCGACATGTGGCTTGTGACGACTGTCGGAGCGGCCGACGGCGAGGTAGTGGCTCTCGGGCCGGCGGAGACCGGCATGGACCAGCGCATCGGTGAACCTGACAGGATCGACCCGAAGGCCCTGCAGTACACGAACTACAGCGATTTCCGAGTTGGCGCACTCGGTGGGATCACCGGTCGCGACGGTCAGATTCATATTGCTATCGATGGCAATCGGTGGGAGCCGTACGCAACGACTGACTCCGATGTCACCGTCTTCACACTTTCGGGCACCGAGCTCGCCAACGTCTACAACGAGAACAAGTTCGGTGGTGGATTTATCGAGTACGCCGGTATCGCTGCTCTTGGAGACAACTATGTTCTCGTCGGGCGGCGCGGCGATCGGCCGCGGGTCCTGTTTTCGTATGTCACTATCGATGGTGTCGATTGGCTCGAGGCGGAGGCGGATCCACCGCCGGGTGACTGGGTCGAAGTCCTGGACCTCGCCTCCAACTTGAACCGGCTGGTCGCCGCGGGCTCGGAGCGGCCGGGTTGGGGAAGCTTGCGTACGACCGATTTTCCGGTGTCATGGTGGAGCGACGATGGGTCCGAGTGGAACCGTGTCGAGCTACCCCTCAAGGAGTCGCGTGCCATGCGAGCCGTCGGAGCGGTGTGGACCGGTTCTGAGTTTGTGCTCGTCGGGGCGGACGAAAAGGTCACTGCCGCGATATGGACGTCACCCGATGGCATCGAATGGTCGGAGATGGATACCGAGAACCTCCCCGAAATGAGTTTTCGTGGCGCGGTGGCTTGGGGAGATCGCATTGTCATGCTGGGCGGTGTGCGCCGCACCGGTGTGGTGGTGTTCACCCCACCGCTTCCGTAGTCCCTCGCAAGCGGTCCTGTCGACCC
>JAADIG010000068.1 GCA_013151445.1 Actinomycetota bacterium
CAGAGACCTTCACACGGCAGAGGTCACTGGCTCGATCCCAGAAGCGCCCACGGCCGGGATCCCTTGTGGTTGCTGGATTCCCCCATGTCAGCCCCCTTCCTTCGTTTCTATTGCGCGTGCGCCGCGGCTACATTGCGTCTACATCAGAACCGGTCCCAGCTGGCGCGAGCATGTCGCGTGGACGTGACTGACTGTCAGGAGGCGACATCGTGTGGAGTGACCGAGGCGATGGCTTCGACGAGTCCCCGCCAGGCTCGTCGGCGGCGGAACGCCTCCAGGGTGTCTTTGATAAGTGTGAGCGTCTTTTCCGCGATGCCGCTCTGCCACTGTTGGAACTCGTGGGGGACGATCTGCCGTCCCCGACATCGACAGGAGACTACCGAGCAAGGAACGGTGTGACCGTGAGCCTTGGGCTCGGTTACGGGAACCCTCTCGACCCGACGACCCCACGCGCCGAGGTCCACGTATCGGTCCCCGGACGCGAACCGATCGAAACCATGATGCTGGACCTCCCCCCTCTCGGTCCCACACCCGACGTTGACACAGACACGGACTCGCTGGGAATCATCATCGACGGGGAACAGATGAGTCCTGTCTATCCACGTCGCCACAACACCGACTGGGTTGTCCGCGTTCCGTATCGCGGCAACATTGTGACCGTTGCTGGACATCGATGGGAGCCATCCGGGGGAACACTCGAGCTTCGCCCGGTTACCGATGTCTCCCCATACCTCGCCAACTTCATCGACGCTATCAAAGCGATCAACGACCAGCGGTGACATCCAGGACGGTGGACAGCCGCTGAGAACCGGAAGTGGGCATCGATGTTCGAAGAGTGAAGCCACGAGTCCACTGCCCACGGCGGACGGCGCCTATACGGCGCCTATCAGTCCGGAAACCAGGGAACACGCAACCGAACGCGTTGGGACGCAACGGGACGAGAACCCAATGGGCACAAGGGTTTCTGCGATAGCGGGGGATAGGGCGGGATCACTCGGGATGGGGTTTCCTTGACTGGCAGCCAAACATGATTCCGGACATGGGCCGGCCGGGCTGTGACGTCTACGGCGACAGCGAGCGTTTCTCGGTTGTCACGATCCCCCCAGTCGAGTCGAACGTCGTAACAGTGAACGAGATGTTCGATCGCCCGGGGACGACGAACAGGGCTGATCCGCCAACTGGGCGCTGCCAGTAGCGATCGCCGCCGTTCTCGAGCTCTATCGCTACGACAGACACATCCTCGGGAAGAGCGGTGAATGTGATCGCAGCTGGTTCAGACGAGTCGCCCGAGTACGTGGCACCGATAGATATGCGGCCGTTCAACACTCCATCCTCGACCCACCCGCCATCCCGCAGATCGTTGCACCCCATGCCGGTGGTCCTGGCACCTATGCTTCGAATATCACAGATCATCAGGACCCCCTTGTCAGATCGGAACGGGGCGACGATGCCGTGGACCTCGCCGACGTGACCCAGGTACACGGGGGTTCCAGCCAACTCATTCTGGAACCCCTCACCGAGAAGGGCACGTGAGGGAATGGAGGCTGTGAGTTCAGTGAGGAACTCCTCATCGTCGGTCACGTCGAGGAGCATCTCCTGACCGAGCGGTCCGGTGTCGAACTGAGGTTCCGGGCCAGAGGGTGTGGCAAGCAACAGTCCATCGACCAACGGCACGGCGTTCCTGGTGAGCACATCGATCGCTCGCTCGACCCTGGCTTCGCCTACCGCGGCGAAGAACAGCACCTGCACGAGTGCGTCCATCGTTCCGTCAGTGAGTTGCATGGCCACTTCTTCGGCGACGTCTGGCTCGCCTGACGTCGAGACGACGATCCCGGGGCCGGGGACGACCGGCAAATCCAGCAAGGCGCCTAGATCATCGGCAGATACGACCGCGACGTCGCTCACTCCCTGCAGCCCGGCGACCTGCTCGACGGTCGCCGGGAGCAGAAGCGGATCGAGTTCGATGGCAGCTGCATCGAAGACGGCAACCACGTCCGTCTCAGCCGTGAGCGGATCGAACTCAGTGACACCTGTACCCGACGATCCCGGCGCGACCCCCTCACCGTCGCCCAGGCCGATCAGCATCACCGTTCCGACGCCAAGGATCAACGCCACCATGAACGCCGCCGCCGCGATGAGGGTCGGTGTCCATCTCCGGGCAGGCGATACCGCGGCCGGGACAGCGGGTAGTTCGGGGGCATCGGGGGCGACATCGACGATGGTCGCCATTGTCCTTCTCAGAGCTGTAGTCGTTTGGTCAGTCATTGAGCACCTCCCGCAACCTCGCCCGAGCACGAGCCAGGTAGCGCTTGACGGTTCCCTCGCCGATTCCGAGCCTCTCAGCCACATCTTTCGAAGCGAGGTCTTCCCAGTAGGTGAGGTACACGCAGGCACGCTGCTGTGGACTTAGAGCGACAACGGCCGTCACGACCTCAGGGTGCAGCTCCGGATCTTCGATGGTCACTCGCTGCGCGAAACGCTGCTCTCGAGCACGACGCCGAAACACACTGCGATGCATCGAGTTGGCCTTTGCGAGGACCGCTCGATACATGAGCGCAGCCGGCCGCTCGGCCTCGGCAAGCTCACCACTCTTGAGAAGCGACAGCATCGCGTCCGACACCACGTCGGCTGCGTCCGATGGTCCAACAAGCGCAGTAGCGAACCGAACCAGTTCAGTGCGATACCTCGCGTAGAGTCCCGCCTCCGAACCAACCTCGATCATACGTTCCACATCCACCTCACAACCATAAGTCGCCACCGGTACCCCGTTTGGGTGTCACCCGCAACCGTGAGGCCAGAAACCCCCGGCCGACTGTGCGGCCGATCTCGTCTGCAGGATGCAGGCTGTCATCGATTGCGCCGTGGTAGCAGCCGGCTGGAATGTCGCCATACGTTGTCTTCTTCTCAGCAGCCTGCACGTGTCGCCACATGTTGGTGCTGCGCGGTGAACGTTTCAGGTGATGTGCTGTGCACGTCAGAGGCGCACCACGAATCTTCGGAGTGAGGGATCAGGGTTGACGGACAGGATGTCTACGGATCGGACCAAAGCTTGTCGCGGCCCTCGCCTCATGAACGCGACGAGCTGCTCCAGATTGAACTCATCGCCTTGTGCCCACGTCTCGACCGAGCCATCCGTCACATTCCACACCCAGCCCACCAGACCCAGCTCTTGAGTCACGCGCTCCACTGCGTAGCGGTAACCGACGCCCTGGACGCGGCCGGTG